>JBDUBD010000142.1:0-4110 GCA_040004295.1 Sphingomonadales bacterium | reverse complement strand
CCACGCTCCGCTAATTTACGCCGCCATCTGCGCCAAAGGTTCTGACGACGGACAGATTTCCCCGAGCCGTTATGACCGGCAAGGATGATCGCCAATGGCTTCTTGGTACGTTTCTGGGCGGCAAGGATCTGCCTAACCGCCTCCCTGAGTTTAGTCACTTGTTCTGGACGAAGTGGCCGTTCTGGAGTCGCCCGGTCGTAACTTCGGGGAATTATCCCCTTGCGTCAGTTAGGTCTAGCGGTGGTATACAGCCTAGATCGACTCGATCCGGGGGCACGGAATGGACGGCAAGAGACTTACCATCGGTGCTGGCATTGCCGCATTTGGTACCGCGTTCGGCGTCATCTTTAGAGAAGCCCTTGGATGGTTGGTCGGAAAGGTTCTCGACCGCTTACCGCTTCCAAGGAGCGCCGCTAACGCTGTGAATTGGGATGCGATCCCTTGGCTTAATATGCTCGCTTTCGCGCTTTTAGCGTTGGGAGTTTATCTCTTCTGGCGTGGCGGTCGGATGCAATCGGCAAAGAGCGGTAAGCCGCGAACCCGCGAAGAACTCCTGCGCAGCCTGTATCATCAGGGCTCAAACATTGTAGATCGGGTGCGCCATTACAGGCGTCAAAGGTGGCTTGGCGGTGATAATGGAAACGAGATTATCGACACCGCCAAAGACGGCATTTCGCTGCTGCTGACTTATGCCAAAGAGGGGTTGGTCGTTCCTGAATTTACGTCTCAGGATGCCGCCGAAATTTGCATCGGACTCGATATGTATTTTTCCACAATTGGCCCGCTTATGCGCGACGGCCATTTGCCCCAGATACAGGCATCAATGGGCACGATTGCAAAAAACGCCGAAAACGCGGCGTTATCGTTCAATCCGGGAGATTGGTATGTTCGGCAATATTGAGGCTCAAAACCGCTTCGACACTTTGCTACGCGCGATGGTAAACGGCAAATCCCCGTCTAGCGCGCGAAGGAAACCATCAGGCGATCAAGCATCAGGTGGGGAAGCTGACGCATGTTCCAGCGATACTCGAACTCCGCCAGATACTTCGGCAAGTGACGCGAACTGACATGGATATGGGTTCCGTTGATGCCGCGCTTAACCGCTGCCCAGAACCCTTCGATGCCGTTAGTGCTGGCACCCTGATAGCCGACATATTCGTGGGCGCTGTGATTGACCGTCATGTGACGATGCCCGCGCGTGTGAAGCCCAAGATAGGAGCGCAATTCGTCGGTGTGGACCGCGCCGCCGGGAATGACGTTGGCGTCGATAATCGGCGTCAGGGTGGACTTGCGCTGGTTAGGCACAACCGCTGTCATCACGTCGCCACCGCGCTCAAGCATCCCCATCACGACCGTCTTGGGCGACCGAAAACCGCCCATCATCGTTTCGTCGATCTCGACATGCTTGCCGGGACCGCCCAGCGGGCCGTCGCCGTCAACTTCACCCATGTATTTGCGAATTTCGTGGCACATGCGCCAAGCCGTTTTGTAAGTGACGCCCAACTGGCGCTCGACTTCCTTGGCGGCAACGCCGTTCCGCGTCGTGCAGAACAGGAACATGACCTGAAACCAGTCGCGCAGCGGCGTGCGGGTCCGCTCAAACGGCGTATCGACCATCGGGGAAACCTGATTGCCGCAATACTCGCATGAATACACCTTGCGAGCCTTCACCCGATAGAAGTGGGCGTTACGACCGCACTTCGAACAGTCGTGCCGGTCGCCAAAACGATTGCGCATCAAATGCTCTAGGCAAGCGTCCTCGGTCGGAAACTGGTCTAGGAACTGGCGAAGGGTGGGCGCTTTCGTTTTCATACATATTGTATAGGGCTTCGATCAACCTGACGCAAGGGGATAATTCCCTAACTTCGCCATTGAGTCGGCGAACGAAAACTCCGGGGTTGTGCTCGTCGGCCGAATAGCGGGGTACGTCCTTCTTATCGCGCAGACTTACGCCTGGCCTCGTCAGTTTCTCACCGACGCGCTCTAGCGCCTGAGTACTGCGCGCAACATTAGCTTTCACGAGTTCTGCGCTCGGTTTTGTACCCCGAACGATCACCTCTCCAAGCTTCGTTGTTACATTGCGCGATCGATTTTCCACGGATTTCACTGTGACAAACATGCCGGTGGTTGAAGACCGATGCGTAGTACCGTTTTTGGCCATACTTTCACATAGCAACTGAAACGCAGCTTCGCCACAGGCTTGCTAATTTTCTGAATGAGGGCTTTCCCGTACAATAACACAGGGCGCTTTCGGTAGCAGGTAGGGCGAAGAGTAACTGGCCTGCCGTTTTCTCATCCTAATCCCTCTCGCCATCTGTGTTTTATATGGCTAACACAGCGCCACAATGACCGACCGGGTGGACAGTTTCGATCCCTTGCCTGCCAATGCACAGGGTCGGCCCGACGGCTCTGCCGATTTTGCAGGCTATTCCCAACCAAAGCGCGACCAGCAACCGCCGCCGAAACCCCGCAGCCGGTGGCGTTGGGTCAAGCGTGGGTTACAGGCATTTGTTCTCCTTTTCATCGCTCTGTTCGCCTGGCTGGCGTTCACCGCGCCGCTGTCGAAGTCGTTGCAGCCGATGGCGCCGCCGAGCGTCACCTTGCTTGCCGCCGATGGGCAGCCGATCGCGCGGACGGGGGCGGTCGTCGACCAGCCGGTGAAGATTGCGAAACTGCCAAAGCACGTCCGCGACGCGTTCATTTCGATCGAGGACCGGCGGTTTTACAGCCACTGGGGTGTCGATCCGCGCGGTTTGGCGCGCGCCGCCTGGAACAACGCGTGGCGCAAGCGGGGTACGCAGGGTGGCAGCACGATCACCCAGCAGTTCGCGAAAATGACCTTCCTCACCGCCGATCGCAACCTGTCGCGCAAGGCGCGCGAGATGGTGATCGCGTTCTGGCTGGAGGCGTGGCTGACAAAGGACGAGATCCTCGAGCGATACCTGTCGAACGCGTATTTCGGCGACAATGTGTATGGCCTGCGCGCGGCATCGCGCCACTATTTCAACCGCCAGCCGGAGCGGCTGACACTCGCACAGGCGGCGATGCTGGCCGGGCTCGTCAAGGCGCCGTCGGCGCTCGCGCCATCGCGCAATCTGGCGGGTGCACAGGCGCGGTCGCGGCTGGTGCTGGCGGCGATGGGGGAGACCGGGGCGATCACCCCAGCACGCGCCGCCGCGACCGAACCAGCGACGCTGAACCTCTACACCCGCTCGACACTGCCCAACGGCACCTATTTCGCCGATTGGGCGCTGCCGCAGGCGCGCGCGAAGGCGGAGGATGCATACGGCGACGCGACGATCACGACGACGCTCGATGCGCGATTGCAGAAATTTGCGCGGGCGGCGATCGGACGCGCGGCGCTGGGCAAGGCACAAGTGGCGTTGGTCGCGATGCGGACCAATGGTGATGTCGTCGCGATGATTGGTGGCCGGAGCTACGAAACCTCGCCTTTCAATCGCGCGACACAGGCGCGGCGCCAGCCCGGGTCGACGTTCAAGCTGTTCGTCTACCTCGCCGCGCTGCGCGCCGGCATGACGCCCGATTCGATGATCGACGACAGCCCGATCCTCGACAGCAACTATCGCCCGAAGAACAGCAGCGAACATTATCGTGGCGAAATCACCCTGCGCCAGGCGTTCGCGCGGTCGAGCAATGTCGCGGCGGTGCGGCTGTACAAGCAACTCGGCCCCGATGCGGTCATCCGTGCGGCGAAAGATCTGGGCATCCGCAGTCCGCTCACCGCCGACCCCACGCTCGCGCTGGGTTCGTCCGGGGTCAGCCTGATCGAGCTGACATCGGCCTATGCGTCGGTTGCTGCGGGACGATGGCCGGTGTCGCCGCATGCTGTGGAACAACCCGAGCCGGGCCTGTTCGACCGGCTGCTCGCATCGCGGCGGACGTTCGGGGATACGCAACACGACATGCTGCTCGACCTGTTACGTTCGGTCGTGACCGACGGCACGGGCAAGCGCGCGAATCTCGCGATCAAGGCCTATGGCAAGACCGGGACGAGCCAGGACAGCCGCGACGCGCTGTTCATCGGTTTTGCAGGCGATCTGGTGGTCGGAGTGTGGGTCGGCAACGACGACAATACGCCGTTGAAGGGCA
>JBDUBD010000141.1:0-4120 GCA_040004295.1 Sphingomonadales bacterium | reverse complement strand
AGATGGTCGCCGCCGCGAAGCTGCGCCGTGCGCAGGAAGCGGCGGTCGCCGGTCGTCCCTATGCCGAGCGCCTCGAAGCCGTAATGTCGAGCCTGGCATCGAAAGTGACGATCAGCGAAAGCAGCCCGAAGCTGCTGGCGGGCACCGGCAAGGATCAGGTACACCTGATCGTCGTTGCAACGTCGGAACGCGGCCTTGCGGGTGCGTTCAACACAAACATCGTCCGTGCGGCGCGCGCGAAGGCCGTCGAGCTGGAAGCTGCGGGCAAGACCGTGAAGTTCTATCTCGCGGGCAAGAAGGGTCGCGTGATGCGGCGCTTCTACCCCAACCAGATCCTGCACGACCAGGAAGTCGGGCACATCAAGAATGTCGCTTTCGCCGACGCACAGATCGTCGCCGAAGACCTGATCACGCGTTTCGAAGCGGGCGAGTTCGACGTCGCGCACCTTTTCTTCGCCAAATTCCTTTCGGCACTTGTGCAGGAGCCGACGGGTATCCAGATCATTCCCGTACCCCTCAAAAATGGCGGAAATGCTGACATTGGGACCGTGTCAACTTCGGGTAGCGCACCGGCGGCTGTCGAGTATGAACCCGATGAGGAAACTATCCTCGCCGACCTGTTGCCGCGTAACGTCGCGATCCAGATTTTCCGCGCGATGCTGGAAAACGCCGCCTCCGAACAGGGTAGCCGCATGACCGCGATGGACAATGCGACGCGCAACGCGGGCGACATGATCCAGAAACTGACGGTGCTCTACAACCGCACCCGCCAGGCCGCGATCACGACCGAACTGATTGAAATCATCGCTGGCGCGGAAGCGCTGTAGCAACCTCGAAAATTTGGCGCAGAAGCGCTCTAGTTTAGACTTGAAAGCAGGAAACGACATGGCCACCGCAGCCCCCAAGAAGCCCGCCGCGAAGAAACCCGCAGCCGCCAAGGCCGCAGCGCCGAAAGCTGCCGCGCCCAAGGCATCGGCACCGCTGCAGACGTCGAACAACGTCGGCGCGATTTCGCAGATCATCGGTGCCGTCGTCGATGTGACCTTCGAGGATCAGCTGCCCGCGATTCTCTCGGCGCTCGAGACGTTCAACAACGGCAACCGCATCATCCTCGAAGTCGCGCAGCATCTGGGCGAGAACACTGTCCGCACGATCGCAATGGACGCGACCGAGGGTCTGACACGCGGCCAGCGCGTCACCGATACCGGCTCGCAGATCCGCATGCCTGTCGGCCCGATGACGCTGGGCCGCATCATGAACGTCATCGGCGAGCCGATCGACGAGCGTGGCCCCATCGGTGCGACGCAGACCGCCCCGATCCATGCCAAGGCCCCCGAGTTCGTCGACCAGTCGACCGAAAGCGCGATTCTGGTCACCGGCATCAAGGTCATCGACCTGCTCGCGCCCTATGCGCGCGGCGGCAAGATCGGCCTGTTCGGCGGCGCCGGCGTCGGCAAGACCGTGCTGATCCAGGAGCTGATCAACAACATCGCCAAGGGCCATGGCGGCGTGTCGGTGTTTGCCGGCGTCGGTGAGCGCACCCGCGAAGGCAACGATCTCTATCACGAATTCCTCGACGCCGGCGTCATCGCCAAGGACAAGGATGGCAACCCGACGCCCGAGGGGTCGAAGGTTGCGCTGGTGTTTGGCCAGATGAACGAGCCGCCGGGTGCGCGCGCCCGCGTCGCGCTGTCGGGCTTGACGATCGCCGAATATTTCCGCGACGTCGAAGGCCAGGACGTGCTTTTCTTCGTCGACAACATCTTCCGCTTTACGCAAGCCGGTTCGGAAGTGTCGGCGCTGCTCGGGCGTATCCCGTCGGCCGTGGGCTATCAGCCAACCCTGTCGACCGACATGGGCGCGCTACAAGAACGCATCACCTCGACCAACAAGGGGTCGATCACCTCGGTGCAGGCGATCTATGTTCCTGCGGACGATCTTACCGATCCGGCGCCGGCCACGTCGTTCGCTCACTTGGACGCGACGACCACGCTGAACCGCGCGATTTCGGAACTGGGCATCTATCCGGCGGTCGATCCGCTCGATTCGACCAGCCGCGTTCTGACCCCTGCCGTCGTCGGCCAGGAGCATTACGACACCGCACGCCGCGTTCAGGAAACCCTGCAGAAGTACAAGTCGCTGCAGGACATCATCGCCATCCTCGGCATGGACGAGCTGAGCGAGGAAGATAAGCTGATCGTCAGCCGCGCGCGCAAGATCCAGAAGTTCCTCAGCCAGCCCTTCCACGTCGCCGAGGTCTTCACCGGCATCAGCGGCAAGTTCGTGCAGGTCGAGGACACGGTGAAATCGTTTAAAGCCGTCGTCGACGGTGAGTACGACCATTTGCCCGAAGCCGCGTTCTACATGGTCGGCGGCATCGAAGAAGCCGTCGCCAAGGCGCAGAAGCTGGCATCGGAAGCCTAAGTGGCTGAGCTGACCTTCGATCTCGTCACGCCGGAAAAGGCGGTACTTTCGACCACGGCATACATGGTCGAAATCCCCGGCAGTGAAGGCGACATGGGCATATTGGCGCACCATGCACCGGTGATGACGACGATCCGTGACGGCGAGATCCGCGTCTATGCGCGAGACGGTGCGACGCCGCAGCGGATTACGGTCCAGGGTGGCTTTGCCGAGGTTGGTGACAACCGGCTGACCGTCCTCGCCGAACACGCGACCATCGTCAGCTAAACGCTTCTTCCTCTTCTAGAGTTTTCGAACGCCGCGTCCGGTCCGCCGGGCGCGGCGTTTGCGTTTCGGTCTTCGAGCGTTCCGAAGACCGGCAATCGGTGCGAAAATTAACCCTCGCCTCCTATCTGTCGGTCCAGCGCGGGCAGGACGGCGGGCGGATTAGGAATTCGTCAAAGTTTACGCCCTATTCACCCTCTCTGGCCACCATGTGTTGAGGTGGTCTCCCTCTGTGTGGGCAAGGTTTTATGAGCGCATTCGGTAAACGCGGCGGAATTGGATCGGGCCCTTCACGGCCCGCGTTTGGCGTTGCGCGCCCGATGCAAGGCCCCGGCGGATCGCCCGCCCCGGCCATGCCGGAGGGCGGTGCCCAATTCCCGCCGATCGATGCTGTAACCCTGCCAACGTCGATGTCCGATCTTCCGGGTGCACCGCCATCACATTCCGACGCGATGTCGCGCCTGAACGACCGCCAGAGCGCCGAGATGGAAGTCCAGCCAAAGGCCGAAGGGTTCGAGGCCAGCGTCCACAAGATCAAGGAACAGGTGCTGCCGCGCCTGCTCGAACGCATCGATCCCGAAGCCGCAGCGACGCTCGACAAGGACGAACTCGCCGAAGAATTCCGCCCGATCATCGGTGAAGTGCTCGCCGAACTGAAATTCACCCTTAACCGTCGCGAACAGTTCGCGCTGGAAAAGGTGTTGGTCGACGAATTGCTGGGTCTTGGCCCGCTCGAGGAATTGCTCAGCGATCCGCTGATCAGCGATATCATGGTCAACGGCCCGGACCAGACCTACATCGAAAAAAAGGGCAAGCTGGAGATCGCACCGATCCAGTTCCGCGACGAGGAACATCTGTTCCAGATTGCGCAGCGGATCTGCAATTCGGTCGGCCGCCGCGTCGACCAGACCACGCCTCTTGCCGACGCCCGTCTCAAGGACGGCAGCCGCGTCAACGTTATCGTACCGCCGCTCTCGTTGCGCGGTACCGCGATCTCGATTCGTAAATTCTCCGCCAAGCCGATCACACTCGACATGATGGCCAAGGGCGGATCAATGTCGGACAAGATGGCGACCGCGCTGAAGATCGCGGGCGCATGCCGTTTCAACATCGTCATCTCGGGCGGCACCGGCTCCGGTAAAACGACGATGCTCAATGCGCTGTCGAAGATGATCGACCCGGGCGAACGCGTTCTGACAATCGAGGATGCGGCCGAACTTCGCCTACAGCAGCCGCACTGGCTGCCGCTCGAAACGCGCCCTGCCAACCTCGAGGGTCAGGGCGAAATCTCGATCCGCGACCTCGTGAAGAACGCGCTGCGTATGCGACCTGACCGCATCATCCTCGGCGAAATTCGTGGTCAGGAGTGTTTCGACCTTCTGGCCGCCATGAATACCGGCCACGACGGATCGATGTGTACGCTCCACTCCAA
>JBDUBD010000140.1:0-4140 GCA_040004295.1 Sphingomonadales bacterium | reverse complement strand
CGCACATGACGACGGCATCGGCTGGGAGAATTGGGAGGAGGCCGACATCCTGCTCGCGGGTGTCAGCCGTACGTCCAAGACGCCGACGTCGATCTATCTCGCCAATCGCGGCTTCAAGACGGCGAATATCCCACTGGTCGTCGAATCGCCGCCACCGGATCTGTTGTTCCGGTTGGAAAAGCCGCTGGTCGTCGGGCTGGTGACGAGCGCCGACCGACTGGTCCAGATCCGGCGCAACCGGCTGCTTTCGCTCAACCAGGCACCCGAAACCGATTACGTCGACCAGGAAAAGGTCGCGACCGAGCTGGCCTATGCCCGCCGCATGTTCGCGGATAACGGCTGGCCGGTTATCGACATGACACGCCGTTCGATCGAAGAAGCGGCGGCGGCAATCATCAATATCTACAACGAACAACGAGGCAGCGAATGACACTTGTCCTCGCGTCCACCAGTGTGTCGCGTCGCGCCATGCTGACGGCGGCAGGCATTCTGCATGAAGCAGTTGCCCCCGGCGTCGACGAAGATGCGGTAAAGGCAGCGATGGCGCATCTCGACGGGCGCAATCTTGCCGACGCGCTTGCCGAACTGAAAGCGATCAGGATTTCCGCGCGCCGGCCGGGCGAACTCGTCCTCGGCTGCGATTCGACCTGCGAGCTTGATGATGGCACCTTGCTGGACAAGCCTGGCGACCAGCTTGCGGTGCAACTCCGCATGTTGTCGGGACGGACGCATCGTCTGCACTCGGCCGTGGTTGCAGCCGAAGGGGGTGTGCCCGTCTGGCGCCATGTCGCCCGCGCCACGATGACCGTCCGGACACTGAGCGAGGCTTTCATCGCCGACTATGTCGCGCACGAAGGTGCGGCGGTGGCGGGCTGCGTCGGCGGTTACCGAATCGAGGGGCCGGGCCTTCAGCTTTTCCGCAAGATCGACGGCGACACCTTCACGATCCGGGGATTGCCGATGCTGCCCCTGCTCGACTGGTTGCGCGTTCGCGGAGTCATGACGTCATGAACATGCCTTATGCAGAGGTCATCGGTTATCCCATAAGTCATTCAAAATCACCGATAATTCACAAATTCTGGTTGTCGAAATGCGGCATCGACGGCGACTATCGTAGCTGCCACGTCCGCCCCGATGACCTCGCCGATTACATCGCCCACCGCCGCGACGATGCCGACTGGCGTGGCTGCAACGTCACCATTCCCCACAAGATCGCGGTCATGGACCTGGTCGACGACCCCGGCGAAGTTCGCGGCTCGATCGGCGCGATGAACACGGTGCTCCGCGACCCCCAAAGCAGGTTGACCGGCACAAACACCGACGCTGCGGGGTTCTATGCCCCTCTCGCGGCAGTCGATCTTCAGGGTGCGCCCGTGGCCATTGTCGGAACTGGTGGTGCCGCGCGTGCCGTCCTCTTCGCCTTGGGAAAGGTCGATGTTGGTGATGTTTGTATAATTGCGCGCTCGCCGCTGAAAGGCGCGGCGCTGCTTGCGCAGTTCGGCCTGAAGGGAAAAGTGCAGGGGTTCGATGCTGTTTTGGCGCCCGCTGCCTTGCTTGTGAATGCAAGTTCGCTTGGGATGGTGTCACAACCGGAATATGTGCCCGACCTGTCGCCCTTACCCGACGACGCGATCGTCTATGATCTGGTTTACGCCCCGCTTGAGACACCGCTGCTGGCCGCTGCTCGCGATGCGGACCTGGACACGATCGACGGCTTCGAAATGCTCATCGGACAAGCGGCGTTTGCGTTCGAGTTGTTCTTCGGCAAACCCGCGCCGCGTGCCCATGACGACGAACTGCGTACGCTGCTAACGGCATGAAGATCGTCGGCCTCACCGGTTCGATCGGCATGGGAAAGTCGACTGTGGCCGGAATGTTGCGCGACTTGGGGGTGCCCGTGTTCGATGCGGATGCCGAGGTACACCGACTGCAGGGGGCGGGTGGTGCGCTGGTAGCGGATATCGAAGTAGCATTTCCGGGGACGACGGGTCGGGCGGGGGTCGATCGTCAGGAGCTCGGGGCACGGGTGCTGGGCAACGACGCGGCGATGAAACGACTCGAAGCGATCGTCCACCCGACAGTTGCCGAAGCACGTATGGCGTTTCTTGCCGAGAACGCGGAGGCTCCCCTCGTTGTGTTCGACATTCCGCTCCTGTTCGAGAAGGCAGGTGACGTCGGACTTTCGGTAGTTTGGGTCGTCTCGGCGCCGCCTGCGGTTCAACGCGCCAGAGTGCTTGCGCGACCTGGAATGACCGTGGACAAATTCGAATCGATCCTTGCTCGCCAGATGCCCGATGCCGAAAAGCGCGCCCGGGCTACTGCCATTATCGACACTGGCGTACCGCTTGACGAGACGGGCGCACAGGTTGCCGCGCTCGTAACTTGCATCCGGGCTTCCGAAGGCCAATAGTCAGCTTTCAATGCGCGAAATTGTTTTCGATACCGAGACTACAGGACTCGATCCCTCACAAGGTGACCGCATCGTTGAGATCGGCTGCATCGAACTGATTAACCGGTGTGAGACAGGTCGGGTCTACCACGCCTACTTTAATCCGCAGATGGTGATGCCCGATATCGCGCGGCAGATTCACGGGCTGACCGACTCGTTTCTCGCGGACAAGCCGTTGTTCGATGAATGTGTCGAGGATCTTCTGGATTTCCTCGAGGATTCGCCGCTGATCGCTCACAATGCGATGTTCGATTACGCTTTCCTCAATTCCGAACTTGCGGGCTGTGGCCGTCTACACGTGTCCCGAGGGCGGATGATCGATACGCAGCAGATGGCACGAACCAAGCATCCAGGTGCCAAGCACAGCCTCGACGCGCTGTGCAACCGCTATGGTATCGACCGCAGCCATCGGGTTTTGCACGGGGCGCTGCTTGACGCGCAACTGCTGGCGCAGCTCTATGTGGAACTGACGGGCGGTCGCCAGATAGGCCTCGATATGATGACACCGGCTTCGGCTATTGTGGAAGCTGCGATAGCGATCGTTGAAACTGTGCCGTCGACAAGACAGGTTCCATTACATTTCGTGTCTGCGGAAGAAATTGCACGTCATCGTGCGTTCGTCTCCTCGCTCGCCGATCCCTTATGGGCGGCGGACGAGCAGTGGCAGGCCGTCTGACGGACGGCCCAATGTAAAAAGGAGCATTCCCCATGGAAATTCGCGTTTCAGGTCATCAGGTCGCCACCGGCGATGCGCTCCGAACGCATGTCGAGACACGACTTCAGGGGGTTGCCGACAAATATTTCGCCCGCGCCATCTCGTCCAAGGTGACTTTCGGAAAAGGTCCGCACGACAACGGCTTTGTTTGCGACATCATGTCCCATGTTATGCAGGGTCTGGTGCTGAAAGCCAGTGGCAGCGGCATGGAAGCCCATCCCGCGTTCGAGCAGGCCGCAGACAAGATCGAGCGTCAGTTGCGTCGCTATATGCGCCGGTTGAACGACCATGTCGGACCAGCCGCTCCACCCCAGCCCGATCCTGCAGAGGATGCACGTTATACGGTCTTCGAAGCCGACGAGGGTGCTGAGGAAGTCAGCGATCACCCCGTCGTCGTTGCCGAAACGCGCGTTGACGTTCCCGATGCCAGTGTGTCGGACGCCGTAATGATGCTCGACCTGCGCAATACCAACGCACTGCTGTTCAAAAACGCCGGTACGGGGGCATTCAATATGGTCTACCGGCGCGGCGACGGAACAATTGGCTGGGTCGAACCACTCGCCGCATAGCGGGGACCAACACTTGCGCGCCGCCTTTTTTTGGCGAAAGGGGCGCGCAAAGCATTTTATTCCGGATTCATTGTGACGAATTTATTGACCTTCCTCCGCCCGGGTGCGGTGGTGGCCGCTTTACCCGTGGCCGGTAAAAGACCTTTGTTTCAAGCGCTTGGTAATCTGGCAGATCGTGTCTACGGCATCGACGAACGCAAAGTCGTCGAGCGGTTGACCGAACGCGAACGGCTGGGATCTACCGGATTCGGCGGCGGTATTGCCATACCGCATGGCAAGATCGACGGCCTGACCGAGGTGGTTGGCCTGTTTGCCCAGCTTGCCCAGCCGATCGATTTCTCGTCGGTGGACGACATGCCGGTCGACCTGGTCTTCATGCTGTTGTCGCCAATCGACGCAGGTGCGGA
>JBDUBD010000011.1:0-41908 GCA_040004295.1 Sphingomonadales bacterium | reverse complement strand
CTTCCATTCCAACGAATGAATCGCACCATCAAACCAAGGGATCAAACAACTAGGCATGGACGTTTTCGTCCCGTTGGCCGTTGTGCATCGATTGCTGCCTATGCCTACACGATCGATGATGGCGCGCGCGACGTGGAATATGCCAGCATGAGCTGGGTTCCGCGTAGCGGCTTCAAGCGCGCGTTAGCGGCGGTCTGGAATCCTCTGGTTGTAGCCCAGCAAAAGATGTACGAAAGCCGCACGGCACGCCGGGAAGAGCGGTAATACGCCCAATAGCCGCGACAGGGTGCGTGACCTGTCCGGCAGAGTGAACCACAGTCCGTCGACAGCCTCGCTGCGCTGCGGTAGGCGCAATTTAAGCACAATAGGAACGTTTGCACAAAGCCATGTATTTTATCGTCTGCTCCAGCACATTATCAAGGCGATCCGCATGTTGATGGCCAGGCAAATCATTGCGAGTCCCATGCGCAAACTCGCGATCGTCAATCGTCTGCGGTTTCAAGTCGTCGTCATGTGGACTGTGGCGGTCGTCTTGCCCGGTCTCTATGTGTACATGGGGTTTATCACGGCGGAATCGAACCGTGCGATCCTGAATAGTGTCGCCGCAGCATTGGCGGCTACTACTGCCGGATTGATGGCGTTGCGGCGTGTAAACGACTTTCCCGGGATGCGTTCTTATTCGCTCATTTTTCCGTCGCTTGCGGGGGCATATGGTGTAACGCTTGTCCTGATTTTCGGCATGCGACTGGCTTATAGTCGCTCGGTTTTGTCGGGCAGCTTCGTGTTGGCGGTGTTGACGGCGTTCTTCCTGGCTTATCTGACAGAGCGGGTGGTCAAGCCCATGTTCTTCGTAGTGCCGGGCGGTGATGCAAGCACGCTGCGCGACATTGACGCCGCGCGATGGGAGACGATGGTTGAACCGGTCGTTCCCAATGTACCGCATGCAATGTTGGTTGCCGATTTCCGACATGATCATGACGATGACTGGGAACGCATGTTGGCGCGCGCAGCGGTGAGTGGGCGCATCGTCTATCACTCTAAACTGCTGAGTGAATCACTCACCGGACGAGTGACGATTGAACATCTTTCTGAAAACAGCTTTGGCTCGCTGTTGCCCAATCTGGCCTATCACAAGATCAAGCGCCTGATCGACCTTGTGGCCTGTATCATATTGATACCATTGCTGATTTTTCCGATGGCGGTGATTGCCTTCCTGATCAAACTGGATACGTCAGGGCCGGTAATCTTTCGGCAGGAGCGGATCGGCTATCGCGGCGAAGTGTTCAAGATGTGGAAGTTTCGCTCGATGCGCCCGCGCGCGATTGCTTTGCATGGAGATGCCGCGCGGCTTGATGCCATGACGCGCAATGATGACGGCCGTGTTACGCGGATCGGCCGTTTTTTAAGGCAAACAAGGCTCGACGAATTGCCCCAGATCGTAAACATCTTGCGGGGTGAAATGAGCTGGATCGGGCCGCGGCCAGAGGCGGTTCCTCTGTCAAAATGGTACGAGAGTGAGATCCCATTTTATAGCTATCGCCATATTATCCGGCCAGGTATTACCGGATGGGCGCAAGTGCATCAGGGACATGTAACCGATATCGACGCGATCAATCGGAAGCTGGCCTATGACTTTTATTACGTCAAACATTTCTCGGCGTGGCTGGACATGGTCATCGCTTTGCGAACGGTACCGACGATGATCGATGGCTTTGGTGCGCGTTGAGCCAGCTCAACAGAGCGGTAGAGAGTTTGAAATGAAAACTCCCGATGCCCAAGCTCCTGAGAGCTTCTCTTCGTCCGGAAAGTCAAGATGGTGGTACACACTTAGAATATTTCTGTTCTCACTAGCAACGAATTTCTGGCCTTTACTGCTTTTCGCCTCGCAAAAGATTTTTGTTTTGCCGGGGATTCTGCTCGCAGGTTTTGGCGATGCTGCGTATCGCCGGGATATGCTAATCGCTCTACTAATATCATTGGTTGGATGGCTCGTTTATATTACGCAGTTCGACAATGTATACAGCGGTATCCACCTTCTTGGGTTTGTATCATTTGTTTTGGCAATGCCAATTGTAAATCACGCAGTTCGTCACGACGATATGGTGTTGCGACGCTTTTTAACGTATTTTACATTGTTCAACGTCGCGATGGGTTTTTACCTACTGGTTTCTGATCTTGATCTTTATGGATTGAGAGGGTTGAATCGGATCGAAGGTACTGACGGAATCACATATCGCGTCTATTTTGAATCTTCGAGTTTGGCCGCGATTTTCTTGCTGAACTCGTTTCGAAATCGCGGGCTTCAAATCGCGGCTCTTGCTGTTGCTGTCGCATTTGTTGTTTTTGTGGCAAAAAGCGTGGTGATTATGGCGCTGCTGGGATTTAATCTCGCGCTGCCGTATATTTTGCGCAGCTCGCTTCCCTTTAAGGTGATTGTGGTCGTGACAGCACTGACGGCTGCCACTCTTATCTATATATATTTGCCAGTGATCAGACCGGACATCGATCTCAGTTTGCGTGCGAAGCAGTTCCAACTGGACATAATCCTAGGTTTGATGCCCGACAACTGGACCGGATGGGGATGGGGCTCTTTTCTGCCGCAGCTCTCGACGGACCGCGAGCAACCTTATCAAGTTGAGATGCAACTGCCCATGTTGCTACTTCAACTTGGTCCTATCGCGGTTGCCGCGATTATGGCGCTGACGCTGATGCTTTTTTTATCGGCGTCGGAGCGGTCAGTCAGGGGGGTAGCGCGCTTTGCAGTGTATGCCCTCATAGGCTTCAACAATCCTTGGCTGTTCATGCCTTCTTGGTACCTGACGTGCCAGTTACTGTTCCGTGATGACGATAGGTCTGAAAAGCTGGCACAACCGACGGGCGCCCACGCAGGCTTGTCGCGATAGTCGACGTACCTTGGGTTGCTGCTTGTTCACCCCTTGATGCGCCAGTATGGCCACCCCGCGGATCGATACCAAGACTGAATGAGACCCGAAAGATCTGCGCTGCCCAAGCATAAGGGCGAAAGCTTTGAGAATAAGTAACAGCGTCCAGTGTGACGGAGAAGCCAGGAAGTTTATGACCAAACAAAAGACGGCCCTGATCACCGGCATTACCGGACAGGATGGATCTTACCTTGCGGGATTGCTACTCGCGAAGGGTTATACCGTTCATGGGATTAAGCGGCGTTCGTCCAGCTTTAACACCGCGCGTATCGACCATCTTTATCGTGATCCGCATGAAAAAGAGGTGCGCTTGTTCCTTCATCATGGCGACCTGACAGATGGAGGAAATCTGATAAGGTTGCTTCAGCAGATCGAGCCTGACGAGGTCTATAATTTGGCGGCCCAAAGCCATGTCGCGGTGTCGTTCGAACAACCCGAATATACCGCCGACGTAAATGCACTCGGAACCCTGCGTCTGTTGGAGGCGATCCGCGCACTCGGCATGACTCAGAAAACGCGTTTCTACCAAGCATCAACCTCAGAGCTTTACGGACTGGTTCAACAGGTTCCCCAAAACGAGACGACGCCATTCTATCCGCGTTCACCTTATGCGGTTGCCAAGCTGTTCGCCTATTGGACTGTCGTCAACTATCGTGAAGCCTACAACATCTTTGCGTGCAACGGCATCTTGTTCAATCATGAATCCCCTGTGCGCGGGGAAAACTTCGTAACGCGAAAAATTACCCGCGCCGCAGCGCGTATCAAGCTTGGCCTGCAGGATTGCCTGTATCTGGGCAATCTGGATGCGAAGCGCGATTGGGGACACGCGCGCGACTACGTAGAGATGCAGTGGCTGATGATGCAACAGGACATGCCACAAGATTTTGTGATCGCGAGCGGCGTACAGCACACCGTTCGCGAATTCGTGGAGGTAACATTCCGTGAACTTGGCATCGCCCTGAGATGGCAGGGTAATGGTTTGAAGGAATTAGCGATGGACGATAACGGACGGCAAGTTGTGGCGGTCGACTCGCGTTATTTCCGGCCTACGGAAGTCGAGACCTTGCTTGGCGATGCGGCGTTGGCGCGCGAGAAACTGGGTTGGAACGCACGAACTAGTTTCGATGAACTGGT
Organism: Sphingomonadales bacterium; assembly: GCA_040004295.1. GTDB lineage: Bacteria > Pseudomonadota > Alphaproteobacteria > Sphingomonadales > Sphingomonadaceae > Sphingomonas_O. Next base: position 37,832 of record JBDUBD010000011.1, on the reverse strand, counting down.
CCGCGAAATGGTCGCTGCTGATTTGAAGGATGCCGAGCGCGAGAACCTGTTGCGACAGCACGGCTTGCATAGCTAGACCGTTTCGACCGTCGCGTGATGAACCAGCGCAACTTTCTTGCCGGCGTTGCCAGTTCGGGCTGGACGGCGCTAATTGGGCTGCTCGTTGTGCCCTGGTACATCAAGTATTTGGGTATCGAAGCTTACGGAATAATCGGCGTCTATCTGACGATGCAAAATATTTTTGTGTTGCTGGATATGGGTTTGACTCCGGCGGTCAGCCGTGATGTCGCTAGGTCGCTCGCCAGTGGGGCCATGCACCATGCCCGCGTCCTTGTGCATTCAATGTCAATTCTGTTCGTCCTGTCGGGCGGTATGATGGCGCTCGCGCTGGCGGGACTGTCGCCGTGGATCGCGGGAACCTGGCTGAAGACGGGCGGTCTTCCGGTCGAAGAAGCGACGGTCTCGCTTGCGCTTGCTGCACTGGCAATCGGCGCGAAATGGCCAGCGACACTCTATGTCGGCGTCTTGAATGGAGCACGGCGGGTCGATCTGGCAAGCGTCGTGACCATTGCAACGACAACTTTGGCGAACGTTGGCGCCGTTGTTATCCTCGCGTTTGTCGAACAATCGTTACGCGCTTTTTTCCTCTGGCAGATACTGATTGGTGTGACCCATTCATTGGCAATGTGGTGGGCCACGCGTCGCGCTATTGTAATGGAACCGGGTATCCGATTCGATTGGGGGGCCATCAGATCAATCTGGCGTTTTTCTGTCGGCATGGCCGCCGTTGCCGCTACCGGAATCCTGTTTTCACAGATCGACAAGGTCGTTCTCATGCGCACGGCGACGCTTGAGCAGGTTGGCTACTATGCGATTGCGACCGCGCTTGCGGGCATTCTCTATCGGTTGATCACGCCGGCTTTCAACGTCGTGTACCCCCAATTCTCCATGTTGGTCGAAACGGCATCACCGGAGGTTCTGTCGACACAATATCACCTGTCCACCAGAATTTTTCTTGGCGTCATATTTCCAGTCGCGATGTTCCTGATCATTTACGCTAGGCCGATCTTGTCGATCTGGATCAATGATCGGTCGGTAGTGGATAGCGGCGCAGTATTGGTTGCACTTCTGTCCACGGGAACGGCCATTCATTGCGCTATGTATTTTCCCTATGCGCTGCAGATCGCGAAAGGGATGGTGAAGATACCGTTGTATATCAACATTATGCTTTCTTTTGCGTTTATCCCGGCCGTTTCCCTACTGTCGTCATCGATGGGCGCTACGGGGGCCGCGATCGCGTGGGTCATTTTGCATTGCGCCTATTTTGCATTGGGCACCTATATGACCAACCGATATGTGCTGCCGGGCGAGGGGTGGCGATGGATCCTTCACGGGGTCGCTCCTCCCCTTGCCATTTCAGTGCTGTTCGGGTTTGGAGCGGCCGCCACCGTATCGATTGCCGGAACTAACGTCCTCCAGCTTTTGATCGGTGTCGTCTTTGCATCGGGAGCGCTTGTAACGAGTGCAGTGATGCTGCCCGAGACGCGAATGGCAATGAAGCGCTTCGCGAATGGAATTACGACGAAATGACAGTGGCAACGCAAAAGTTCTACGGGCAGTTCGGTGAGGACCGGATCTTGGCCGGGATGTTTTTCGGGCCAGAACCCCAAACATGCGTCGACGTCGGCGCCAACGACGGCATTACCGGAAGCGTCAGCCTGTTTTTCGAGCAGCAGGGTTGGCGCTGTGTGCTTGTCGAACCCAACCCTGATCTGTGTGACTTGTTGCGTCGGGAGCGAAAGTCATTCCTGTTTGAAGGGGCTGCGTCCGGTGCCGCAGGTGTGACGACATTGATGCTCGCCGAGGGTGCCGATCTATCTCACGCTGTGTCGAGCATCGAGCCGGGGGCCAAGGCTGGCATCGAGAAACAGGGCTTGACCGTCAGGGCCGTCGATGTGCGGATCGAAACCCTCGATAACATTCTCGAAAGTGCGGGAATATCTCCTGGCGAAATCGCGTTCGTATCGATCGATGTAGAGGGGCACGAGCGCGCCGTTCTGAGCGGCTTTTCAGCGTCACGCTGGCGGCCGCGGGTTTTTGTCATCGAAGATAATTCGATCTTCCTGGGCAATGGCATTCGACGCGATCTGGAGAGCAGTGGATACGTTCGTTTCCTGCGGACGGGCGTAAACGACTGGTATGCCGCCAAGGGCGACGTCGAAATTACCGGAAGTAATCCGGAACGCCGATACATGGCATCCATGGTGCGGGCTCGCGGGCTCATGTTGCGCCGGCGTGCGTCGGGTTTCATCGTGACCATGCCAATTCTCGGGCCCGCGTTCCAGCGAGCCGTTCGCGCAGTCCGGACACAAAGCCATGGCTGAGGTTCGGTTGTCCATTTGCATGGCTACATTCAACCGGGGGGCATTCATTGCCGAGACCCTCGATTCGGTGCTGGCGCAAATCCGCCCCGGTATCGAACTTGTCATTGTAGACGGCGCATCGCCGGACAATACCTCTGAAATCGTTACCCCATACCTCAGCGACTGGCCTCAGATGCGGTACTATCGCGAGGACACGAATTCCGGCGTCGATGCCGATTATGATAAGGCCGTCAGCTATGCACGCGGCGACCATATCTGGCTGATGACGGACGACGACCTGCTGAAACCAGGTGCCGTGGATCACGTTCTCGAATTGCTGGAGGAAGATCCCGATCTCGTGGTCGTCGACGCGGAAATACTCGACGTCAGTTGTACCCAGATGCTGCAGGCGCGACGTTTCGGCTTTTCGGGTGTGCGGCGTTACGGCGTCGCTGACGGCGATCAGTTGCTGATTGATGCTGGGGACCCCTTGTCCTTTATCGGCGGAACAATCGTCCGCCGGACCCTGTGGCAGGAGCGCGATCGCCGATCATATTATGGATCGCTGTTCGTCCATGTCGGCGTCGTTTTTCAGCGGCCGGTTGCGAAAACCATCCTGCTGGGAGAGCCGCTGATCCAGATCCGGTTCGGCAATGCCATGTGGAGCGCCAGAGGCTTTGAAATCTGGATGCTCTTGTGGCCCCGGCTCATCTGGTCGTTTTCGGACTTTTCGGAGATGGCCAAGTCACAAGTGACGCCCGCCGAGCCTTGGCGCATCCTTCGCAAGATGCTGGGGTTTCGCGCAAACGGCTCGTACGGCATGGCCGAGTATCGAAAGTTCTTTGCGCCGATGCGGATCGGTCCCTGGCGCCTTGTCCTCTTGGCATTTGCGCTCTTCCCAGGGCATTTGGCCAATCTCATGGCAATGTTGCTGTTAGTGAGTACGCGCGGTCGATATCGGGGCGCTTGCTATGCTCTGGCGTGGAACAGCAAGTTTTCCGCGTCACCCAGTCGGCGGCTCGCGTCACTTTCCATGAAACGGCATATCGCATGAAGACGCGAACGGCCCTGATCCTCGGGGCAGCCGGTCAGGATGGATCCTATCTGGCGGAGATGCTCTTGGCCAAAGGGTATCGCGTCGTCGGTACGACTCGCGAGATGCGACGTGTTCCGGACCACTCCGCAAGCCGCGCTTGGCAAGCCGTCGAATTGGTCGAACTCGACTTGTGCGATGCCCAGGCGGTCGCCCTGCTGGTCCGGCAGACAGCGCCGGATGAAATTTACAATTTCGCAGCCTTTTCAACCGGATCAGGTATGTACGATCAGCCAGTTTCCATGGGTGATGTCAACGGCCTAGCCGTGGCGAGAATACTCGACGCGATACAGGGAAATGCCGCCGCGCGATTTTGCCAGGCGTCGAGCAGCGAGATGTTCGGCGCGCCGCGTTCTAGTCCGCAAAATGAGGCGACCGAATTCTCCCCACGCAGTCCCTATGGCGCGGCGAAGCTTTTTGGCCATCACATGATCGATATTGCGCGCCAGCGTCATGGGACGTTCGCCTGCTCTGCGATCTTGTTTAATCATGAGAGTCCGCGCCGGTCGCAGAATTTCGTGACGCGCAAGATCACGCGCGCGGCAGCCGCGATCAGCCTGGGCATCGCCGAGGATCTTGTCCTCGGCGATCTCGACGCGCGGCGGGACTGGGGCCATTCCCGCGATGTTGTACACGCCATGTGGCTAATGCTGCAGGCGGACAGGGCGGACGATTATGTCATTGCGACTGGGCAAACGCATTCTGTCGCCGAGCTTTGCGAAATCGCGTTCAGTCACGTTGGCTTGGACTGGACCGCGCATGTACATGTTGACGCAAACCTGCGGAGGGTGTCGGAAAGCATTCAACTGGTTGGCGATGCGACACGGGCGCGCGACCTGCTCGGTTGGGCGCCGAGCGTCAGTTTTAGAGAGATTATCGAGGAAATGGTGGATGCGGACCTGCACGACATGCAGGCGCTCGCCAACAACAAAGGATGTATTGCGTGACCGACACGATCAAGGCCTGCCGGATTTGTGGCAACCTAAACTTGGTAGAGATACTCGACCTTGGGGTGCAGAAGCTAACGGGCACGTTTCTGTCCGCGCCAGACCCAGCCCTGACTGAAGGCGAACTCGTGCTGGTCAAATGCATGGGTGACGATGTGTGCGGACTCATTCAGCTCGATCGCAGTTACGACCTGCACGAGATGTATGGCGAGAACTACGGGTATCGGTCAGGTCTCAACCAGAGCATGGTCAAGCACTTGAAGGCGAAAGTTACGCAGATTACCGGCCTGAATTTGTTACGTCCCGATGATCTCGTCGTCGATATCGGTAGTAACGACGGTACGACGCTGGGCTGCTATGATCCGACCGGCCTGACGCTTGTTGGCATCGATCCGACGGCGGACAAATTTCGTCAATATTACCCGGCGCACGTCGGGATCATCGCCGACTTCTTCTCGGCCAAGCTCGTCAAGGAGCATTACCCCGGTCGCAAGGCGCGTGTCGTGACATCCTTCTCGATGTTCTATGATCTCGAAGATCCTATGGCCTTCATGCGCGAGGTCGAAGGTATTTTGGAAGATGATGGCATCTGGGTCTTTGAGCAGAGTTATCTGCCGACGATGCTCGCGCGTAATTCGTACGACACAGTCTGCCACGAGCACATCGAATTCTATGCGCTGGCCCAGATCGACTGGATGGCACAGCGTGTCGGTCTAGCGATCCGCGATGTCGAGTTTAACGAGGTCAATGGTGGCAGTTTTTCGGTGACCGTGGGCAAGGCGGGCTTCGTCGAACGGTCGGCACAGGTCACAGCCCTACTGCAAAAGGAAACCGAGGAAGGTATTCCGTTTCTTGATGTGTATCGGAAATTTGAAGGGCGGGTTGAGCGCCTTCGTTCCCAGCTGAAGGATTTCATCAAGACTGCGCACAGCGAAAGTAAGACGGTCGCAGCTCTGGGCGCGTCAACCAAGGGCAATGTGTTGCTGCAATATTGCAACCTCGGCCCCGACGAAATCACCGCGGTGGGCGAAGTGAATCCAGACAAATTTGGTTGCTTCACCCCCGGCAGTTGGATTCCGATCGTGTCGCAGGACGAACTGCTGAAGCAGAAGCCGGATTACTTGCTCGTGCTTCCATGGCACTTCCGGGATTTCTTTCTTCAGTCGCCTCAGCTCGCGGGCACCACATTGCTGTTCCCCCTGCCCGAACTGGAAGTTGTGCCGCCCAGATCATAATGCAGTGAGCCGTCACGACTTAGGCAGGTAATGAAGATACGTGTTATCCTCTGCGCCCATAATGGCGCCCGGTTTATCGAGGCTCAGTTGGCGTCGATCATGGATCAGACGCGCGTGGTCGACGCCGTTCATGTGTTCGACTTCGCTTCATCCGATGGTACGCGCGAGATGTTGCAGGCACTCGCGAAGCGCTGGCCTACGCTGGATGTCCAGCTTGTCGATCATGTGCCAGGGGTGACGCTATCGTTCTTTCACGCATTCACAGCTGTTCTTCCAGAGTGTGCTGAGGATGACGTGATCTTCCTGAGCGATCAGGATGATGTTTGGCGGTTGCACAAGGTGGAGACCGTGGTGGCTTGCATCGCAAGCCAACGCGCGCGGGGACACGATCATGTTCTTGCCTTCCACGATGTGCAGATTTGCGACGAGGCCCTCAATTCGTTGTTCGAGAGCTTTTATGAGGGGCGGCCATTTCAGTTGCCACGGGATATAGCCCAAGAGCGACTGCTGGTCGCCAATCCCGTCATCGGTCATACTATTGCTGTAACAAAGCCGCTTCTCGCGCTGGCCGTACACTGCCTGCGTCCGGCGCACTACGTAATGCACGATTGGGCGCTGGTCTTGCTTGCCGCCTATGCCGGGCAGATTGTGCAGGCTGCCGGTCAACTGGGGCAGTATAGGCAGCACGACTCGAATATCTTGGGCGTCGGCCGCAAGCGTTCCATTGCGAGTATGATCGGCAGGGCCATCCGGCTGTCACGATCAATCGGCGTGCAGGTCGCTGCTTTTGCCGAAGATATCCACTGCGTATCTCGGGACGTGAAAACAGCCGTGGTTCTACCCGGCCGAGGACCGGTGGCCTTGCGGCTCGGTATGGTCATGGCGCGTGAAGGACCGACCTTTGGGCATCGGCTGATGGCTCTGCTGCAGTTTGGCGATCTTTTGTGGGCGCGCAGGAATCCGCGAGCGTCGCAATGACCTTGCGGAACTCGAAATCTAATGGTGCCACAACGTGCCCGTTACAGATTGCGGTTGTCGGTACGCGTGGTGTTCCCGCGCGTTATGGCGGATTTGAAACGCTCGCCGAACAACTGGCCAATAACGTCGACCCGGATGCGACGCGACTCACGCTTTATGGTCAGAGATCCGCATATAGCTCGGCGGAACGGCGCGGCGGATTCAAGGGGCATCCCCGTGTGTGGATGCCATTTTCGGCCGGTGGCGCTCAAAGCCTGATCCACGACGCATTACAGCTTTTTCATGCTGCGTTTATAAAACGTCATTCCCATATCCTCCTCTTGGGGACATCGGCTGCCTGGCTGCTGCCATTCGTTCGCCTGTTCCGACGAAATCTGCGTATCGTTACCAACGTTGACGGTCTGGAATGGCGGCGTGATAAGTTCGGCGCGCTGGCACGCAATCTTTTAAAGACCCTTGAAACCTTCGCTGTTCGGTCATCCAACATCGTGATCGCGGACAATGACGCGCTTGTTCCGATGGTGCGCGAGATCCATGGTATCGAGCCGGTAATGATCGCCTATGGCGCGGACCAGGTTCAGGTTCTGGGAGACAGTGGATCCGACCCGCGCGGTTATCTGCTGGCGATCGCCCGCGTCGAACCGGAAAACAACACGGCTATGATTCTGTCCGCCGTGCGCGCCGCCGGAGCAAAAATCGTCTTTGTTGGAAATTGGCAGACATCAGACTATGGCCGATCGCTGATCGAAAAATATCAAAACGCATCTGGAATCGACTTGCGCTCACCCGTTTATGACCAGGCGATTCTTGCGGATATCAGGTCAGGATCGTCGGCCTATGTCCACGGTCATAGTGTCGGAGGAACTAACCCGTCACTGGTTGAGGCGATCTACCATTCCAGCCGAATTCTGGCGTTCGACTGTTCGTTTAATCGAGCCACGCTCGATAACGCGGGTGAGTATTTTTCGAATGACGAAGAACTGGCGAAATTGATACGTCGACCCGATTCAGGATTGATTGCGCCGGAAGTCCTCGCGCTTTTACGTGGTCGCTACCGCTGGGACACAATCGTACGGCAATATATCGACGTGCTGACGACTGCGTAATGGCGTGAAAAATGCCGAAACTCGTTAGCCGTCGGCGAACCTGGACAGATTTAAACGCCGTAACGTGATCTGAACCATTCGACGAACGTTGGCAGGCCCACTTCCAGCGGCGTCGTCGGTGTGTAGCCGGTGTCCCGAGCCAGCGCGTCAGTATCGGCGCAAGTGACGGGGACATCGCCGGGTTGCATTGCGAGCAATTCATGGACGGCTTTTTTGCCGGTAGCCGCCTCCAGAAGGTTGACGAAGTGGGTCAATTCTTCGGGGCGGTTGTTACCTATGTTGTAGAGCACGTGGGGCGCCACGCTGCCGCCGGGTTTGACCGCGCCGTCATCGGCGGGAGGGCGATCGATGCAGGCGAGCACGCCGGTGACGATGTCGTCGATATAGGTGAAGTCGCGGCTCATTTTCCCGTGGTTGAACACTTTGATCGGCTCACCGGCCAGAATAGCCTTGGTGAACAGCCAGGGCGCCATGTCGGGTCGGCCCCATGGACCGTAGACAGTGAAGAAACGCAGGCCCGTCAGCGGGATGCGGTAGAGATGGGCGTAGGTTTCGCTCATCAGTTCGTCAGACTTCTTGGTCGCGGCGTAGAGGGAGACGGGGTGATCGACGCGGTCTTCGACGCTGAATGGCATCTTGGTATTACCGCCATAGACGGATGACGATGAGGCGTAGACCATCGGTATGGCGCGTTGGCGAGCGAGTTCCAGCAGGTTGAGATGCCCGCCAACGTTCGAGCGGATATAGGCACGGGGATTTTCGAGGCTGTAGCGCACGCCTGCTTGTGCGCCGAGGTGGATGATATGGTCGAACGAGACGTTCGCCATCGCTTCGTCGAAAGCTGCATCGTCGGCGAAATCGAGCTTCAGGAAATGAAATCCCTCCGTCCCGATGTCGGCGAGGCGGTCGCGCTTCAGCTGGACGTCGTAATAGTCGTTGAGATTGTCGATGCCGATGACGGTATCGCCGCGGGCGATCAGCGCCTTGGAGACGGCATGGCCGATGAAGCCCGCGGCGCCGGTGACGAGCACCCTCATACGGCTGCGCTGTGCGCGGCGCCCGTGGCTGCGCGGCGGAGGCGGTCGTTGACTGCGATGCCAAGGCCCTCGTCCGGGATGGGGGCGATGGCGATACGCGGGGCGGGGTTGGCGTCGGCGGCGTGAAGCAGGTCGAACAGGCGTACGGCGGCTTCGGTCGTATTGCCCGAGGGGCTGAGTGACATGTCGCCCCCAACCGGGCCGAAGCCGATCAGAATTTCGCCCGGCTGAGCCGAATTTGCGTTGAGGCGCAGGGGTTTAGAAGGGGCGTAATGTGCGGCGAGTTGACCGGGTGCCTCTATCTTTGCTGCTGCCGCAGCAGAAGCTGAACCCCGGATCGAGTCCGCGATGATCATCACGGGGCCGGGGCGGAGAACTTCGAACTGATCATCCGTGATCTTCACGATTGTCGATTCGATGCCGCCCGGCGTCGCGCCGTCATCTATGACGAGCGGGATCCGGCCATCAAGGCTTCGCAGCACATGCTCGGCACGGGTCGGACTGATCGTGCCGCTGGCATTGGCGCTGGGTGCGGCAAGGGGGCGGCCGCAGGTATGGAGTAGTGCCTGCATCGCCCGGTGCGCGGGGACACGGATGGCGATGGTGGCGAGACCCGCTGTCGTGAGCTTTGCAATACCTGCATCAGCGCGGAGCGGCACGACGATCGTCAGCGGCCCGGGCCAATGCGCCTTGGCGAGATCGAGCGCGGTTCCCGAAAAATCGCCGATCGCCATGGCGCCATCGAGATCGGGCACATGAACGATCAGCGGGTTGAACGAGGGGCGCCCCTTGGCTGCATAGATCGCCGCTACCGCTATATCGGAGGTGGCGTCGCCCGCCAGGCCATAGACGGTCTCGGTCGGAACGGCCACGACACCGCCATCGGCGATAATATTCGCCGCAACGGCAATCGCGTCATCGCTGAAGGCAAGAACCTGTGTCTGCACGGTCACGCCGCGCCCCAGATGCCCCGCGTGTCGTACACGATCTTGCCTGCCCGCTCGTCTGCGGGCACCGATTTGAAGAGGTCGTGGTCGACTAGCACGACCATTGTTTCGCACTCTGCGAGGGCGGTGTCGATATCGATTAATACAGTGCCGGTTTTTGCCAGCGATTCCGGAAGGTTGGCGATGTGCGGTTCGACGATGGCGATGCGGTCGCCGAACTTCGCGGCAAGCGCTTCGGCGACTTTCATCGCCGGACTTTCGCGGAAGTCGTCCACATTCGCCTTGAACGCGAGGCCCAACAGCGCAACGCGGCCCGGCTCTGCTTCGATCAGCACCGATGCGCGCGCGATGACGTGATTGGTCTTGCCGTCGTTCACGTTGCGTGCAGTGCGGATCAGCGGTGTCAGTTCGGGGGCGCTGTGCACGATGAACCACGGATCGACCGCGATGCAATGGCCGCCGACGCCGGGGCCGGGGGTGAGGATGTTCACGCGCGGGTGGCGGTTGGCGAGGCGGATCACGTCCCACACGTCGATGCCCATCTTGTCGCTGACCAGCGACAGTTCGTTGGCGAAGGCGATGTTGACGTCCCGAAAAGCATTTTCGCTGAGCTTCACCATCTCGGCAACGCGCGCGGTCGTGGTGATGCACGCGCCGCGCACGAAGCTGCGGTAGAAGCTGAGTGCCTTGCGTGCGCAGCGCGGCGTGATGCCGCCGATGCACCGGTCGTTGTCGATCAGCTCGACCAGAATGCGGCCGGGCAGCACGCGTTCGGGGCAATAGGCGATGGCGATGTCCGCTGCGCCGTTTCCGGCATGCGGGAACTTCAGGTCGGGGCGAAGCGCTTCCAGCGCGTCCCGCACCTTTTCGGTCGTTCCCACCGGCGAGGTCGATTCCAGGATGACGACGTCTCCCGTCTTCAGCACCGGCGCGATACTCCCTGCGGCACTGAGCACATGGCGAACATCGGGGGCATGATCGTCATCGAACGGCGTCGGCACGGCGATAATGAAAACGTCTGCGGGTTCCAGCGTCGTCGATGCGCGCAGCAGTCCACGCTGCACGACACCCTGCACCAGTGCGTCCAGATCGACCTCCTCGATATGGACGCCGCCGGAATTGACCGTCTCGACGACATGCTCGTGGATGTCGATGCCCAGCACTTGCGCGCCCGAGCGGGCAACGACCGCGGCGGTCGGCAGGCCGATATAGCCGAGGCCGAGCACGGCGACTTTTGTTTGCTGCTTGGGGGCCATGGGTGCTCGCATTCCGACTGTGTCGAACCGCCCTTACCGCAGGATGTTTGTGCTTGGGTAAACGCCGCGGTGATTATGGTGGATATTTCTTCCAGTCGCTTTTTAGCCGGAGTAATTGACGTGCGCGTCAACCATTGCAAGGACGGGGAATGACTTACTTGCCCCCAATCGCCGATCAGCGTTTTGCGCTTGATACCATTCTCGAAACCCTTGATTTACCCATGGATTTTGAGATCGTGGATGCCATCCTTGAAGGTGCTGGCGCGATAGCCGCCGGTGAGTTCGCGCCTCTGAACCGTCTCGGCGATACGGTTGGGGCGCGTTTGCTCGACGGCTCGGTAATCATGCCCGACGGCTACAAGGCCGCTTACACGGCCTATGTCGAGGGCGGCTGGGGTTCGCTCGATGCGCCCGAGGCATTCGGAGGACAGAACCTCGGCTTCGCCATGCAGACGGTGGTGTTCGAGGATATGGGTACGGCCAACATGGCGGTGACGCTGTGTCCCATCCTGTCGTCCGGCGCGATCGAGGCGATCCATGTGCACGGCACGCCCGAGCAACAGGCGATGTACTTGCCAAAACTCGTCAGCGGCGAATGGACCGGCACGATGAACCTGACCGAGCCTCAGGCCGGGTCCGACGTCGGCGCCTTGCGGACGACTGCAGCGCCGAACGCAGACGGCAGCTGGTCCATCAAAGGGACGAAGATCTTCATCACCTTTGGCGACCATGACCTGACCGACAATATCGTCCACCTCGTCCTTGCACGCACCCCCGATGCGCCAGCGGGGACGAAGGGGATTTCGCTGTTCCTGGTGCCGAAGCTCCGGCCCGACGGCGACGGCAATTTCACCGTGCCGAACGATGCGCGCTGCGTGTCGATCGAGCACAAGCTGGGTATCAACGCGTCACCGACCTGCGTCATGAGCTATGGCGACAATGGCGACTGCAAGGGTTGGCTGATCGGCCCCGAAATGGGCGGGATGCGCGCCATGTTCACGATGATGAACAACGCGCGCCTGAACGTCGGCAGCCAGGGCGTTCAGATCGCCGAGCGGGCGACGCAGGCGGCGCTCGCCTATGCGATGGAGCGCGTTCAGGGAAAGCCGATCATTGAGCATCCCGACGTCCGCCGCATGTTGTTGCGGATGAAGGCGCTGACGCAAGGGGCTCGGGCCCTGCTTTATGCGGCGGCGGCTAACGTCGATCGCGCGCGCACCGGCGATGCCGCGGCCAAGGCGCGGGTCGATCTGCTGACGCCGCTGGTAAAGGCCTGGGGCACCGATGTCGGCTGCGAAGTCGCGTCGCTTTGTGTGCAGGTCCACGGCGGCATGGGCTTCATCGAGGAAACCGGCGTCGCGCAGTTTTACCGGGATGCGCGGATCGCGCCGATCTATGAGGGCACGAACGGCATTCAGGCCGCAGACCTCGTCGGACGCAAGCTCACAGGCGACGGCGGCGCAGCGCTGACGGCGCTGGTCGCCGAAGTGCGCGGTGATGCGGCAGGCGAGGCTGCGCTGCTCCACCTGATCGACGCTGTGGAATCGGCGGCATCATGGATGCTGTCGGCGAGCAACGACGATCGCCTGGCCGGAAGCTATCCGTTTCTCGACATGGTCGCGGTCATGGCCACCGGTGGGCTGATGGCGCGACAGGGCAGGATCGCTGGCGAACGGTTGGCGGCGCGACAGGGCGATCCGGTCTTTCTCAAGGGCAAGCTCGCAAGCACGCGCTTCTTTCTCGATCACATCGTGCCCGAGGCACTCGGCAAGGCGTCTTCGGCGACGTCGGGTGCCGCGGGGCTGTACACGCTGACGGCGGAGGAACTTGCGGCCTAGCGTTGCGACCCTATCTCCTTTGCAAAGGAAATGCCTGTCATGACTACCGAAACCGCTACTCTCGCCGCCGGGTGCTTCTGGTGCGTCGAGGCCGTATTCGACGGACTCGCTGGTGTGGAGAGCGTCGAAAGCGGCTACGTCGGCGGGCACGTTGCCGATCCGAATTACAAGGAGGTCTGCAGCGGCACGACCGGTCATGCCGAGGCGATCCGGATCGTGTTCAATCCAACGGTCGTTTCTCTCGACGAGGTGCTCGATATCTTTTTCGAGATCCACGACCCGACGCAGCTGAACCGGCAAGGCAACGATGTCGGTACGCAATATCGTTCGGCAGTCTTCCCGCATTCGCCCGAGCAGGAAGCCGCAGCGCACGCCGCCATTGCGCGGGCGCAGGCGGAGCGTGACCAGCCCATCGTCACGACCATCGAGCCACTGTCGGACTGGTACGTCGCCGAAGACTATCACCAGGAGTATTTCGAGCGGGAGGGGGCGGCGAATCCCTATTGCCAGATCGTGGTCGCGCCGAAGCTGGCAAAGTTTCGGAAGAAGCACGCCGAGCGGCTGAAGGCGGTTGCCGCCTGATCGATTCTTGCGCGCGGTTGTTTTGCGAGATCCCTAACTCCACCCCTTGAGGGGTGGCGGCGAAGCCGGGGGTGCAAGCTACGTGCGCGGAAAGCGCGCAGCCAGCTTCCGCTGGCTTTCTTTGCACCCCCTCCGCTTCGCGTCGCCGCCCCTCAAGGGGCGGATTGACGAAAAGCGTACGTCCTATTTCCGGCACGATGCTCTAACGGGATTGCGCTTTGCGATAGCTGCCATCCGCGATCGCGCGCCACCAGGGTTCGTTATCGAGATACCAGCGCACAGTGCTCGCCAGGCCATCCTCGAAGTCGAATTGCGGCTTGTAGCCGAGTTCGTTCGCGATCTTGCGTTCGTCGATGGCGTAGCGGCGGTCATGGCCGGGGCGGTCGGTGACGAAGGTGCGTAATTCGTGCGTCGAGCCGCCCCTGCCCGCAGGCGCATCGGGGAAGCGCGCGGCCAGGCCGCTGTCTGCAGCAAAGGCCGCATCGACCGCGTCGCAGATCGCGTCGATGACCCGAAGATTGGGCAATTCCTCGCCGCCACCGACGTTGTAGGTTTCGCCGATCTTGCCGTCCGACAAAACCAGATTGATCGCGCGGCAATGGTCGTCGACGTGCAGCCAGTCACGCCGGTTCATGCCGTCGCCGTAGATCGGCAGGGAACGGCCGGACAATGCGTTGATCAGGAACAGCGGGATCAGCTTTTCGGGAAACTGGTACGGGCCGTAGTTGTTCGAGCAATTGGTCGTCGTGACCTGCAGCCCGTAGGTGTGGTGATAGGCGCGGACGAGGTGATCCGATGCCGCCTTCGACGCCGAATAGGGCGAGTTGGGCGCATAGGGCGTGTTCTCGTGGAATGCGGGATCGCTTTCGCTGAGCGACCCGAACACCTCATCGGTCGAGATATGATGGAAACGGTGCGCTGTGCCCGTGCCCGTCAGCCACTTTTTGCGCGCCGCCTTCAGCAGAGTGTGTGTGCCGTCGATATTGGTCGATAAAAACTCGTCCGGGCCGGTGATCGAGCGGTCGACATGGCTTTCGGCGGCAAAATGCACGAGCGTATCGATGTCATGCTCGTCGAGCAGACGCGTGACCAGCGCCTCGTCACGGATATCGCCCTGGACAAGGACGACTCCATCCAGGCCTTCGAGGTTCGCGGCGTTGCCCGCATAGGTCAGCGCATCGAGAACGACGATCGGCTGATCCGGATGGGTTTCCGCGCGCATCCGCACGAAGTTCGCGCCGATGAAACCAGCGCCGCCGGTGACAAGCAGGTTGGCCATCAATCTTTCGCCTTCAATTCGAGAAACATGGAGTCGAGTTCGTCACGCCAGTGGCGGCTGGCGACGCCCGGAATCGCCCAGGCTGAGGTCTTGTCGAGAACGCTGTACGCCGGGCGGGCAGCGGGGGTCGGATAATCAACAGTGCGGATCGGCACGATTTCCGGATGGGCGGGCAAGCGGCCATGCTGGTGCGCGAGTTCGCCGGTCGCCACGGCTAGGTCGTACCACGATGCCACGCCCGCGTCGGTATAGTGGTGTGTGCCGGACGCGTTGGCCGCGACCATCGCCCAAAGCGCGTGGGCGAGGCTTGTCGCGTGGGTGGGCGTACCGACCTGATCGGCGACGACGCGTACTGAATTGCCTGTCGCCATCAGTCGAAGCATGGTCGCGACGAAATTTGCGCTGTCCGCGGCGTAAACCCAGGCGGTCCGAACGATCAACGCGTCAGGTGCAAGGGCACGAACGCGCTTCTCGCCCTCGGCCTTCGACGCGCCATAGACGCCCAGCGGCGCGATCGGGGCGTCGGGTGTGTAGGGAGTGCTGGACCGGCCGTCGAAGACGAAATCGGTCGAGATGTGGACGAGTTTCGCGCCGACGCGGACGGCGGCTTCGGCGACATTGCCGACCCCCACCGCGTTGATCAGGAACGCCGCGTCCTGTTCGGCTTCGGCCTTGTCGACGGCGGTATAGGCAGCGGCGTTGATGACGACGTCGGGCGCATGTTGGGTCAGAATCCGGACGACCTGGTCGAGATCGGCGATATCCAGTTCGGCGCGTGTCAGGCCAATGACGGATGCACCGGCGGGTGCCGTCGCGCGCAATGCCGTGCCGACCTGACCGGCGGCGCCGAGGACGACTGCTTTCAAGCGTAACATTCCGCGACGGCGAGCGCTTCGCCCATAGCATCCTTGCCCGACAGTGCCGGCGTCATGCCGTCGAGCGGCCAATCGATCGCCACATCCGGGTCATCCCATGCGACGCAGCGTTCCAGCGCGGGCGCGTGGAAATCGGTGCATTTATAGGCGAAGTCGGTGCCATCGGCGAGCGTCAGAAAGCCGTGCCCGAAGCCCGGCGGCACCCACAACATGCGGAAGTTCTTGGCCGAGAGCTCGACGCCGACCCATTTACCGAACGTCGGCGACGAACGGCGCAGATCGACGGCGACGTCGAACACTGCTCCAGCGGTGACCCGCACCAGTTTACCCTGCGGCTTTTCCACCTGATAGTGGATGCCGCGCAAGACTCCGCGCGCCGACCGGCTGTGGTTGTCCTGGACGAACGTCTCGTCGATGCCGAGATCGGCGAAGGCGCGGGCGTTCCACGTTTCGAGGAAGAAGCCACGATCGTCACCGAACACGCGCGGCTCGATGATCTTTATGTCCGGGATCGCGGTATCGACGACTTTCATGCGCGGAAGGGCTGGTCGAGTTGGGTCAGCAGGTAATCGCCGTACCCGCTCTTGCCCAGGCGCTTGGCGAGCAGCCGCAGTTGATCGTCGTCGATCAGGCCGCGCCGCCACGCGATTTCCTCGGGACAGGAAATCTTCAGGCCCTGCCGCTCCTCGACGATGCGAACGAACGTGCCGGCCTCGAGCAGCGACGTGTGCGTGCCGGTGTCGAGCCAGGCGAAACCGCGTCCCAGCATCGCGACGTGCAGCTTCCCGTCGTGGAGGTAGGACCGGTTGAGGTCGGTGATTTCCAGCTCACCACGGGACGAAGGCTTGATCTCCTTCGCCCGCGCGACCGCTTCTCCGTCATAGAAATAAAGGCCGGTCACCGCGAGGTTCGACTTCGGATGTTCGGGCTTTTCCTCGATCGACAGCGCGACACCGTTCCGGTCGACATCGACCACGCCATAGTCGCGCGGGTTCGACACCATGTATCCAAAGACGGTTGCACCCGTGTCGCGCGCATCGGCGGCAGCGAGCGTTTCCGGCAGGCCGTGGCCGTAGAAGATATTATCGCCCAGAATCAGCGCCGACGGCCCGGTTCCGATGAAGTCGGCACCGATATGATAGGCCTGCGCCAGTCCCTCCGGCTTCGGCTGGACGGCATATTCGATCGACAGGCCCCAGTCGTTGCCGTTGCCCAGCAGAGTGCGGAACTGCGCTGCATCATCCGGCGTCGTAATGATCATGATTTCGCGGATTCCCGCCAGCATCAGCACCGACAGCGGGTAATAGATCATCGGCTTGTCATAGACCGGCATCAGCTGCTTCGAGACCGGAATGGTCAGCGGGTGCAGCCGCGTGCCCGATCCACCGGCGAGAATAATCCCTTTACGCACAAATTCTCCGACGCTGGTGGCGCGAGCTAGCTCGACAATGTCCAGCGCTCCGTGCCCTCGACCCCCAGCGCGGTCAACCGGCCACTGGCATATGCCCCGGTATCGATGCCGATCCGGTTGGCCTGTTCGTCGACACCCGGCGTAATCGAATGGCCGTGAACGATCATCGCGCCATGGTCGCGCGCGTCGTCGAGAAACTTGTCGCGAATCCAGCGCATGTCGGTCGCGTCCTGCTCGTCGATCGGCGTTCCCGGGCGGATACCGGCGTGGACGAACAGATAGTCGCCAGCGGCATAGGTGTCGCGGAAACGCCGCAGGAACGCGATGTGTTCAGCGGGCACATGCGTCCGCAACATCTCGATCATCTTGTCGAAGTCGGCCGAATCATATTCGTCCTCGGTCACGCCATAGCTCAACAGCGTTTCGCGACCGCCGATGCGATGGAACATGCGTGCAGACGTCATGTCGCCCTCCCACGCCTTGATGAAAATCTCTTCATGGTTGCCCATCAGGAAGACGCAGCGGTACTCGGTGCGCATCGCATCGGCGCGCTCGACCACGCCGCGCGAATCGGGGCCGCGGTCGACCAGGTCGCCGAGCAGGACGATCGTCGTCTTGGCGGGGCCACGCTCGGCGTCGTCGGCGTCGATCTTGGTCATCAGCGCGTCGAAACAGTCGCTGCGTCCGTGAATATCGCCGATGGCGTACACGCGCTCGCCTTCGGGCAGCGCGCGTTGGGGTTGTTTCGACTTTCTGGAACGCAGACCGAGCATTTACGCCTTTCTAGAGCGTTTTGATGTCGGCTGGAACTGCCAACGACCGGAAAACGCGCACGATATGTCTCTGATGAAAGGCAAGCGTTTCGGGGAGCTTAACGTTGCCCCCATGAACTGCAGATGGATGCTTCAGGCTCGATCGAGCTTCAGCAGTTCTTCGATGTCGAGGCCGAGGCGGTCGATCTGTGCACGCACCGTGGGCCAGGTCTGGTTGAGGAAGGCCGCACGCTCCTGGCTGCGAAGACGAACCGCAGCGCCCTCGGCGACGAACATGCCGACACCGCGACGTACCGACACGAAACCCTCGTCCTGTAGCGTCTGGTAAGCCTTGGCGACGGTCAGCGGATTCGCGCCATGTTCGGCCGCGAAGGCGCGTACGGAGGGCAACTGGTCGCCTTCCTCGAAATCGCCTGCGAGAATCGCCGAGGCGAGAAGGCCCCGAAGACGCAGGTAAACGGGGGCAGGGTTGGGATCGGTGGCCGTCATGCCGTCCTAATACACCAAGGCGCCCGGTTTGTCAGCCCCGTTCGTCAGGTCCAGTATGCCACGATGCTGTCATAGTCCGGGCGGGGCCGTTCATCGAGGGCGCGGGCAGGCGTGCCGAAGTAAACGAAACCCGCGATTCGTTCGTGCGGACCGCCGAAAGCATCGCGGACGGCGTCGCTGTAGGCCGCCCAGCCTGTCAGCCAGCTCCCGACGAATCCGCTCGCGGTCGCCGCAGTCAGCATGGTCATGATCGCGGCTCCGACCGACAGTTCCTGTTCCCAAAGCGGAATCTTGCTCGGCTGGACGGGTGACGACAGCACGACGACCAACGTCGGTGCCTCGGTGGCAAAACGTTCGACCGCCTCAATCTCGAGTCGACCTGCCTCGGGCCGTTCGGCGCGATAGGCCGCGAGTAGCACCGATTTCAGATGGTCGCGTTGTTCTGCATCGACGATAACGAACCGCCACGGCGCTAGCTTGCCATGGTCGGGTACGCGCATCGCGGCTTCCAATATTGTGCGGAGCTGCGCGGCATCGGGGCCGGGCGTGATCATGTCGCGCGGTTTGCCGGATCGGCGTGTGCGCAGCAGCGCGAGCGGGGAAGACGTATCGTTGAACATGGAACTCCCTTCGGGCCGAACTTGTCGAACTCTCGGCTTCGCCTTAGCGCGACCGAATCGAAATGCCGATGCTGCCGCTTCTTTTTCTGGCGCTGAGCCCGCAACAGGCCGCGATCCGCGCACTGGCTGATGCGGATCTGCGTGTCGCGACGGTCGGCGACCGGCTGGCCACCAGCGGCACCGTGTTTTGCCCTGGCCAGACCACAAGCCTCGGCGGTCTCGTGATTCAGGATGCCCGCCAATATGCGGCGCCGTTGCGCGCGGATGCGAAGCTCGCTCTTAAACTCGGAGACGGGCCGACGGTGGTTGCGTCTGTCGGTGCGCCCGGGAAGGCGATTGTCGGAAGGCCGATACTGGCGGTCGATGGCCAGCCTGTCGCGACCCGCACGGCGGACGCCTATGCCGATGTCGGGCGCGCCGAGGCGCTGATCGAGGCGGGATTTGCGCATGGCAAGGTGGTACTGACGCTGGACCACGGACAGATCGTTACTTTGCCCGCAAGTGCCGGTTGCCGGTCCCGCTTTCAGATTACCAAGGGCGGACTGACCCGCACACAGTCGGACGGACGCTATGTCCAGATGTCGGACGGAATGCTGGCATTCACCACCAACGATGATGAACTGGCAGCGGTTCTTGCCCACGAACTGGCGCACAGCGTTCTCGGCCACCAGGGTAAGAAAATATCATCGAAACAAGCCGAATATGAAGCCGACTGGCTGAGCGTCTGGCTCATCGCGCGTGCCGGTTACGATATCGATGCTATCGTTCCCTTCTGGACACGGCTGGGCAAGCGCACCGACTACGGCATTCTCTCCGACGGGTCGCATCCGGGGTGGAAGCACCGCGTCGCGCGACTGGCTGAGGCAGTTGCAAAAGTGACGGATCAACGGAAATCCGGGCAGCCACTTGTGCCCGCGCAATAATCTGTCTTCACACGCCCAGTTTGGCCGCTAGTCTTCCCGTCAACAAAAATATCAGTTCGGGGAGTACTTCATGGTCAATGTGACCGACAACGCCGTCAGCGAACCCGGTGCGATTCCTGCCGACCTGACCCATGCTGCTGCAGGATCGGGCGATGGCTGGTTCGGTCACCCGCGTCAGCTGAAGCGGTTGTTCACCACTGAAATGTGGGAGCGCTTTGGCTATTACGGGATGCGGGCGATCCTGACGCTCTATCTCGCCAATCATTTCCTGTTCAGCGATACGACCACGGCGGGGCTCTATGGCGGCTTCACGGCGCTTGTTTATCTGACACCGCTGGTCGGCGGACTGATCGCCGATAATTATCTGGGCTCGAAACGCTCGGTGAAATTCGGCGCGATCATGATGTCGATCGGCTATTTCATCCTGGCCTTCAGCGCGAGCAGTCCTTCCGCAAAGCCTGTTGCGACCATCGATAACCAGAAAGTCGAGATTGTCATCGAGGGCAAGGGCGACGCCGCGATTAAATTCGTGACGGTCGATGGCCAGAAACTGCAGATCAAGGGCAATGACGACAAGTCGGTGTCGCTGATCGCCCCCGACGGGCACGAGGCACGCAAGTTCGCGCCCAGCACGTTCAAATCCGATGGCGAACGCTCGCCATTTTTCGTCCTGATGCTCTTGCTCGGCCTGTCGACGGTCACCATCGGCAACGGGTTCTTCAAACCCAATATCTCGACCATGGTCGGCGCGCTCTACGATGAGGGCGACCGCAGGCGCGATGCAGGGTTCACCATGTTTTACATGGGGATCAACCTGGGATCGCTCATTTCGCAGTTCTTCTGTCCGATGCTGGCGGAATCGCTGGGCTTTTGGGCGGGATTTGGCCTCGCGGCGGTCGGCATGGCCTGTTCATGGCTGCTGTTCCAGTTCGATGGCGGGCGCCTTGCAGGCTATGGTGAGCGACCTGCGGGTGCGGATGCCCGCAAGGATTGGCTCATTTACGGCTGCGCGCTGTTGATGATCCCGGTCTTCTGGTTCCTGTTTTCCAATTTGATGAGTTACGTAAAGCCCGCTGCCGGAACAGGTATCGTCGGCTATGTTCTGGGCCTGCCGATCATGGGCAAGGCATTGTTCCTGACTTTTCTGCTCGGGGTGCCGCTCATCCTGATCTGGTCGTACATCAAGGGCAGCCGCACCGAGTTCCAGATGATGGTGGCCGCAATGGTGCTGATCATCTTCAACGTCGTCTTCTGGACATTGTTCGAACAGGCAGGTTCCTCACTGACGCTGTTCGCCGATCGCAATACGGTGCTGGAGATCGGCTGGACCGCACCGTTGTTCGCGATGTTCCGCGCAACACCTGCAACCTATTACCTGTTCTTTGCTGCCCTGATCGGCGGGGTGGCGTGGCTGGCGTTCTGGTTCTTCGCAAAAGGAGAAGCGGGGGCAGTACGCCGCAACATGGCAATTGGCTTCGGTGGGGTTGCCGTCGCGGCGTTTGCCGGGATGCACTATGCCCGCCTGCACGGATTTGCGAGCGAACCGGTGTATGTGATGCCCGCCGGTCAGACGCAGATATTCAACGCGTTATTCATCGTGATCCTCGCGCCGATTTTCAGTGTGATATGGACAGCACTTTCCAGGCGTGGGCTAGAGCCATCGATTCCGATCAAATTCGCGATTGCGTTGATGGGCGTAGGCGCCGGCTTCCTGTTCCTTGTCTGGGGGGCGAGCTTTGTCGGGCCTGATTTCAAGGTTGGCATGGCCTGGTTGGCTGGCCTCTACTTTATCCACTCGGTTGCAGAGCTTTGTATCTCGCCGGTGGGTCTCAGCATGATCACAAAGCTGTCGATCGCGCGGATCGTCGGCATGATGATGGGCGTGTGGTTCCTGTCGATTTCGGTCGCGCAATATGTCGCGGGCATGATCGCTCAGGTTGCCAGCGTTGAGACGGTTGGCGGCCAGGTCACCAATTTGAAGGTCAGCCTCGATACCTACACCGGCGTGTTCACGACGATCGGCTGGATTGCGATCGGGTTGGGTGTGCTTCTTTTTCTTGTGTCCTTCCCGCTCAAATATCTGATGCACGGAGTAAAGTAATGCGCCATTTTGTCGTTGGTGCGCTGACCCTCGCGCTCGCCGCCTGTTCGACCGCGCCTGCCAAGACGGAGAGCGCATCGACAAAACCGGCGCCGGTCAAATGGAACGCCGACCCGTTCCCCTCGACCTATAAACCCTATCCCGGCGCACCCACCGCAATCCGTGGCGCAACGATCCTCGATGGAGAGGGTGGCAAGATTGAACGCGGCGTCGTGTTCATGTCGGGCGGCAAGATCACCAGCATCGGCGGACCGGATACGCCGATCCCCGCCGACATCGCGGTGTTCGACGGCACCGGCAAATATGTGACGCCGGGCATCATCGACATCCACTCGCACCTTGGTGACTATCCGTCGCCGTCGGTCGAGGGATTGTCGGACGGCAACGAGACAACAGGGCCTGTCCGTCCCGAAGTCTGGGCTGAACACAGCGTCTGGCCGCAGGATCCGGGGTTCAGCCGCGCGCTCGTCAACGGCGGCATCACGACGCTGCAGATCCTGCCCGGTTCGGCAAACCTGTTCGGCGGGCGTTCGGTCGTGCTGAAGAACGTCTATGCGCGCACGGTGCAGGGGATGAAGTTCCCGGGCGCGCCCTATGGCTTGAAAATGGCGTGCGGCGAAAACCCCAAGCGCGTTTACGGCAGCCGTAACCAGATGCCCGCAACGCGCATGGGCAATGTCGCGGTTGATCGTGCCACCTGGGCGAAGGCGGTCGAGTACAAGAAGAAGCTCGACAAGGGCGGCGACGTGACCCGCGATATCGCGATGGACACGCTCGCGCGCGTGCTGTCGGGCGAGATCCTCGTCCAGAACCACTGCTACCGCGCGGATGAAATGGCCATCGTCATCGATATGGCCAAGGAGTTCGGCTACAAGGTTTCGGCATTCCACCACGCGGTCGAAAGCTACAAGATTGCCGACCTGCTGAAGGCCAACGGCATCTGTTCGGCGATGTGGGCCGACTGGTACGGCTTCAAGATGGAAAGCTATGACGGCATCCCCGAGAATATTGCTCTGGTCTATAACGCGGGCGCCTGCACCATCGTCCATTCGGACGACGCGAACGGCATCCAGCGGCTGAACCAGGAAGCGGCCAAGGCGCTCGCGTCGGGACGCCGCGCGGGGATTAATATCCCCGAGGAAATCGCCTGGACCTGGCTGAGTTATAACCCCGCAAAGGCAATGGGCATTGCCGACAAGACCGGCAGTCTGAAGGTCGGCAAGATGGCGGACGTGGTGCTGTGGAACGGCAATCCGTTCAGCGTCTACACGCGACCCGAACGCATCTGGATCGACGGCGCGATGATGTACGACGCCAATGATCCGAAACGACGCCCCGTCAGCGATTTCGAGCTGGGCCAGGCCGGCGAAGGAGATACGAAGTGAGCCTTCTTCGAGCGTTAGCGAGAAGCCCCTTCGAGCGGAGCGAGAAGCCATTGCAGCACCATGACCTCGCTTCGCTCGGTCGAGCCCTTCGCTGGCGCTCAGGGATGGCGATGGCTCTCGTTTGTTTTTCCACCCCCGCATTCGCCGAAACCGTTGCCATCACCGGCGGTACCGTCGCCATCGGTGACGGGTCGGCACCCGCCACCGGCAATGTCGTGGTTCGTGACGGACGTATCGTGGCCGCAGGGCCGGGCGTCGCCGTGCCTGCGGGTGCGCGCGTCGTCGATGCAACGGGCAAATGGGTTGCGGCGGGGATCGTCGCGGGCTTTTCGCGGCTGGGCCTTGTCGAGGTCGATTCGGTCGATGCCAGCAATGATACCCAGGCGCGGAATACCGTATTCAACGCGTCGCTCGATGTCGTGAACGGGCTGAATTCGCGCGTTCCCGCCATCGCGATCAATCGCGCGCATGGCATCACGCGGGCGGTGGTCGCCCCCGATTCCGCGGGCAGCATGTTCGCCGGGCAGGGCGCTGTCATCGACCTGAGCAACAAGCCCGACGACGTGACCAAGGCGCGCGCGTTCCAGTTCGTCGAATTCGGCGAAACCGGCGCGCGGATCGCGGCATCAGATGAGGTCGTGGTCGATGGCGAAGCGGGTGGCAGCCGTCCGGCATCGCACGCCATGTTCCGCAACATGCTGGCCGAGGCGCGAGACTATGCCCGCAACCCGAACGGCTATGACGGGCGGTCGAAGGATTCGGTGCTGCTCCGGCGCGATGCCGAGGCGCTTCTTCCGGTCATCGACGGGCGGATGCCGCTGGTCGTCCATGTCGAGGGCGGGCCAGACATATTGAAGGTGCTGGCGCTCAAGACCGAATTCCCGAAATTGCGCCTTGTGCTTGTCGGCGCGACGGAAGGGTGGCTGGTTGCCCGTCAAATCGCGGCGGCGGGCGTACCGGTGATCGCATCGGCGCTGAACGACCTGCCCGACGCGTTCGAACAGCTCGCGGCAACCCAGTCGAACATCGGTCGGATGAAGGCGGCGGGGGTTCAGGTTTCGGTCGGCACCATCGGTGACGACGATGCGCGCATGCCGATCCGCACGACGCAATATGCCGGCAACCTCGTCGCACTGACGAAGCTGCCCGGGGCAACCGGCCTTGACTGGGCCAGCGCGTTCACGGCGATCACGTCGAAGCCCGCCGAAGCACTGGGTCTGGGCGGCGAGATCGGCTCGCTGCGGCCCGGCCGCCGCGCCGATGTCGTGATCTGGTCGGGCGATCCGCTGGAGTTCTCCAGCGCGCCGGAAAAGGTCTGGATCGACGGTGTCGAACAGGATCTCACCACGCGCCAGACGCGGCTTCGCGACCGGTATCTGAAGGCAGGCGAGGGCGCGCTGCCAAAGGCGTACGAGCATTAGGAAACGTCGCCTCGGCGGAGGCCGGGGCCGCTCTCGTTTCGAGGGCATTCGTCGTCGGTAACGGCCCCGGCCTCCGCCGGGGCGACGGGGGAAGATGATGACGAACCTGATCTTGGCGCTTGTCGCGTTCTTGGGCACGCACTTCGCAATGTCTCATCCCCTGCGTGCGCCGCTGGTCGCGCGGCTCGGGCCGATGGCGTTTCAGGGTGTTTACAGCCTCGTCGCGCTGGTGACTTTCGTCTGGGTCGCGCTGGCGTTTCGGGCGGCGCCCTATGGCAATCCGCTGTGGATCGCAGGTGACGGGGTCTGGACGGTCGCAACCGTGATCATGCTTGCCGCCAGCATCCTTCTGCTCGGATCGTTCGTCCGCAATCCCGCCATGCCCGTTCCCGGCAGCGAGAGGCTTGCAACCCAGCCAGCGCGCGGCGTTTTTGCAATCACGCGCCATCCGATGATGTGGAGCTTCGCGCTCTGGTCGCTGGCGCACGTCCTGGTCAGCCCGCGTCCGGCGGTGATCGTGCTCAGCATCGGCATTGCCTTTCTCGCGCTGGTGGGCGCGGCGGGACAGGACGTCAAAAAGGCGCAGCTGATGGGCGACGCCTGGCGCGACTGGTCGTCACGGACCACGTACTGGCCGTTCGCCGGGCAAGTGTCGGGCCGCATTCCGTGGACCTTCCCCGGCATGCACGCGCTGGGCGGTGGTCTCGTCGTTTGGCTCGTGGCGACCTGGGCGCACCCGTTACTTGGTTCCGGAATGCCCGCCGGGATATGGCGGTGGCTTGGCTAAATCCGCACCATCTTCATTGCGTACTCGGAATAGCGCGGCCCCGCCGTCTCTCCACGCGGGCTGACCGCGTCGAGCGTGGCGAGATCGTCCGCCGTCAATACCACATCCGGCGCGCCCGCGCTGTCCTCCATCGTCACACGCCGTTTGACGCCGGGGATCGGCACCACGTCATCGCCCTGTGCGAGCAGCCACGCCAGCGCGATCTGTGCTTTCGAAGCACCGAGCCGGTCGGCAACGGCACCGATCGCATCCACGATCTTCAGGTTCTTGGGCAGGTTCTCGTCGGAATAGCGAGGATCGTTGTGACGCCAGTCATTAGCGGGCAGGTCGGCGAGGCTGCGGATGCCGCCCGCTAGGAAGCCGCGGCCCAACGGCGAATAGGGTATGAAACCGATGTCGTGCTTGCGACAGACGTCGAGAATACCGTCCTCGACGTCGCGTTCCCAAATCGAATATTCCGATTGCAACGCGGTGATGGGGTGCGTCGCCGCTGCGCGCACGATCGTTTCGGGGCCGGCCTCGGACAGAGCGATGTGGCGGACTTTCCCTTCCTTCACCAGCTCCGCCATGCCGCCGATGGTTTCCTCGATCGGGACGTTGGGATCAACGCGGTGCTGGTAGAACAGGTCGATGGTGTCTATGCCGAGGCGCTTCAAAGACCCTTCGCAGGCACGCCGCGCATTGGCGGGGCTACCGTCGAGCCCGGCCATTTCATTACCGTTCCACCGCATCGCGAATTTTGTCGCGATGACCAGGCCGGCGCGCTTGCCCTTGATCGCCTGTCCGACCAGTTCCTCGTTGGTGAACGGCCCGTACATTTCGGCTGTATCGAAAAAGGTTAGCCCCAAGTCGATCGCACGGTGGATCGTGCGGATTGATTCATCGTCATCGGCGTGGCCATAGTTGATATTGCCCTCGCGGATCATCGGCATGCAGCCGATGCCGATGGCGGAGACCTTTAGTCCCCCGGAGGCGCTATGTGGTGCGAGTGTCCGGTACTGCATCTCTGTCTCCTGTGTCGGCGCCTTCGATGGCGGTGGTCAACGCCACGTCCATCTGAACGTTGCCAAGCGTTCTGAAAATATCGGGGAAGGTCTCGACCGCGATCAGCAGGGCCAACGGCTCGACGGGCGCGCCGATGGCGACGCAAATCGGTGCGATCGAGGTGACGAAGCTGACCGTGCCGGGCAGGCTGACCGCGCCCATCGAGGTCAGGACAGCGGCAACAATGGCGATGGTCCATTGGCCCGGCCCCATCGGCACGTGAAACCAGTTGGCGACGTAGAGCGCGACCGCCAGGTTCATCGCCGGGCCGGTGACGCGCAACAGCGCAACCGCCATCGGCAGGACCAGACCCGCCGTCGATTCGCGGACGCCCATCGCTTCGGACTTGGTCAGCATCAGCGGCAGACAGGCGAGCGAGGACTGTGTTGACACCGCGAGTGCCTGAACCGGGGCGACATTGCGCGCGTAATCGCCCAGCCGGATGCGCCCGGCGAACACCGCGACCGGATAGGCGAAGGCGCCGACGACGATGCCCACCATCGACACGATCGCGACATAGTGGAGCAGCGCGCCGAGCGCCGCCGTCCCCGCCCGCGCCCCGACGACGACGGCAAGGGCGAACACGCCGAGGGGCGCGAGCACCAGCACCCAGTTGATCACGATGACCATCGCATCGGCGAGTGCTGCGAAAAACCCGCTCAGCTGCCCGCGCGGTTCGGCGGGCAATTTGGTCATGGCAAAGGCAAACACACCGGTGAAGATGATCAGCGGCAGAATCGCATCGTTCGCCGCCGCCGATACCGGATTGGTCGGCACGATCGCACGGAGGAAGTCCCCAAAGGGCGGCACCGTGGCAACGACCGGCGCACTGGTCAGTGCCGTCCGCAACGCGTCGGCGGAGTCGGTGGGCATCGGGAAGAGCGCTAGGAATGTCGGCGTCAATATGGCGCCCATCACTGCCGAGAACGACATCAGGCCGATGATCCAGGCAACGGTACTCGCGGCCATTCGACCCGCGCGCGCCGCCTCCGCCGATTTCGCGATTCCGGTGACCAGCAGCGCGACGACCAGCGGCACGATCGTCATGCGCAGACCGTTGAGCCACAGCGTCCCGATAGGGTCGGCGATGTCGGCGATCGTCTTGCCGAGTACCGGGTCGAACGATGCGACAACGATCCCCAGCGCAATACCGAGGACCAGGGCGAGCAATATGCGGGTGGCGTTCGACATTTACGCACTATTGCCTTGCCCGACCGGTGGGGGAAAGGCCAAAGAGCATCGCCCACGCAGAGGCGACCGACCGGGGATGTATGGCACGTAAATTCTTTGGCACTGACGGCATTCGCGGCCTGACCAACACCGCACCGATGACCGCCGAAATCGCGATGAAGGTCGGGCAGGCTGCCGGCGCCTATTTCCTGCGCGGCGACCACCGGCACCGGGTGGTGATCGGCAAGGACACGCGACTGTCGGGCTATATGGTCGAAAACGCGCTGGTCGCAGGGTTCACCAGCGTGGGCATGGACGTTGTGCAGTTCGGGCCGATCCCGACGCCTGCTGTCGCGATGCTGACGCATTCGATGCGCGCGGACCTGGGCGTGATGATCTCTGCCAGTCACAATCCCTTCGCCGACAACGGCATCAAGCTGTTCGGCCCGGACGGGTACAAGCTGAGCGACGAAGCCGAGGCCGAGATCGAGGCGCTGCTGGAGACCGAGCCGAAGCGCGCGGCTCCCGGCGACATCGGTCGCGCCCGCCGCGTCGAGGACGCGCGCGGCCGCTATATCCACTTCGCCAAATCGACGTTTCCCGAAGACCTGCGTCTCGACGGGCTGAAGGTCGTCGTCGATTGCGCCAATGGTGCCGCCTATCAGGTCGCACCATCCGCATTGTGGGAACTGGGCGCGGAAGTGATCGCCGTCGGTACAACCCCCGACGGCAAGAACATCAACGATGGCTGCGGCTCGACCTCGCCCGGCCTGTTGCAGGAAACCGTCGTCGCGAGCGGCGCCGATATCGGTATTGCGCTCGATGGCGATGCCGACCGGCTGATCGTGGTCGATGAAAAGGGTCAGATCGTCGATGGTGACCAGCTGATGGCGCTGATCGCGTGCAGCTGGCACAGGTCCGGCATGCTCGCGGGCGGCGGGTTGGTCGCGACGGTCATGTCGAACCTGGGCCTCGAACGCTATCTGCAGGGGGAGGGGCTGAGTCTCGAACGGACCGGCGTCGGCGACCGCTACGTCCTCGAACGCATGCGCGCGGGCGGGTTCAACGTCGGTGGCGAACAGTCGGGGCACATCATCCTGACCGATTACGCGACGACGGGCGACGGGCTGGTCGCCGCGCTCCAGATCCTTGCCGAACTGGTCGCGACCGGAAAGCCGGCGAGCGAACTGCTCCACCTGTTCGACAAAGTGCCGCAACTGCTTAAAAACGTGCGGTTTTCTGGCGGAAAGCCGCTGGAGGACGCGCGTGTAAAGGCGTCGATTGCCGAAGCCGAGGCCGAATTGGTCGGACGTGGTCGCCTGGTCATCCGCCCCTCGGGCACCGAGCCCCTTATCCGCGTCATGGCCGAGGGCGACGACGCCGCGCAGGTCGAACGGCTGGTCGACATGATCTGCGACACGGTAAAGGCGGCGGCTTAGTGCGTTGAAGGGAGAGATGTGATGAAGCGGACATACAACGGCAGCTGCCATTGCAAGGCCGTGACGTTCGAAGTCGATATCGATCTCGATCAGGGCACCGGAAAATGTAACTGCACATTTTGCTGGAAGCAGCGGATGTGGAACGCCGGTCAGCTGAAGCCCGCTGACTTCCGGTTGACCTCTGGCGAAGACAACCTGGCCGATTATTCGCGCTCGGGCGATTGGGGCGAGGGGCATCATCGCTTCTGTTCGAAATGCGGCATTGCTACCCATGGGCATGGCCGGATCGAGCAGATGGGAGGGGAGCCCTATGTCTCGGTTCACCTCGCCGCGCTTGACGATCTTCCGGTTGCTGACCTTGTCGCGGCACCGGTCCAGTTCATGGATGGCCTGCACGACAACTGGTGGAATCCGCCCGGCGAAACGCGGCATCTTTAAGGGGGATATGATGCTTCAGATGCGCCCCGATTGCGAACGCTGCGGCACCGATGTTCCCGCGATGGCGGCCGGCGCATTCATCTGTTCGTTCGAATGCACCTTCTGCGCGCCGTGCGCCGAGGCGCTCGATGACGTTTGCCCGAACTGCGGGGGCATGCTGACCGACCGCCCCACGCGGTCGAAGGCGTTGCTGGAGAAATACCCGGCCTCGACGGAACGCAAATTCGTCGCATGATGCGATAAAAAAAGCTGTCCTACAGCCCTGTCTTCGTGCCAGCAGCATTCCATGCCTACCACGCGCCCCGACGGAGTTGTCTCGGTCAGAAATACTGTCGGCGGGTGTTTGGCGCGCGGTCGGTTTTGGTGTGACCCTTGTGTGAACTTCCGGCTTGTCGGGGACAGAACGTGACCCCCCGCATTCTCATCATTGCCGGGTCAGACAGCGGTGGCGGCGCGGGGATTCAGGCGGATATCAAGACTGTCACAATGCTCGGCGGTTACGCGATGACTGCGATTACGGCAGTGACGGCGCAGAATACGCTGAGTGTCATGGCCGTTCATCCCGTTCCGACCGCTATGGTCATCGCCCAGATCGACGCCGTCCTGAGCGATATCGGTGCCGATGCGATTAAAATCGGCATGATCGGCAGTGCGGAAACGGCAAATGCGGTTGCCGACCGGTTGGCGCATGTCGATGTCCCCATCGTTTTCGATCCGGTCATGGTTGCGACGAGCGGCGCGAGACTTGCCGACGCAGCCACGGTCATGGCGTTCCGGCGGCTCATGGCGCTCGCCACGGTCACGACGCCCAATATTCCCGAAGCCGAGGCGCTGGGCGGCGCCGAGGCCATCGGGCGGCACGGCTGCCATGTCGTGATGAAGGGCGGGCACGGCGAGGAGCCCCGCGTTACCGATCGCCTGCTCGCACCCGACGGGGCAGAGGTCCGCAGTCTGGAGGGCAAGCGTTTCGACACCGACGATACGCACGGCACCGGCTGCACTTTTGCAAGCGCGCTGGCGTGCGGGCTGGGCGTCGGCATGAGCCTGGAAGAGGCCTTTTGCCAGGCGGTGCGCTTCGTACGGATCGCGATCCTGTATGCACCGGGTTTCGGCAGCGGGCATGGCCCGATCGGGCATCAGGACGTCACCGACTTTCGCGACGAAGACGTGTTTCCCGTCATGTCGCTTAACCAGGTCACTGTCGGCGCGCGCGACTATGGTGCATCCATCGACTTCTATCAAAGGCTCGGTCTGCGGCTGATCGTCGATAGCCCGGAGTCGAACTATGCGCGTTTCGAGGCTCCGAACGATGCGACCTTGTCGATCCATGTTGTCGAGGACGGACAGCCGGGGCCGACGACCGTCTATTTCGAATGTGCAGACCTCGACCGTCATGTGGAAAAGCTGAAGACGGCGGGGCTCGTCTTTACGTTCGACCCGGTCGACCAGCCCTGGCTGTGGCGCGAGGCCGAGCTGTTCGATCCCTTCGGAAACCGCATCCTGCTCTACAAGGCGGGCGAAAACCGCCTTTATCCGCCGTGGCGCATCGCATGATCGTCGGTGTCGATGAAGCGGGGCGAGGGCCGCTGGCCGGGCCGGTGGTCGCCGCGGCGGTTGTGCTGTGCAAGCCGCGACCATCCGGCCTTGATGACAGCAAGAAGCTCTCGGCTATCCGACGCGGCGAACTCGAAGCGATCATCAAGCGTCGGTGTCGCTGGGCGGTCGGGATCGCCGACGTCGAGGAGATTGACCGGCTCAACATCTTCGTCGCGACGATGCTCGCGATGCAGCGCGCAGTTCGGGCACTCAACTGCTGCGATGAAATTGTCGAAGTCCGCGTCGATGGCAATCTGACGCCTGTAGGACGCGTACCTGACTGGCGCTGGACGGCGCGGGCGATCGTCGGCGGCGATGCCATCGAACCATGCATCTCGGCGGCGAGCATCATTGCCAAGGAGCACCGTGACCGCCTGATGCTGGCGGCTGCGAAGGACCACCCGCATTACGGCTGGGTCCGCAACAAGGGCTATGGCGCGCCCGAGCATCTGCGCGCGCTTGCCGAATACGGCCCGACGCCCCTTCATCGGCGTAGTTTCGCTCCGGTTGCGAAATATTTTCGGGCCGTGAGTCCTGAGGGACACACCCCTATTAGTTGAGTCTGTGTGTGAAGTGGGACTCTACATATCGACACGGACTCGCTTCGTTCCGCTGCCCATGAACGTCGTTGTTAAGAATCGCTGTGAACTTGGGCCTTGACGCCGGACTCGCCGGGACTCACTCGTAAGGGGCAATTCGAGGGGGCAAATTCGATGGGGGTCATTACACGTCCGAAGGCTGTGGCGAAGGCTGTGACGCCGGTCATCGACCTGCCGCTCGACAGCATTTTGATGGACGATTGCATCGCGGCAATGGCCAGCCTGCCCGACGCATGCATCGACATGATCTTCGCCGACCCGCCGTACAATCTCCAGCTCGGCGGCGACCTGTTTCGGCCCGAGGGCGGCCGTGTCGATGCCGTCGACAACGACTGGGACAAGTTCGACACCTTCGCCGCCTATGACGCCTTCACCTCGGCGTGGCTGGCGGAGGCGCGCCGCATCCTGAAGCCCGACGGGACGCTCTGGGTCATCGGCAGCTATCACAACATCTTCCGCGTCGGCGCGAAGGTGCAGGACCAGGGCTACTGGATCCTGAACGACATTGTCTGGCGCAAGGCTAACCCGATGCCCAATTTCAAGGGCACGCGTTTCACCAACGCGCACGAGACGTTGATCTGGGCCGCGCGGTCGGAAAAGTCGCGCTACACCTTCAACTACCGCGCGATGAAGACGCTGAATGACGAGCTTCAGATGCGTTCCGACTGGAGCCTGCCGATCTGTGGCGGGCAGGAGCGGTTGAAGCGCGGCGGCACCAAGGCGCACCCGACGCAGAAGCCAGAGGCACTTCTTTACCGAGTGTTGCTCGCCGCGACGAAGCCCGGCGACGTGGTGCTCGACCCGTTCTTCGGTACGGGCACGACGGGTGCGGTGGCGAAGCGGCTCGGTCGCCGGTTCATCGGCATCGAACGCGACGCGACCTATTGCGACGTAGCTCGCGAGCGGATCGAAGCCGCACTGCCGCTCGACGAAAGCGCGGTCACGACGATGATGGCACCGACCGCAGCGACACGCGTTGCGTTCGGAACGCTGGTCGAAACCGGCCTGATCGTGCCCGGCAGCGAAGTATTCGACATCAAGCGCCGCTGGCGCGCGAAGGTGCGGGCGGATGGATCGCTCATCTGGGAAGGTCAGACGGGCACGATCCACAAACTGGGCGCCGCGCTGCAGAATGCACCGTCGTGCAACGGCTGGACGTTCTGGCATTACGAGGC
The DNA here is from genome assembly GCA_040004295.1 of Sphingomonadales bacterium. Classification (GTDB taxonomy): domain Bacteria; phylum Pseudomonadota; class Alphaproteobacteria; order Sphingomonadales; family Sphingomonadaceae; genus Sphingomonas_O. The sequence continues at coordinate 4,925 of JBDUBD010000011.1, read as the reverse complement.
CGATGGCGTGGTGAAGCCGATCGACGCGTTGCGACAAACGTATCTGCTGTCGACGGAGCCGTAAAATGCGTCACCCCGGCGCAGGCCGGGCCTAGACGCCTGTCGCAAAAGTGCGGCAGATCGATACGCGTATAGGCCCCGGCCTGCGCCGGGGTGACGAGGAAATGATGTCCAAACTCTACCTCCGCCCCACCGCCTTCATCGATAGCCCTATCGGCTTCGACGGCCAGTTCATGCGGCTCGCGGGTGGGCTGTCGTTCTTCTCGGCATTCGAGGTTATTGAGTTCGAGGGCGGACAGCGCATATCCAAGCGTCTCGTGCCGGTCGGCGAGATCAATACCGTCATTGCGGGCGATGCCGTAGCGCAGACAACGCTCTCCCGCCTGACATCGCCGCGTCCGGCCCTGCAACTCGGCGAACGCATCATCCGCCTCGACCAGCCGCAGGTGATGGGTATCCTCAACATGACGCCCGACAGCTTCTCTGACGGCGGTAAGCACATCGACGATGCCGAGGCAGCGGCGTCCGCAGGCGTCGCAATGGCGGCGGCGGGGGCGGCAGTCATCGACGTCGGCGGCGAATCGACCCGGCCCGGCGCGCCCGCGGTTTGGGAGGGCGACGAGATCGCGCGCACCCAACCTGTGATCGAGCGACTGGCGCGCAGCGGCGTGGCGGTCAGCATCGACACGCGCAAGGCGGCGGTCATGAGTGCGGCGCTGGGCGCGGGAGCTGGACTCGTCAACGACGTGTCGGCGCTGTGCCACGACGGGCAGGCCATTACGCTGATGGCCGAACGCGATTGCCCTGTCGTCATCATGCATTCGCCCGATGCGGCGAAGTCGCTTCACGACGGCGGCGTCTATCGCGACGCGCTGATCGAAACCTATGACTGGCTCGACGCGCGTATTGCCGCGCTCGAAGCGGCGGGCATCGCGCGCAGCAGGTTGATTATCGATCCCGGTATCGGTTTCGGCAAGGGCGTCGCAGAGAACCTTGCGATCCTGAACGGCCTCGCGCTGTTTCACGGTCTCGGTTGCCCGATCCTGCTGGGCGCAAGCCGCAAGCGTTTCATCGGTGCGCTGGCGGGCGAAGTCGCTGCAACTGAACGCCTTCCCGGCAGTCTTGCGATCGCGCTGAAGGCCGCCGAACAGGGCGCGCAACTCATCCGCGTTCACGACGTGCCGGAAACGGTTCAGGCCCTGAAAATCTGGCGCGGCATGCGCGATCAGGGGCTGAGCGGCTAGCTGCTAAATCGTCCCGCCATAGGGTTCGCACGCCACGCCATCTCCATCCTCGTCGAGTGGACTTCGATACCCAGGCTCCCCGATTGCAAGAGGAGCGACACCGGCAGTTCGGACTTCATCGCAATTGTTGAAATAGGTGCCTGGCTTTGGATCGTTTCGTCGCATCAAGCCCCAATCAGCTACAGTCGAGCGCGCATTAGCTATTAGGTTCGACCTATCGATGGGTATCCTGACGGAAGCGGCTATGCCTGTTGCAATACCAATAAGAGTGGCGACGCCTAACACGACTACCACCAATTTGCGTTGCTCTTTACGTTGCTTGGCGCGCTGATGATCCCCCAGCACAACGGGTTCCGCACGAAAGGGCTTTTTGAAACCCATTACGCCGCGTCGCTGATCCCGAGCTCCGCCAGCTTGCGATAGAGCGTCGAACGCCCGATCCCCAGGCGACGTGCAACCTCGGTCATGCGGCCACGATAATGGCCGATGGCGAGGCGGATGACGTCGGCTTCGATGGCGTCGAGCGCGCGGAGATTCCCGTCTGGCTGGTAGAGTGCCACTCCCGCACCCGATGGTTCGCCAGCAGTCGGCGTCGACAGCGATTGCGCAGCAATGTGCGGGAAATCGGCAGCGGTCAGCGCATCGCTTTCGCACAGTACTGCCGCGCGGAAGAGCACGTCGTGAAGCTGGCGGACGTTGCCCGGCCAGCCATAGCTTGAGAGCAGCGCCATCGCCTCGTCTGTGATGCCCAGTTCGCGCAGGCCCGGCTGGCGCGCGATGCGGGCGAGCAGGTGGCGGGTGAGGGCGGGCACATCGCCGCGGCGTTCGCGCAACGGCGGCACCAACAGCTGGACGGCGGCAAGGCGGTAATAAAGGTCTTCGCGGAAATGTCCGGCGGCGACCTTCTCGAGGAGCACGCGGTTGCTCGCGACGACGATGCGGACATCGGCCTCGCGCGGGTGGCGCGCGCCGGCGGGATGATAATCGTTGGTTTGGAGAACGCGGAGCAGCTTGATCTGCGCATCCTGCGGCAGTTCGCCGACCTCGTCGAGGAACAGCGTGCCGCCCTCGGCCTCGACGATCTTGCCGGTCTGGCGTGTGAAGGCGCCGGGGAAGGCGCCCTGTTCGTGGCCGAAGATTTCCGATTCGATCAGGTTCGCGGGGATGGCACCGCAGTTGACGGTCACCAACGGGCGCTTCGCACGCGGGCTGGCAGCGTGAATCGCCTCGACCAGCACTTCCTTGCCGACGCCGGTTTCGCCTTCGAGCAAGATCGGCACGCGCGCTCGCGCAGCCTTTGCCGCGATCGCGAGTGCCGTACGGAATTTGGGGGCGGAGCCGACGATCTCGTCGAATCCCAGCGGCGCTGAAATCTTTTCGGTCAGCGGACGCAGCTCACCGCCGCCGCGGTCATTGCCCAGCACAGCCTCGAGCGCCGCGATCAGACGTTCCGGCGCGATCGGCTTTACCAGAAAGTCGGTGGCCCCTGCGCGCATCGCCGATACGGCGACGTCGACCGAGTTGTCGGCGGTCATCATGAGGACGGGAAGGGCAGGGCGACGTGCGCGCAATTCGCTGATCAGCGGCGCGATGTCGTCGCAGCCGTCGATGATCACCGCATCGAGCATCATCCCGTCACGCGTGCCCAGCATTGCGACCGCATGTTCGAAGTCCATGGCCGTGACCGTGCGCCATCCGGCACGCGCTGCGAGTGCCGAAACGAGGCGTGCCTGCGCTGGTTCGTCATCGACCAGCATCAACATGCGCGTACCATTTGGAGTCATGATGTCTTTGTCGTCCCCGCTGTCGCGAAGGGACGCCATAACGACAGGAGGTAAAGGCGCCCTTAAGCAGAGCGGAGATGCTTGACCCATGGCAAGGCCTCGTTAATGCGCGGACACGAACGGGGTCTTAAACGGCGAGGATGACAATGGCCGGACACAGCGAAAATCAACACGGGGACAGCCAGCACGGGGCGATGGACATTTCGGCGCACCGCTCGAGCTATGACGGCTTCATGAGCTGGGCGAAGATCGGCACTGTCGTCTGCTTCGTCATTGTGGCCATCGTCGTTCTCATCATCGCTTGATGAAGATCGGCGTCCTCAAGGAAACCGCCGAGGGCGAGCGCCGCGTCGCTGCCTCGGCTGAAACCGTCAAGAAATTCATCGCGCTGGGTGCGACCGTCGCCGTCGAAAAGGGCGCTGGCGTTACGGCTGCGGTTGATGATGCCGCGTTCGAGGCGGCGGGCGCCACCGTCGGGACGCGCGCGGTGACGATCAAGGATGCCGATATCCTGCTGGGTGTGCAGGGGCCGACGGCCGCAAGCCTCAAGGGCGTGAAGGCGGGCGCGTGGCTGGCTGCGGGGTTGAACCCGTTCGGCGAGCGCAAGCGCGTGGACGACTACGCAGCACTCGGCATCGAGGCGCTGGCGATGGAATTCATGCCGCGCATCACGCGCGCGCAGTCGATGGACATATTGTCCTCGCAGTCGAACCTGTCGGGATACAAGGCTGTCCTCGATGCGGCCGGCGAATATGGCCGCGCCTTCCCGATGATGATGACGGCGGCGGGCACGGTGAGTGCCGCCAAGGTGTTCGTCATGGGTGTGGGCGTTGCCGGCTTGCAGGCTATCGCGACCGCAAGACGCCTCGGCGCGCAGGTCTCGGCGACCGACGTTCGCTCGGCAACCAAGGAACAGATCGAGAGTCTGGGTGCCAAGGCGATCTTCGTCGAGGACGTAAAGGGCATCGAGGGCGAAGGTGCGGGCGGATACGCGACCGAAATGTCGGATGAGTACAAGGCGGCTCAGGCGGCTTTGGTGTCGAGCCATATCGCAAAGCAGGACATCGTCATTACGACCGCGCTGATCCCGGGGCGGCCCGCGCCGCGCCTGATCAGTGACGCGCAGATCGCGACGATGAAGCCGGGCAGCATCATCGTCGATCTCGCCGTCGAAGCGGGCGGGAATGTCGAGGGTGCGGTCGCTGGCCAAGTCGTTGAAGTGCACGGCGTGAAGATCGTCGGGCACAAGAACGTGCCCAGCCGCCTCGCGACCGACACAAGCGCATTGTTCAGCCGGAACCTCTATAACTTCCTCAGCGCCTTTTGGGACAAGGAAGCGGGCAAGCCCGTGCTCGACGAAGAAATCGGCAACGCGATCCGCCTGACGCAGGGCGGCAAGGTCGTGAACGAAAGGCTGTTGGGGTGAGTTTTGCTCTCATCGTTGCGTTAGCTTCAATGAGCGCAAATCTGGAGTTGGCTCGCGAAGTTTATCGCGACCGAGCACTCGCAGCATCCGGGACTTGTCACCGTAGCTTGCTCGCGGGTGAATATAAGAAGATGGAGCCACGTTTCCATCGTGCATGGTTTCGAACGTCAAAGATGATCGAGCGAGCCGATTTAGAACGAATCTATCAGACGGGCGGCATCACGGGTGACGGCGCGCCCGAATGCAATGTGTCACTAGCGACAGCTAATGAGCGTATGTCGAAATATCGGCGCTCGCTCGCTAAGCTTGAGGGGGTAAAGTAGTGGACTTCATCAGCATCCTTTCCATCTTCGTGATGGCCTGTTTCGTGGGCTATTACGTCGTCTGGTCGGTCACGCCGGCGTTGCACACGCCGTTGATGGCGGTGACCAATGCGATCTCGTCGGTGATCATCGTCGGCGCGCTGATCGC
>JBDUBD010000072.1:0-14152 GCA_040004295.1 Sphingomonadales bacterium | reverse complement strand
TGGCATCGCGCTTGTCCCACAGCGACAGCGACCGCAGCACGCGCTCGACGGCGGCGGGGTCGCGGGGCTTGCCGAACAGGCCGCGCGAATAGGCGACGGTATCCTTCACCGCCTCGAACATGTCGGTCGACAGCTCCTGCGGCACCAGCCCGATCCGCGCCCGCGCCGCGCGCCAGCCGGTCTTCATGTCGATGCCATCGAACGATATCGTCCCGCCGGTCGGCCGTACCAGCCCGCACACTGCGCCGATCAGCGTTGTCTTGCCCGCGCCATTGGGGCCGAGCAGCGCGAAGATTTCGCCCTTGGCGATATCGAGCGAGACGTCATCGAGCGCACGGTGGCCGCCCGCGTAGGTCTTGGAGAGATTCGTGATGGAGAGGATGGGGGGCATGACTACGGCTTACTCTTCTTCATGCTAACCGCCACCCCGGCCAGATACCCAGCGATTGCCGGAACTCCACAGGCCGAAAGTATAGCCAACACTGTGGCTGATAGCGCGTAGGGCATGGGATCGTCACGTAATGACCTCGCAGCGCGCTTGGCGTAGCGCGCGGCTTCTGCGGCCACCCCATCGTTAAAGCACTGCGCTAAAGATCCAGCTTCGGCAGCGTTGAGTAACTCACCAAGTTTACAGTGCAGGTTGCGTAACGAATCAAGAGCGTTTGCCACTTCGTCTAGCGCTGGTCCGCCATTATGTCCGGGTGTCTCTAGCCGTGCGATCAGCTGCTCTACAGCACTTTGCGCAACTGGGATAAGCGTCTTTACGGCCTTGACGCGCTCAATCCCACGTACTGCCCCCGTCCACGCCGATGAATCATATCCGACCGCTGGAATGCTGGACGACTCCCAGTGACCGAGGTTTTCCGCGGACGTGAGGGTCGGCTCAAACTGCTTTCTAACTTCAACACGACGGGGTTCCCATTGAGGTGAAAAGCTTTTCAGCTCGGGCCATAAACTATCAAGCGTCCGATTGCGTCGAACAAACGAGGGAACGACCTCGCTATAAGTCATGTCATCTAGTAGGAGCTTCCTTAGCTCGCGATATTCATGATCAAGCTCGACGTCTCGTGCGCCTTCGACAGCCTGTAACAGAATGCTTTGTAATCTCAGGATGGCATCAAGATCGTTTTCGAAGGCGGTCTCAACCAGTTCGAGCGGCATCGTCTTACACCGATCCCCCTAGCTTGCGCCTCATTGGTCATCACCATTTGGAGTAAGTCTGTCCGGCTTGCCTACGTTCTTTACTTGCCGAGTTGTCGCACTCAGCAGAAGAGCGCCACCCGGCACCATCTCGATGTCAACTTGCTCGCCGGGCACAATGCCCAAGTGCTGTAGCAACTCTTCTGGAATTGTTATTCGCCCGTTCGCGGGCACCTCTTGCATCCACATTTCTACCGCTCCGCCACCACCGATATACGATTCATCCATCGGGCTTGGAAGTGTGCTAACAAAGTCAAGATTTCGCTGGTGTGGCAAGCTGGTTGCGCAATGCGATTTTCAACACGACAAACACCACACCCGCGACCGCCGCGCATCCCGCGTGGATCAGCCAGAATTGCGTCACCGGGATCTTGGTCAGCCAGCCGCCGATCCAGCCGACGATCGAATTGCCCGCGAAGAACGCAAGGTAATATAGGCCGATCACGGTCGCGTTGATGCTGGCGGGGGCGAGGCGGGCGAACAGGGCGAGGCTGACCGGCAGCAGGTGCGCGAAGCCGATCGAGTTCACGATGTGGAATGCGACTGGCCAGAACAGGCCGATCTTGCCGCCCGCTGGCTGGGTCGCCGCAGCCATGAACAGGCAAAGCATCCCGCCCACCGAAAACGCCGAACCGATGATCATCTTGCCGAGTTCATCGGGCTCGCGCCAATGCTTGCCGTACCAGCGCTAGAAGAGTGCGACGATCGCGAGGAAGCTGACGCTGACGATGGCGTCGAGCGTGACGAGCCATGTCGTCGGCAGTGTCGTCCCGCCGAACTTGAGATCGAAATTCTGGTCGCCCCAGACGAGATAGGCGTTGAAGATCTGGTTGTTGGGGACGATCGAGATCGCCATCACCGGGATGAGGATGAGCAACGCGATGAGGGCACTCCAGTCACCTCCGCTGAGCTTGACCGCCGGCGTCCCTGCGCTTTTGCGCGGCTGTTCCGGCGGCAGGTATTTCTGTCCCGACAGATAGATGACCAGGCCGATCAACATGCCGACACCGGCAGCGCCGAAGCCCCAATGCCAGCCGACTTTCTCGCCCAGCGTCCCGACGATCAGCGGTGCGGCGATCACGCCCGCGTTGATGCCGAGGTAGAAGATCTGAAACGCATCGGCGCGGCGCAAGTCTTCGGGTTTGTAGAGCGCACCGACCTGGCTCGCGATATTCCCTTTGAACAGGCCGACACCGATGACGAGTGCGAGCAGGGCGAACAGGAACAACGGTTCCGACGCCATCATGAAATGGCCCGCCGCCATCGTCAGGGCGCCGAGCAATACCGTACGGCGCTTGCCCAGCCAGCGGTCGGCGATGAAGCCGCCAGCGATGGGCGTCAGATAGACCAGTGCGAAATAACCGCCGGTGATCGCGCTTGCGAGCGGCTGCCCGTCGATGCCGCCAAAGAAGGCGCGTATATGTTCGAAGCCAATGACGTGGCGAATGCGATCGGGCTCGAGCAGATATTTGACCATGTAGAGCGCGAGCAGCGCCTGCATGCCGTAATAGCTGAACCGTTCCCACGCCTCGGTGAAGGCGAGATACCAGAGTCCCGGCGGGTGCCCGAAGAAGTCGCGCGTGTGATGCGGCAACGGATCGGCGGGCGTCGCTTCTGCGGTGGTCATCCGGTTATCCCCATGTGACGGTGCCGAACAGCCAGTGACCGAGCAGGCGGTTGAACGGAAAAGTGAAAAATCCAGCGATCAACAGCGCACCGAGTACCATGGCGCGAACGCCGCGACGGTGCCGCTTCACATTGTGAGTGCGTGCGCTCCACACGATCACGGGAACCTGAATAAGCGTCCATGCCGACAGGATGTGGATGAAGCTGAACCCGCCGGGGTTGGTGTAGCGCAGGTCGAAACTGATCAGCGCGGTCAGGACCATCGCAGTCGCCCAGACCCATCCGAGTTGTCTGTGGAATGGGTCGCCACGCCGACGCAGCAGCATGACGGGGGTCAGGACGAGCGCGAGCATGATTGTGCCGATATGCAGCCAGATGTTCGGCGGAACGATGCCCCATTGTGCACGCCCCTTGAACAGCGCCACCAAGACCGTAATCAGCAGTGCGGTCGCGCCGATAGCGAGAATGCGCTCAAAAATGTCGGGCGTCAGCGGCTTCGGACGTGTCGTCGGTTCGGCGATCGTCGCCATGAATTTCCCCTGTTCTCACGTGTACTTTGGGCTAGCGTTGCACGATGCTCAAGCCCCGGCAATGGAACAGGTCATGACGCAAAGCGTGGCAGAAACTTCGTCCGGATTCTATGGCGTGACCGATGCGGTGATCGCGGGCGATCGCACGCTTGCGCTCAATCGGGCGATGGGCGCCCTTCGCGAAGGGGCGGGGCATCCGCAGGTGCTGCGCCAGCTGCTCGACGGTTTGCGGCGCGAAGGGCGGACAAGCATCAAGGGCGAAGACCTGCCGGATGTACTGGCGCGGCTTGGCGGGCTGATCGCACGCCAGGGACAGCTCGACTGCGCGCTCGGTGTTTTGGAGGCTTCGCTGGCTCTTGATCCGGACAACGTAGGCGCGCTTCGCGATGCCGCAACCACCAGTTTCATGCTGAGCGACCTCGACCGCGCCGGCGACTATTATGACCGTGCCGTGGCGCTGAGCCCGGATGATGGAGAGGCTCTCGCCGGTCTTGCCGCCGTGCGGGCGCGGCAATTGCGGGCGGGCGATGCGCGCGATGCGGGGCTGCGCGCACTGGCGGTCGACCCACAATCGGTGACCGCACACCTCGCTGTGGCGCGCGCCGACTTTATGGATGGTGGTGCAGCAGCAGCGGTGGCTCGGCTGAACCCCTTACTGGCGCGGGGCAACCTGTCGGACCAGAACCGCATCGCTATCCACGATCTGCGTGCCGATGCGCTCGCCGCGCTCGACCGGCCTGCCGAGGCCTTCGCCGATTATGCCGCACGCAATGTGCTGGTCGAACGCGCGAGCGCCGCTCTGGTCCGGGCCGAGGTGCGCGAGCGCAGGGTGGACCAGGCGCGCCGCCTTGCCGATCATTTCGAAACGCGAGCTAGTCCGGCATGGGGCGTCGCCGCACCCGTCGACGTGACGGCGCGGCCCAACCCCGTCTTCCTTTTGGGGTTTCCGCGAACGGGCACGACCTTGCTCGAAAAGGCGCTGGCCGGTCATCCGGACGTAACGACGATCGAGGAGGTTGAGCTGTTCGGACCAGAACATGACGCAATGCTGGCCGACGATGCGGCGCTCGCGCGGCTTGTCGCGATGCCCGATGCCCAACTGGAGCAACTTCGCACACGGTATTGGGCCGCAGTCGATCAGGCCACGAACGGCGCGACACGGCCGGTCGTCGTCGACAAGATGCCACTCAACACCGTTCGGCTGCCCCTGATCGCGCGGCTTTTTCCGGATGCGAAAATCCTGTTTGCGATCCGCGATCCGCGCGACGTCGTGCTCAGCTGCTTTCGCCGCCGTTTTCGCACCAATGCGGCGATGTATGAATTCCTGACACTGGCCGGGGCCGCAGCCTATTATGATGCGGTCATGCGGATGGCACAGGCGAGCCGGGCAGTCCTGCCGCTGGCGGTGCACGATATCAGCCATGAAGCACTGATCGCCGATTTCGATGGCGTGGTCGGAAACGCGCTTGGCTTCCTTGGCCTCGACTGGGACGACAGCGTGCGCGACTTCGGTGCCCGCGCGGGGGTTCGGTTCAAGACGCCGAGCGATGTCCAGCTGACACGCGGGCTGACCAGCGCTGGCGTGGGCCAATGGCGACGCTATGCTGGTGCACTTGAACCGGTCGCGGCAACGCTCGCGCCTTGGGTAGAACAATTCGGTTACGGGGAGATCGAAAGGCCATGAAACACCTTCTTGCCGGGCTCGCGCTGACGCTGGCGACGCCTGCGTTCGCGACGCAATCGACCGACCTCAAGGCGGTGCTCGACGCGCACTGGAGCTGGGTGCTGGACAATAGCCCGGTCTGGGCGTCGTCGCTGGGCGATCACCGCGGTGACGGGAAACTCGACGACAACTCGCTGGCGGCGGCGGACAAACAGGCGGTCGAGGCAAAGGCGTTCATTGCGCGGCTCGATGCCATTCCCGATACCGGCCTCGACGGCACCGAACGCACCAACAAGGCGATCCTGCGTCGGTTGCTCGACGAACAGGTGCAGGGCAGCAGGTTCGGAGAGCGCATGATGCTGTTCACGACCTATGCGGGCTGGCACCAGAATTTCGCGGGCCTTGCGGACAATTCGCCGCTCAATTCCGCCGGAGATTACGAAAGCTACCTCAAGCGGCTGGCGGCGTATCCGACTTATAATGCGGAGGCGCTGAAGATCACGCGCGCCGCCGTCGCTGGCGGGTTTGTTCAGCCCTGCGCCGTGCTGAACGGGTTCGAAGGGTCGATCACCGGCGTGATCGCGGCGGATGTCGAAAAGTCGCGGTTCTATCAGCCATTCCTCGGCAATGCGCCGACAAGCATGTCGGCGGCCGATTGGGCAGCGATGAAGGTGCGGGCCAAGGCGCTGATCAGGGACGTCGTCGAACCCGAATATCGCCGCTTCGCCGATTATTATACTCGCGACTACAAGCCCAAATGCCGGACCACGGTGGGTGCCGCAGCCCTGCCGCAGGGACCCGATTTTTACGCGCTTCAGGTCCGCGTTCACACGACGACCAGCCTGACTCCCGACCAGATTCACGAGATCGGGCTGGGCGAGGTGAAGCGCATCCGCGCAGAGATGGACGAGGTCGCAAAAAAGGCGGGCTATGCCGACCGCGCCACGTTCATCGCGAAGCTGCGGACCGACCCTGTCTATTACGCGAAGACGCCGAATGAACTGATGGCGGCGTCGGCGCTGCAGGCGAAAACGATCGACGGGATGCTGCCCAAATATTTCGGGCGTCTGCCGCGCTTGCCCTATGGTATCAAAGCGATCCCGGCGGAAACGGCCGAGGGGACGACGACAGCTTATTACATGCCGGGTTCTCCCAAGGTCGGTATTGCGGGCAACTACTACGTCAACACGTCTAAACTGCCGCAGCGACCGTTGTGGGAACAGCCTGCGCTGACGGCGCATGAAGCGGTTCCGGGACATCACTTGCAGATCGCGCTGCAACAGGAGCTCGACCTGCCCGAAGTTCGCAAGAACGCGGCGGGGTTCACGGCGTTCGTCGAGGGCTGGGCGCTCTACAGTGAGCATCTCGGCATCGAAATGGGGCTGTACGACACGCCCGAAAAGAACATGGGGCGGCTGAGCTACGAGATGTGGCGCGCGAGCCGCCTGGTCGTCGATACCGGCCTGCACGCAAAGGGCTGGACCAAGGCACAGGCGATTGCGTTCATGCATGAAAACACGGCGCTGACCGACGCGAACATCGAGGCGGAGGTCAACCGCTACATCTCATGGCCGGGGCAGGCGCTTGGATATAAGATCGGCGAACTCAAGATCCGCGAGTTGCGCGCAAGGGCCGAAAAGGCACTGGGGCCGAAGTTCAGCCTGTCAGGGTTCCACGATACGGTGCTGGCTGGCGGCGCGGTGCCGCTCGACGTGCTGGAGCGAACGGTCGATGACTGGATCGCTTCGCGGCGATAACGGGCGATAAATGGTGCCTGCGGCCCGCCCTTAATTGCCGCTGACGCTCGAGCGTTGATCGACAACCTGCGATTCCAGGCCGTCGGCCTGACGCTGGCGCTTGGCCTGGCGCATCCGCTGTGCCCAGCAGCCTGTGCCACCGGCAGGACCGGACGCGGTGCAACTGCCGATGCCTGATCCGGCGCCCGCATCCAGCGTATCGTTCGCTTTGGCGGCCCAGCTCTGGTTTTCCGGCGTGATCAGGATCGGCGAGCGCAGTTCTTTCGGAATGCGGTAGCGTTCGCCCTCGGGGCGACGCGCGCAGACCACGATTTCCTCGCCTGACGCATTGGTCGGGCATTTATCGTTGCCAAAGATGACCAGCACACGGTCGGTCTGTTGCGCGAGCGCCGGTCCGGCGAACGGCAGAGCGACCGACAGGAGAGCGGCGGCAAAAATGGGTTTACGCATGGTCCTGTCCTTGTTCCTGTCGGTATGAACGCACGATGGACGCATCCGATGCGTGTTTGCGTGTCATATGCGTTTCGATAGCGCAATCGCCGTGCGACACCCGGCGCGGATGACGCTGCTGAGGATCGGGTAGGCAAACGCGCCCTCCGCGCCGTGCGCGATCGCGGCTTCCTTGTGTGCGACTTCCTCGGCCTGGAAATCGGCGATGGCTTCCGACAATTCGGGGTCGCTCCCGCCCAGCTCAACCAGCTGCTCGCCATAGTGGCGGTCGATTTCGGTTTCGATCGCAGCGGTGCAGGCCATGGCAGCGCGCGGCCCCATCAGCGCCGTCGCCATGCCGAGGCCATAGCCCGCGACATTCCAGAACGGCTGAAGCAATGTCGGGCGCGCACGGCGCTCCGCGATCATGGCGTCGAACCGCTTGCGGTGACGGTCTTCCTGTGCGGCCATCGCCGCAATCTCGCGCGCAACCGGATGGCGGGTGCCCATGACGGCAAGCTGCCCGGCGTAGATGCGCGTCGCACCATATTCCCCCGCCTGATCGACGCGGAGCATGGATTCGGTGTCCGGCTTCATGAGGCGCGCTTTACCATGAAAAGCACCGCCAGTCCGCCGATGATCGAGAAAATCGCGTTGAACCCGGCAAGAGAGACTCCCCCGAGGGTCCATTGCGCGGCATCACAGCGGATCAATGGCGCGCGCATCAGGTCTTCGAGGCTGCTACCGGCGGCAGTCGAAGAGCAGGTCGTGATGCCTTCCCACCAGTGATATTCCACGCCCGCATGATATGCGCCGATGGCACCCGAGGTGAGGATCGCAAGTCCGGCCAGCGCGATCAGTACCGGTCGCATTGGTGGTTTCAGGAAGAAGGCGACCAGCGCGATTACGATCGCGGCATAGTGTGGCCACCGCTGCCAATGGCACATCTCGCACGGATACAGCCCGCCAATATATTGCGAGCCGAGGGCGCCGGCCATCAACGCCGTCGGGACGATGAGGGCAACCGCGTTGGCGCGCGCATAGCGATCGAACTGCATGATTAGCGCCGTGCCACCTTGGTGGGTTTGGCGGGGGTGGGCAGGCTTGCCAGCCGCGAAATCGTTTTAAGCGCATAGTCGAGCTGGAAGTCGGTCACGCCCTTGGCCTTCAACTGCTCCGCCGTTGCCGCGAAGCGCGGGTCGGTCTTGGTGTCGTCCTCCAGCACCGAATTATCGACCTTCGCCTCGTTGATCAGGTGGCGGCGGAGGTCGGCCTCACGGAAGCGTGGACGCGTCTTGTAATCGACGTCCGACAATTGCGGCACGCGAATGTCGGGTTCGATGCCGCCTTCTTGTACGCTGCGTCCCGATGGCGTGAAGTAACGCGCCGTGGTCAGGCGCAATGCGGTCGTGTCGTCGAGGGGGAGCAGTGTCTGCACCGATCCCTTGCCGAAGCTCCGTTCGCCCATGACGATACCGCGGTGGTTGTCCTGCAGCGCGCCCGCGACGATTTCCGCTGCCGAAGCCGACCCGCTGTCGACCAGAACGACGATCGGCAGGCCATGCGCGGCGTCACCGGCCTTCGCGAAATAGCGTTCGATGTCGCCCTTGTTGCGGCCGCGCTGCGACACGATTTCGCCGCGTTCGAGGAACTGGTCGCTGACCGACACAGCCTCGTCGAGCAGGCCGCCGGGGTTCGAACGTAGATCGACGACATAGCCGAGCGGCTGGCGGCCAAGCGACTTGTCGATGCCCATCAGTGCGGCGCGCACGCTGTTACCGGTGTTTCGCGAGAAGCTGTTGATGTTGATGTAGCCGACCTGACCCTTCACTTCCCATTTGACGGGCTTCAGCTCGATGATCTCTCGCGTCAGCGAGACGTCGAACGGCTTGTCGCGACCGGCACGGACGATTGTCAGCTTGATCTGCGTACCCGGCTTGCCGCGCATCTGTTCGACTGCGTCGTCCAGCGTACCACCGAACACGAGTGTGCCGTTGAGGTGGGTGATATAATCGCCCGCCTTGATCCCCGCCCTGAACGCGGGCGTGTCCTCGGTCGGCGTCACCACCTTGACCGCGCCGTCCTCCATCGTGACTGTCAGGCCCAGCCCACCGTAATTGCCGTCGGTCTGCGTACGCATCTGTTCGAAATCGCGCGCATCGAGGTAGGACGAATGCGGATCCAGCGACGCCAGCATGCCGTCGATCGCGCCCTTGATCAGCTTCTTGTCGTCGGTCTTGTCGACGTAGTCGGCGCGAACGCGCTCGAACACGGCCATAAAGGCGTCGAGTTCCTTGTAGGTCGAATTGTCGACTGCAGCGAACGTCGCGGTCGTGGCAGGGATCAGGGCGATCGCCGACACGGCGATGGCGGCACGAAGTGGGAAACGGAGCATCGGTAAACCTCAGACGAATGCCGATGAAGATAGCGTGAACGCAGCGCCCGTAAAGCTATCCCGCAAGCCTGGCGATATCGACGGGTGTGCCACGGCGGCGCAGCTCGACCATCACGGTCCCGCTTTCGGCACCGGTTCGACCGATCGGTGAACCCTGTAACACCGCATCGCCGACCTTCACGTCGAGCGCTGACAGGTTGGTGAGCAGCGTAGTCCAGCCGAGGCCGTGGTCGATGACAACGATTTGCCCATAGGCCCGGAATGCGCCGGCGAAGGCGATGCGACCGGTTGCCGGCGCCACGACCTGTGCGCCCGGCTGCGTGGCGATCGTCAGCCCGCGTGCCTTGATGCCAGTTGCCGAAACTTCGCCAAGACCGGTGACGACATTGCCAATGACAGGAAGACGATAGGCGGGGCTGGCCGATTCTGCCGCCACGGTTTCCACCGGCAGGTCGCGTGCAGCGCCGGGCTGCGCTGGCCGCAGCGTCGGTCCGGGGAGCATCTCTAGCCGGGCACTTACGCTTGCCGCGTTGTCGAGGTTGCTGACAAGATCGCCGATATCGCGCGCCTGTTCGCCCATCGCGATGGCGCGGTCCTGTTCCGCCATCGCGCCGATGCCCAGTCGCGCCGATTCAGCGCGCTTGCGTGCTTCGAGTGCAGCCAGGCGCTGGCGCTGGGCGAGCAATTGTCCTTGCGCGGTGCGGCGGCGCGCCACGGCATCCTCTGCCGCCGCGCGCAATTGCCGTCCGCGCGCGACATCGGCGCGAAGGTCGGCGGTGCGGACCTGGATCGCGGGAAGAATGGTGGAAAACAACGCCTGTGTATGAACCACGTCGGCAATCGATCCGGGCTGCACCAGCGTGAGTGCAGCGGGGCGGCGGGCCATTGTCTGCAGTGCCGCGACCAGACGTACTGTCGGCCCCTGCTTGGCCGCAAGCCGCTGGCGTTGAACGACCTGAAGCTGCGCGATGACGGCGGAACGTGCCTCGGCAGCGTCGATGTCGGTTTCGATTGCTTGGATACGTGCCGCTATCGCGACCGAGGCGGCCTGGGCTCGCGCCGCCTCGTTACTTGCCGATTGTGCTGCAGCTTCCAGACGCGCAGCGCGCTCCCTGGCCAGCTTGCCGGTCGCCTCGGTCTGCGCCAGTGCACGGCGTGGATCGTCGCCCACCTGCGCCAGCGCCGCCCCGGACAGGGTCGCAACGGCAAGTATAGCGACGATGCGTTGCTTCAACTGACGTCGGTTCCCAGCATGCCGAAACGGGCAGTAAAGCCCTGGATGTCGCCTTCGGCAAGCAATTTGGCCTGCCCGACCCAGTCGTCACGCTCGATGCGTCCGGCGAAGGGGCCGAGGACTGAATCGATGCGTCGGATATCTTCGGGCGTCCACGCGGCAATGGTCGAAAAATGCCCGATCCCCATGTCGTAGAGCGTTTTGGCAAGTCGGGGGCCGACGCCCTTCAGTTCCATAAGGTTGTCGGGGTCGACGACCTGTTTGTCCGATACAGGGGGAGAAAAGGTGCGGAGTTGCTCGAGCAATTCCGCGTTGGTCGGCTGGGCGGAGGGTCCCTTTGTCCGCGCTAGCGTGGCGGTTTGATCAAGTGAATCGAGTGATGGCCGCGCAATCTCTATATGTTGCCTGCGGCCCCACACAGCCCATCCGACTGCCACAGCGGCAACCAGCGTGATGACAACCGCAACGATAATCCAAGTATTGACGTCCATTAGCGACCCAGCCCCAATGTATCGATTCTAACGGTATCTGATGAAAGTGGCCAGCTGGCCTGTCCATCGTCCTCTCGTTCAAACGCATTCTTGTTACCTGTCCCCACAGGCTGGACGCGTGCATAGTGCTTCCGCGCTTTATGTAAAGACGTCCGATGATAAAGTAATAAAATGATTTTTATAGTTGTTCTCTTGCAACTTCGCGCCAACCGATGTCGCGCCGGAATTGTCCATCGGCGAAGTCGATTTGTTCAAGGCGCCGATACGCCGCGTCGCGTGCATCGCTGATCTTCGGGGCCGATGCCGTAACGGCGATTACGCGTCCGCCGGAAGATCGAAGCACCTCGCCGTCGCGCTTGACGCCGGCAACAAAAATTTCGGTTCGGGAGTCGGTTTCACCCGACCAGTCGATCGCTCCGCCCAGCTTGGGTTCGGCTGGATAGCCCTTCGCCGCCAGAACGACGGTCACGGCATAGTCCGGGGAAAAGCGCGGCGTCCCTGCATTCGCCAGTTCGCCGCGCGCGGTTGCCAGGAACAGCGCGGCCAGATCGCCTTCGAAGCGTGGCATCAAGACCTGAGTCTCGGGATCGCCGAAGCGCGCGTTGTATTCGATCAGTTTCGGACCATCGGCGGTCAGCATCAATCCGGCAAAAAGAACGCCGACGAAGGGCATACCTTCGGCCGCCATCGCTGCGACGGTCGGGCGCACGATCTCGTCCATCGCACGTGCTTCGAGCGCGGGGGTCAGGACGGTTGCGGGACTATAGGCACCCATGCCGCCGGTATTGGGGCCTGTGTCGCCCTCGCCGATACGCTTGTGGTCCTGCGCCGTGCCGAACAGGACGAAGTCGGTTCCGTCGGAAAGTGCGAACAGGCTGACCTCCTCGCCTTCCAGGAATTCCTCGATGACGACTTCCGCACCTGTTTCCGTAAATAGCGCTTCAAGCGCTTCGACAGCCTCGTCGCGCGTCATCGCAACCGTGACGCCTTTGCCTGCGGCCAGACCGTCTGCCTTGACCACGACCGGCACACCGAAACGGTCGAGGGCGTCGAGCGCCGTCGCCAGCCTATCGTGCCGTTCGAATGCTGCCGTCGGAATGGCGTGGCGCGCGCAGAGTTCCTTGGTGAAGCCCTTCGATCCCTCAAGCTGGGCTGCGGCCTTCGATGGTCCGAACACGGCGATTCCGGCCCCGCGTAGACTATCGCCGATGCCGTCCACCAACGGCGCCTCGGGGCCGACGACGACCAGGTCGATCGCCTGCGCCCGGCAAAATGCGACGACGGCACCATGGTTTTTCAGGTCGAGCGGAATGAGCTCGGCATGCGCCGCGATCCCCGGATTGCCGGGACTGGCCCAGAGTTTCGTCAGGCTTGGCGATTGCGCCAGCTTCCAGGCGAGCGCATGTTCGCGGCCGCCCCCGCCCAACAGCAGGATATTCATGTCGCAAGATCCCGAAATCGAAGTTCCGGCGCTGCTAGCGGAGAGTCCGCCCGGCGACAATTCGGTGCCGTTCACCGTCACCGAATTGTCGGGGCGGTTGAAACGGCACGTTGAGGATGGTTTCGGCCATGTCCGCGTCCGCGGCGAAATTTCGGGGTGGAAGCGTGTCGCCTCGGGCCATTGCTATCTCGCGCTCAAGGACGATTCTGCCGCGCTCGACGGCGTCATGTGGAAAATGTCGGCGGCGCGTCTGCCATTCCAGCCGGTCGATGGCGCGGAGGTCGTGGCGACGGGCAAGCTCACAACTTACCCCGGGCGGTCGAAATACCAGATCATCATCGATTCGATGGAGCTGGCAGGCGAGGGCGCGATGCTGGCGCTGCTCGAAAAACTGAAGGCCAGGCTTGCGGCGGAGGGCCTGTTCGACAGCGCGCGCAAACGTCCGCTGCCGTATCTGCCCAAAGTCATCGGTGTCGTGACTTCACCCACGGGTGCGGTCATCCGCGACATCATCCACCGTCTCGCTGCGCGCTTCCCGACGCGCGTCGTCGTCTGGCCGGTGCTGGTGCAGGGGACGGGCGCCGCCGAACAGATCGCGCGCGCCGTGCACGGGTTCTCCGTGATGGCAGAGGGTGGTTCTGTCCCGCGTCCGGACCTCGTCATCGTTGCGCGGGGCGGCGGGTCGATCGAGGATCTGTGGAGCTTCAATGATGAGTTGGTTGTCCGTGCCGTTGCGGAATCGGCCATTCCGACGATCTCCGCCGTGGGGCATGAGACCGATACGACGCTGTGCGACTTCGCCGCCGACGTCCGCGCGCCGACGCCAACCGCCGCCGCCGAAATCGCGGTGCCGGTACGCACCGAATTGCTGGCCGGTGTCGAGGCGCTTGGCGCGCGCAGCCTGCGTTGCGTTCGACGCTATCGCGAACGCGGCGAGGAACGCTTGCTGGCACTCACGCAGCGCCTGCCTGAAGGCGCGGGGCTGCTCGCGGCGCAGCGCCAGCGCGTCGATGATCTTGGCGAGCGGATGCGGCGCGGCCTGTCGAAACGGCTGGCCGATGCGCGCGGTGACCTTGCCCACGCGTCTGCTGCACTCCGTCCGCCGCTCATCATGGCGCGCTTGGCGCGGTCGCGCGAACGCCTCGCGGCGGCTCGGCTGACGCCGCAACTCGTAGCCCGTCCGGTCGATGAGGCCAGGCAACGGCTCGACCGCATCTGGCGTGTGGCGGAATCGCTCAATCCCGATGCAGTGTTGCGACGTGGCTATGCCCGCGTGGAAAAACGCGATGGTGAAACGGTGACGAGCGGCGACGCCGCTCGGCGGGCAGGGGCGCTGACTTTGGTGTTCCAGGGCGGCGAGCGGGTGCCGGTAAAGGTCGAGCGCGC
>JBDUBD010000010.1:0-42290 GCA_040004295.1 Sphingomonadales bacterium | reverse complement strand
TCGACGCCGATCTCAACGCCGGACTGATCACGCCCGACGAAGCCAAGGCGCGCCGCGTGGAAGTCGCGACCGAAGCCGATTTCTACGGCTCGATGGACGGCGCGTCGAAGTTCGTGAAGGGCGACGCCGCCGCCGCGATCCTCATCCTGTTCGTCAACATCTTCGGCGGCCTGATCCTCGGCGTCGTCAGCCATGGCCTCGGCATCGGTGAAGCCGCCAAGACGTATATCATGCTTGCGATCGGCGACGCGCTCGTCGCACAGGTTCCAGCACTGCTGCTGTCGATCGCTGCTGCCGCCATCGTCACCCGCGTTACCTCGCCCCTCGACCTGACCGGACAGCTCGGATCGCAGTTCGGGTCTGCACGCGCCTGGGCGCCGGTTGCCGTCATCATGGCGATCCTCGGCGTATTGCCGGGTATGCCACACATCATGCTGCTCGCCGGTGCCGGTGTCGCCGGCGGCATCTGCTGGAACCTCATAAAGCGCGACAAAGCAGCCGCAGCTACTGCCGCCCGCCCCGTGCCGGTCGATACCACGCCCAAGGAAATCGGCTGGTCGGACGTCAGCGAGGCTGCTCCGATCGTGCTCGAGGTCGGCTATTCGCTGATCAGCCTGATCGACGAACGCAAGGGCGCGCCGCTCATGGCCCGCATCACGGGTCTGCGTCGCCAGCTGTCGCGCGAACTCGGGTTCGTGCTGCCGCTGGTCAAGGTTCAGGACAATATGGCGCTGTCGGGCAATGCCTATCGCATCGTCGTTCTGGGCGTGACGATGGGTGAGGACGAGGTGTGGCCCGATGATCTGCTCGCGCTCGACGCAGGCGACTGCCTGCCCGGCGTCGAGGGACGCCGTGTGCGCGACCCGAGCTTCGGCCTTGAAGCGCTGTGGATTCCGCCCGAAAGGCGTGCCGACGCGGTCATCGCCGGTTATACCGTTGTCGATGCACCGACGGTGGTCGCGACGCACCTCAACGCCATCCTGTCCGCAGCCGCCGCCGAACTCTTCGGGCTCGACGAGGCACAGGCACTGGTC
The DNA here is from genome assembly GCA_040004295.1 of Sphingomonadales bacterium. Taxonomy (GTDB): domain Bacteria; phylum Pseudomonadota; class Alphaproteobacteria; order Sphingomonadales; family Sphingomonadaceae; genus Sphingomonas_O. The sequence goes on along the minus strand of JBDUBD010000010.1, from coordinate 41,256 downwards.
GATTCACTGAAGGATAGCTGTCCGCAGCTCATCTCCGGCCTCACGCCGCAGCCCTATTCGCTGACCGCGATCTCGGGTGTCTGCCGTGCATTGCTCGCCGAGCGTGTCGCGCTCAAGGACTTCCGCCGGATCGCCGAGGCGATGGTCGAACTCGCGCCACAACAATTGCCGCAGGGTGCGCTGGTCGAGGGTATTCGCCAGCGCCTGGGGTCGCTGCTTGTCCAGTCGCTGGTGCCGCTGCGCATGCCGCTTCCGATCGTCACCTTCGACAGTGGCCTCGAACAGCTGCTTGTCCAGGCGGTCCGCGCCGGCCCCGACGCCGTCTGGCCGTTCGAGACGCAGCTCGCCAATCGCTTGATGACTGCACTTGCCGACGCGACCCGCCCGTTTGTTGCCGAGGCACGCGCCTTTGCACTCGTCACCGCGCCTGCCTGTCGCGCGCCCGTGTCACGCCTTGTTCGCACGCAGATGTCGGACATGCCGGTGCTGTCGTTTCTCGAAATCCCGCCGACGCGCGCCGTCGATGTCATCGCGGTGGTCGGTTCGATCGATCGCCACGCCGGACAGCACATGCTGCCCGCAAGTTCCGAATATGGAGACCAGACATGAGCCAGGCCGCTGCCGCAAAGGTCAGGGCGTTCGTCGAGCAAAAGGATGTCGATGGCCTGATCCAGCGTCACCTGCCGCTCGTGCGACGCCTGGCGTGGCACGTCCATGGCCGCATCTCGTCGTCGGCCGAGCTTGAGGAGCTGATCCAGATCGGCATGGTTGCTTTGGTGGAGGCCGCGCATGCCTTCGAGGATCGCGGCTTCGAATTTTCGACCTATGCGTCGATCCGTATCAAGGGGTCGATGATCGACCATCTTCGCCGTATCTCGGGGCGTTCCAGAAGTGCGTCCTCGTCGCGCCGCGCGATCGAGGCTGTACGGGTCGAACTCGAACAGGAAAACCGTGGCGCGCCAACCGTGCCCCAGATTGCGAAGCGCATGAACGTTCCGCTCGCTGCCTATTACGCGATGGAAGGGGATTCGATGTCGCTGAGCCATGAATCGATCGATGAAGCTTATTCGGACAGCGATCTGACGTTCAGCGCGCCCGACGAGATGCAGGATGAGATCCTCGACCGCGAGGCGCTGTCCGGGCGCCTGCGCGATGCCATCATGACGCTCGACCAGCGCAGCCAGATGGTGCTGCAACTCTATTTCTTCGAGGAAATGAACCTAGAGGAAATCGGCCTGACGATGGACATCGGCGCGGCGCGCGTCTGCCAGATCAAGAAGGCGGCGCTGACGAAGTTGCAGACGGGGTTGGGGGCTTCGCTCGATTGGGCGTGACAGTGCGAGATTGCGGCCTAGCTTTCTTAACTGCGCAGATGGGGCGTGCGCCGACCGCCGCTTTCTCTCCGTCACCCCGGGCTTGACCCGGGGGCCCGCTTTTCTCAGGCACAGGCGATGGAGCGCGAGCGGCAGGGCGGTTGGGTCTATATCATGGCTGATCGCTATCGTGGCACGATGCATGTCGGGGTTACATCAAATCTCGCGGCGCGGATTCATCAACATCGGTCCGGCAGCGACTCCGACTTCTGCGCAAAATACGGGCTAACCCGTCTCGTCTGGGCGGAGCCAGGCGACGATATCGTGTGCTGCATCGAACACGAAAAGCGCCTCAAGCGCTGGCGACGCCAGTTCAAGTTCGATCTGATCGAACGGGGCAATCCCGATTGGAAGGATCTGTTCGATCTACTCGCGTGAAATGGAAGCGAGACCCCGGGTCAGGCCCGGGGTGACGAATTTCCGCATCTTAAATATCAGCATCTCGACGTTTCAATAAAGCAAAAATTCCCGCCGCGCTTCAACCCACGCTGCCTCATCCGGTCCCGCCACCGCATCGAGATCGCCCGCCGCCGCACCCGCGTCATCGACCCACTCCCGCAACGCCGGGCTACCGTTGATCACGTCGATCGCCAGCTTGTCGAACACATATTCATACGGGAAGTCGCGCCACAGGTCGTAGTCCGGGTAGAGTGCGCGGATCGCCTTAAAGCCCAGCGCCTGCAGCCGCCACGGGCGGAACGCGGCGTGGTCGTAGCGCGGACCCTCGGCGTGGATGAACACGCCCGAACAGAGAGCGCCGACATGCTTGTGGAATGTCGGCTGGAACCAGATTTCGCGTAAGGAACACCCTTGCGTCCACTGCGGTGCCAGGCGGTGCATCTCCGCGATCGCCGCCTTCGCATCGATATCGGGCGCGCCGAACATCTCCAGGGCGCGCGTCGTCCCGCGCCCCTCCGACAGGGTCGTCCCCTCCAGCATCACTGTACCGGCATAGGCGCGCGCCATGTTGACGTTGGCGGCGTTGGGGCTGGGGTTGATCCAGGGGCGTTCGGGCGGCCAGCCGAACCCCGGTGCCGCCTCGGGTTGCCAGCCCTCCATCGCGATCACGCGGTAATCGACGTCGAGCTTGTAGTGGTCGATGAACCAGCGCCCCATTTCGCCCAGGGTCATCCCGTGCCGCATCGGCATCGGCCCCGCGCCGACGAAGCTTTCCCAGCCGGGCAGTAAGGTCGTTCCTTCGACGGGCCGACCCGCCGGGTTGGGCCGGTCGAGCACCCACACGCTCTTGCCGTGTTCGGCAGCGGCCTCCAGCACGTAGAGCAGCGTCGTTACGAAGGTGTAGATGCGACAGCCAACGTCCTGCAGGTCGATCAGGATCGTGTCGAACGTCGCCATCGACTGGCCGGTCGGGCGACGGACCTCGCCGTACAGGCTGAACACCGGCATGCCATAGGTCGGGTCGGTGAAGTCGGGCGACTCCATCATATTGTCCTGCAGGTCGCCGCGTACGCCGTGTTGCGGCCCGAACACCGCCGAGACGTTCAATCCGCTCGAGACCAGCGCGTCGAGCGAATGCGTCAGGTCCGCCGTAACGGAGGCCGGATGCGCGAGCAGCGCGACCCGTTGTCCTTCGAGCGGGCGGCGCAGGGCGGGGTCGGCGAGCAGCTGGTCGATACCGAAATTCATGCGCCCTTCGATGGCGCGAGTTCGGCCACGAAGCAATCCGCATGGTGGAAATCGGCCTTTCCGGGCGGATGCGCCAACGCCCAGTAGGAGGTGCCGCCATCGATGTCGCGGATGACCGCCGACAGCCCGACCCAGCAGGGCAATGGCGGCAACGCGGTTATGACCGTCATCCGGTAAGCGTCACTGGAAATGGCGGTGATGAACGGGGGCGGGACATCGGCATTGCGCATGCCCGCGCGGTATCCGTCGAACCGGTAGGCTGCCCAGGCCGTATTCGGCGCGAAATTCCATTCGAGATATGTCTCGCCGCCGACGGGCTTTGCGAACAATTCCAAACAGGTGGTTGTCCACAGTCCGTCACGCCGCTCGCTCTGGCCGACGTCCGGCAGAACGACCTCGACGAGATCGCCGATCACTTCGTATGTGATCGTTGCTTCGGCCAGCGTCTGCTCGATCGAGACGATGATGCGTTCGACCGGGCTTTCGGGTGATCCCGCATGTCGCACGAGTTCGCCGCGATAGCTGCTCATGCGTTCGACATACGCGCCACGAATGTCAGGATTGTGTCGGCCAGTTCGGGACGGCAGATCAGCAGGTCGGGTAGGTACGGGTCGGCGCAGTTATAAATGAGGGCGCTGCCGTCGATCCGCGAGCAATGCAGCCTCGCCGCCTGTGCGACCGCGACCGGCGCGCAATTGTCCCATTCATATTGTCCGCCAGAATGCAGGTAGATTTCCGCCTCGCCGCGCACGACCGCCATCGCCTTCGCGCCCGCCGACCCCATGGGGACCAGCGATGCGCCGAGATATTCCGCGACCGCCAGTGCTTCTGCGGCCGGGCGCGAACGGCTGACCAGCATGCGGGGCGGGGTGGCCGCCGCTGGAACGATCGGGGCGGGGGTAGAGGCAAGCACCACATCGAGAGCGGGCAGGGCAACCGCGCCCACCGTCGCCACGCCGTCGATCGCCAGCGCGACATGCACCGCCCAGTCGTCGCGCCCCTCGGAAAACTCGCGTGTACCGTCGAGCGGGTCGACGATCCACACCCGCGACGCCGCCACCCGCGACCCGTCGCACTTGCGCTCCTCTGACAGGACCGCGTCATCGGGACGCGCCGCCGCCAAGCGGTCGAGGATCAGCGCGTTGGCCGCGCGGTCGCCCTCTGCACCCGCTTCCTTGCCGGACATGCGGCGCTGCACGTCGAGCAGCAGTTTACCGGCATCGGCGGCGATAGCAGCGGCAAGCTCGGCGTCCCGACTGTGCTGAGCCTGTCGAAGGATCATCCGATCAACGCATCAATGATAAGGTCGGCGGCTTCCTCAGGGGACATCATCGCTGTGTCGATGCGCACCTCGGGGTTTTCCGGCGCTTCATAGGGGCTGTCGATGCCGGTGAAGTTCTTCAACGCGCCCGCGCGCGCCTTTTTGTAGAGGCCCTTCACGTCGCGCGCCTCCGCCTCGGCGAGCGTCGTATCGATGAACACCTCGACGAATTCGCCCTCGGGCAGCATCGCGCGCACCATTTCGCGTTCGGCTCGGAAGGGGCTGATGAACGCCGTGATCACAATCAGCCCCGCATCCGCCATCAACCGCGCGACTTCGCCGACACGCCGGATGTTCTCGATGCGGTCGGCCTCGGTAAAGCCCAGATCCTTGTTCAGCCCGTGGCGCACATTGTCGCCGTCGAGCAGGAACGTGTGCCGGTTCATGCGGTACAGCTTGCGCGCGACGATGTTGGCGATGGTGGATTTGCCCGCGCCGGACAGGCCGGTGAACCACAGCACGGCGGGCTTCTGGTTCTTGAGGCGCGCGTTCGCCTCGCGGTCGATTTCAAGCGCTTGCAGGTGGATATTCTGCGCACGGCGCAGGGAGAAATGCAGCATCCCCGCCGCGACCGTCGCATTGGTCGCGCGGTCGATCAGGATGAACCCGCCCAGCGCGCGGTTCTCGGCATAGGGTTCGAACACCACCGGTTTCGCGGTCGCGATCTCGACCACGCCGATCGCATTGAGTTCCAGCGTTTTGGCCGCAACCTGTTCCAACGTGTTGACGTTGATCTCGTATTTCGGCGCGGCGACGGTCGCCGATACGGTCTGTGTGCCAAGCTTCAGCCAATAGGCGCGGCCCGCCACCAGCGGAGCGTCGGCCATCCAGACCAAAGTCGCCTCGAACCGGTCGGCGACCTGTGGCGGCGCGTCGGCCACCGAAATGACGTCGCCACGCGAACAGTCGATCTCGTCGGCCAGCGTCAGCGTCACCGACTGGCCGGCCACCGCCGCATTGAGGTCACCATCCGCCGTGACGATGCGCGAAACGGTCGACATCTGCCCGGACGGCAGCACACGCACCGCCGCACCGGGCCGGATCTTGCCGCTCGCGACCAGTCCCGCGAAGCCGCGGAAATCGAGGTCGGGCCGGTTGACCCATTGCACCGGCATGCGGAACGGCTTTTCGCGCTCCGCATCGGCATCGACACGCACCGTTTCCAGATGATCGAGCAGCACCGGCCCCGAATACCACGGCGTCGCGTCCGACCGCGCGGTCACATTGTCGCCGACGAAGCCCGAAATGGGGATGGCGGTAAAGGCGGGCAGGCCGATCTCGCTCGCGAAGCTGCGATACGACATCACGATCCGGTCGAACGTCGCCCGATCATAGCCGACGAGGTCCATCTTGTTGACCGCCAGCACCACGTGGCGGATGCCCAGCAGCTGCGCGAGGTAGCTGTGCCGCCGCGTCTGGGTGAGGACGCCCTTGCGCGCATCGACCAGGATGATCGCGAGGTCGGCGGTCGATGCGCCCGTCACCATGTTGCGCGTGTACTGCGCATGGCCGGGGCAATCGGCGACGATGAATTTGCGCTTGTCGGTCGCGAAAAAGCGGTAGGCAACGTCGATGGTGATGCCCTGTTCGCGCTCGGCGGCAAGGCCGTCGACGAGCAGCGCGAAATCGAGGTTCGCCCCCTGTGTGCCGATGCGCTTGCTGTCGGCCTCCAGGCTGGACAGCTGGTCCTCGAAAATCGTCTTGGACTCGTACAGCAGCCGCCCGATCAGCGTAGACTTGCCGTCGTCGACCGAGCCGCAGGTGATGAACCGCAGCAGCGACTTCGCCTCGTGCCGTGCGAGATAGGCCTCGATATCGGTGGCGATGAGTGCGTCGGGCGTCATCAGAAATACCCCTCCGCCTTCTTCTTTTCCATGCTCGCCGCCTGGTCATGGTCGATGGCGCGGCCCTGCCGCTCGGAGGTCGTCGTCAGCAGCATTTCCTGAATGACTTCGGACAGCGTCGTCGCACTGCTTTCGACGGCCCCCGATAACGGATAACAGCCAAGCGTGCGAAACCGGACCGACCGTTCGACCGGCACCTCCCCCGCTGCCAGCCGGAACCGCTCGTCATCCACCATCAGCGTCAATCCGTCGCGTACCACCGTCGGGCGCGGCGCGGCGAAATACAGCGGCACGATCTCTATCCCCTCGCGGCGGATGTATTGCCACACGTCAAGCTCGGTCCAGTTGCTGATCGGGAAGACGCGGATGCTCTCTCCCTTTGCCTTGTGCGCATTGTACAGGTTCCACAGTTCGGGCCGCTGGTTCTTGGGATCCCATGCGTGGCTGGCGCTGCGGAAGCTGAAGATGCGTTCCTTGGCGCGGCTCTTTTCCTCGTCGCGCCGCGCGCCGCCGAATGCCGCGTCGAAGCCGTGGTGGTCGAGCGCCTGCTTCAGCCCTTGCGTCTTCCACATGTCGGTGTGGAGGCTGCCATGGTCGAACGGATTGATTCCCTGCGCCACCGCCTCCGGGTTTTGCCACACCAACAGCTCCATCCCCGCCGCCGCCGCCGCGCGCTCGCGCAGGTCGTACATCGCGCGGAATTTCCAGGTGGTATCGACGTGGAGCAGGGGGAAGGGCGGGGGCGCGGGATAGAACGCCTTCTTCGCCAAATGCAGCATCACCGCGGAATCCTTGCCGATGCTGTAAAGCATCACCGGCCGTTCGGTCTCCGCCACCACTTCGCGCAGGATGTGGATCGATTCCGCTTCGAGACGATCGAGGTGGGTCAGGCTGGTGGGCGACATTGCGGTCATTATGCGGCGGGCAATGGCAACTTGTCGCGAAAAATCCAGAAACGAAAGGTGGTGAAGGGGAAAGCTCGGCTGTCAGACACCGTGTGGCGCAGGGCGCGTTAACCTCGGTTCGTCGCACGATGCACACCCATTCCCCGCACAACCACCGCTGTCACCGCGTCCGTTCATCTGCGTGAAAGGTTCACCCGAACACGCAGGGGGCCTAATTCAAGGAGAACCGCAATGCGTATCAATTCCAAGGGCACGGTCCTGCTCTCGCTGGCAGCGATGCTCGCCGTGCCGGCCGCCGCACAACAAGTCGCACAACAACAGCAGGACGCGCCCACCGTCCTGCCACCGGTGACCGTCACCGGCCAGGCCCTGCCCAGGATTTCCGAACTGCCCAAGGGGCCGGTGCTGAAAGGCATGATTACCGCGCGCAAGGGCAACCAGGTGCAGATCGCGGTCATCGGCGGTGCCAAGACCGTCGTGACTGTCACGCCGGAAACCCGCATCCGTTCAAGCGGCGGCTTCCTGGGTGCCAGCACCAAACAGCTTGGTGCGGAACAGTTGCTCAATGGCCTGCCCGTCACGGTCGAGACGGTCCAGTGGGAAGGCGGCCTCGCGGCCAGCAAGATCGCCGTCACGAACAAGGACATGAAGTTCGCGTCGATGATCCACAACGGCACCGACCAGCGCTTCGCCGAACAGACCGCGGCGACAGAGGCGTTGCGCAGCCGCGTGGCCGACATCGACAATTACAACATCAAGATGACGTCCAACGTGAATTTCGAGGTCGGCAAGTACAACCTGACCCAGGAAGCCAAGGCCAACCTCTGTCAGGTGGCCCAGCAGGCACAGGGGACGAGCAATGCCCTGTTGCTGGTCATCGGCTATACCGATTCCACCGGCAGCCAGGAATTCAACCAGACGCTCAGCGAAAAGCGCGCGACCGGCGTGGTGAATTACCTGCAACAGGCGTGTGGCTGGAAACCCTATCGCATGCTGACTCCCACCGGCATGGCGATGGCCGATCCGGCGGCGGACAATTCGACGCCCCAGGGCAAGGCCCAGAACCGCCGCGTGGCGGTGAACGTGATGGTCAGCAAGGCCGTCGATGGCATGGACAGCATGTAAGGTGGCGGGTGGGCGAGAGCCCACCCGCTTCCATTCGCTGCGAACGAAGGTTGGTGGCGACAATAGCGGTACCCCTGAGCCTCACTTTCTCAATTGTTCAGCGTCTTCAATTTCCTTTGAGAACATGCGCCAACTACCGCGAACTTGAGGGATATGTCGTTCAAGTATCAGGTTATCTATCCCATCATTAGATGGCATAGGAAATTCCGGGGGCAATTTTGACGGCTTGTCGGCGGCGGCTCTCAAGCGGTCGCCCGACCTAATAATCTCCCGATGCTGTTCGGGCGTCAATTCTGGCAAACGTCTCTTTGGTTTGCGCCAGTCATGCCGAAATTCGTCCCACAGTGTGGCACACAGACCGTCGCTGTCGACGGGAGGACAATCCGCGAGAAGGAATAATCCTTTTCTGCGCTCTTCTTCAGGAAGAGCAAGTAAGTGTTGGTTGATTGCGAGAAGATCCTGCTTAAGATCGGGACCCCACACAAAGCGCTGTTTTTCCCCGATAAACAGAGCTGCCGTCGTTCGGTGTAGACGGTCGCTAGATACAAACAAATCTGTGAATGGTAGGTAATAAAGATAGGCAATATCTATACGATTGCTTGGGCGCTGATCAGAAATGATGCCATTAGATAACGCCAGATAGAAATATAGATCAATCTCAAGGCAGTGTGCTGCGAATGGTGCGTGTTTTCGTAGCGGCATTGATCCCGCTCTTCGCCATGTTTCGATCGCGCCTGGCAATGACTCTGGGGGCATTCCAAGCAAGCCATGAGCGATGGTCAGCGTCTTATAACTTTGGCCGGGACTATCAATAATTGCTTGTGCGAGGATTTGCGCTTCGGAATGATTGCGAGGTCTAGCCTCCTTGCGCAACATTGCCTTGAATGCTCTAGCAATGCCGGGAAGATCCAAATCAACCAAGGCAGACCGCCAAACCTGTGCAGCGATGTGCTCAACTTCGAGAAAGCGGCCTCGCTGCCAGCGCTCGAATGCTTCGGCTTCCGGAGACTTTTTGTAAACGACCCCAATCTTCCCTTCGACACGAACCGGAACACCCCCAGCGACCACTGGCCGTCGCTCCATGCTGACGATTCCACCGAATAGCTCGTCCATAATGAGGCGGCTGTGAAATGCGTTCATGTAGCTGTGCGCGACTGGCGTTCGAGCGGCCAATTCGCCAACGATTTGGGCGGGTGCACGTCCACCTTTTGGTTCTTTTGCGAGATCAGCCATCGTCTCTGCGAAAAACAGCGGAGAGACGACGCAGGAAAACATTTGATCGAGGACCGCGGCTTCGTCCACGCTCAGACTTTGCAAGAAAGATTTGTCGAAAAGAAGTGACGGCCCCATTCCGGTATCATATCAGTTCTTATACAATTGGGACATTCTTGTCTCGGCTTGTGCATCTTTCGCCAATGCCAGACAGCGCTCCCAACAAACCAAACCCACGGAGTCCTCCCATGGCAACCGCCCATGCCCCCGCCACCCAGCACAGTGTCCCCAAATGGCCATCCTTCGACTGGACAGACCCCCTCCTACTCGACGCCGCGCTGACCGATGAGGAGCGCATGGTGCGCGACAGTGCGCGGGCGTTTTGTGCGGCGGAGCTGGCGCCGATTGTGCGCGAGGACAATCGCAACGAGACGTATGATCGCGGGCTGATGGCGAAGTTCGGGGCGGCCGGGCTGCTAGGACCGACGATCGAGGGCTATGGCTGTGCGGGGCTGGGCTATGTCGCCTATGGCCTGATCGCGCGCGAGGTGGAGCGCGTCGACAGCGCGTATCGAAGTGCCATGTCCGTTCAGTCGAGCCTCGTGATGTATCCGATCTGGGCTTACGGGTCGGAGGCGCAGCGGGAACGCTATCTGCCCAAACTTGCGAGCGGCGAATGGATCGGATCGTTCGGTTTGACCGAACCCGATGCCGGATCCGACCCCGGTGGTATGAAGACGCGGGCACGGACGGTGGCCGACGGTTACGTCCTGTCGGGCGCGAAGATGTGGATCACCAGTTCGCCCGCCGCCGACGTTTTCGTCGTGTGGGCGAAGTGCGATGACGGTCAGATCCGCGGTTTCATGCTCGAACGCGGCGACAAGGGGCTGTCGACGCCGAAGATCGAGGGTAAATTCTCGCTCCGCGCCTGGGTGACGGGCGAAATCGTGATGGACGAGGTCCACATTCCCGCCGACCGGTTGCTGGCCGGTGTCGAGGGGCTGAAGGGGCCGTTCGGTTGCCTGAACAATGCGCGTTACGGCATCGCCTGGGGCGCGATGGGGGCGGCGGAATTCTGCTGGCACGCGGCGCGGCAATATACGCTCGATCGCAAGCAGTTCGGGCGGCCGCTGGCGGCGACGCAGCTGGTGCAGAAGAAGTTGGCCGACATGCAGACGGAGATTACGCTGGGTCTGTGCGCCGCGCTTCAGGCCGGGCGGCTGATGGACGCGCACAACCTCGCGCCCGAGGCGATCTCTCTGATCAAGCGCAACAATTGCGGCAAGGCGCTCGATATCGCCCGCGTGGCGCGCGACATGCACGGCGGCAACGGCATCAGCGACGAATATGGCGTGATCCGCCATGTGATGAACCTGGAAGCGGTGAACACGTACGAGGGGACGCATGACGTCCACGCGCTGATCCTGGGGCGCGCGCAGACGGGGATTCAGGCGTTCGGATAGAGGGTTTTTGCTCTCGCTAAGACGCCAAGTCCGCCAAGATCCTCGTTTCGTCATTCCCGCCTTCGCGGGAATGGCGCGGCGGGTGCAAAACCCTCAGCTTCTCCGCGCCTCTGCGTGAGCAAGCCTTCTTCCTGTTGACCGCTCATCCGCTGCGGTGCAGCAATGCGCCATGGCTTCCGAACCGATCACGCAAAATCCCGACATCCGCTTTCTCGGGCGGATCCTGGGCGATGTCATTCGCGAACTGGGTGGGGAGGAGCTGTTCCGGCGCACCGAATACATCCGCTCGACATCGGTCGACAAGCATCGCGGCATAGCGGGCGCTGACGCCGTGGATCCGGGGCTGGGTGCACTGACGCTCGACGACACGCTCGCGTTCGTACGTGGCTTCATGTTGTTCTCGTTGCTCGCCAATCTCGCCGAGGACCGGCAGGGCGTGGCGCACGAGGATGGTGCTTCGATGCAAGCCGTTATCGCCGATCTGGCGAAAGATGGCCTGAAGGAAAGTGCCATATTGGCGATGCTGGCCGATGCCAATGTCGTGCCGGTGTTGACCGCGCACCCGACCGAAGTCCGTCGCAAGAGTATCATCGACCACAAGGCGCATATTGCCGCGCTGATGCAGCTGCGTGACGCCGGTGTGGCGGAAACCGCGGACGGCGACCTGGTTGAGGCGGCGATCGCGCGCCAGATCGCATTGTTGTGGCAGACGCGGCCGTTGCGCCGGGAGCGGCTGTACGTCGCCGATGAGGTGGAAAATGCGCTGGCGTGGCTCCGCGACGTATTCCTGCCCGAACTGCCCGCGCTTTATGCTCGGTGGGACCGGTTGCTCGGGCACCGGACGCCGACGTTTCTGACCGTCGGCAACTGGATCGGCGGCGACCGCGACGGCAATCCGTTCGTCGATGCGGCGGCACTGCGGCTGACGACTGGTCGCGCGGGCGAAGCGGTGCTGCTGTATTATCTCGATGCGGTGCATGCGATGGGCAGCGAATTGTCGATCTCGACCACGCTGGCGACGATCGGCCCTGCCGTGCTGGCGCTTGCCGACGCTAGTGGCGACAATGCGCCGAGCCGCGCCGACGAGGCTTATCGCCGCGCGATGACCGGCATCTATGCGCGGCTGGGGGCGACGTTCGCGGACCGGACGGGCAAGGCGCCGCCCCGCCCGGCGGTCGTTGCGGGGGAGGCCTATCCCGACCCCGCATCGTTCCGTGCCGATCTGCTCGTCATTGCCGAGGGCCTGTCGGAGAACGGCCTCAAGAGCCGCGGCGCGCTGGCACGGCTGATCCGTGCGGTCGACATCTTCGGCTTCCACCTCGCGCGCCTAGACCTGCGCCAGAACAGCGACGTCCACGAACGCTGCGTCGCCGATTTGTTTGCAGCTGCGGGTGTTGAAGATAACTATCTGATATTGAACGAAAAAGATCGCGTTGCACTGCTCCGCCGCGAACTCGCCAACCCGCGCCCGCTGACCGGACCGGCATTGCCCCAGTCGGACGAAACCCGCTCCGAACTCGCCATCCTCGCCGCCGCAGCCGAGGCGCGCCGGAAATTCGGCCCCGGCGTCATCGGCACCGCGATCATCTCCAAAACCGATTCCGTCTCGGATATGTGTGAACTTCTCCTGCTCCTGAAGGAATCCGGCCTCTGGCGTGCAGGCGATCCCGACGCTTCGCTCATGCCCGTGCCGCTGTTCGAAACGATCGGCGATCTCGAGGCCGCTCCCGCAATCATGACCGACTTTTTCGCCATCCCCGAACTCGGCGACCTCGCCCGCGCGCGGGGATATCAGGAAGTCATGGTCGGCTATTCGGACTCGAACAAGGATGGCGGATACCTGACGTCGGTCTGGTCGCTGCATCAGGCCAGCCTCGCCCTCGCGCCCGTCTTCGCCGAGGCTGGTGTGCGAATGCAACTTTTCCACGGTCGCGGCGGTGCGGTCGGGCGGGGAGGGGGCTCGGCCTTTGCCGCGATCCGCGCGCAACCGACGGGCACAGTCGGCGGCCGCATCCGCATCACCGAACAGGGCGAGGTCATCGCCGCCAAATACGGCTCACGCGAAAGTGCCGCGACCAACCTGGAGGCGATGGCGGCGGCGACCGTTTCCGCGACGCTGGCACCCGCACAATTGTCGGCTTCGGACAGCGCACATTTCAAGGCGGCGATGGCGACGCTGTCCGCCAGTGCCTTCGCCGCATATCGCGGGCTGGTTTACGAAACCCCCGGCTTCAAGACGTTCTTCCGCGCGATGACGCCGCTGGCCGAAATTGCCAGCCTGAACATCGGATCGCGTCCTGCCAGCAGGACCAAGAGCGATGCGATAGAGGATTTGCGCGCCATCCCGTGGGTGTTCAGCTGGGCGCAGGCGCGGGTAATGCTGCCCGGGTGGTACGGCTTGCACGCTGCGGTCGCTGCGTTCGAGGACAAGGCATTGCTGCGCGACATGGCGAGAAGCTGGCCGTTCTTTGCCGCCACACTCGACAACATGGAAATGGTCCTCGCGAAATCCGACATGAAGATCGCGGGGATTTATGCCGATTTGGCCAAGGATTCCGGGGGAGAGGAGCTTTTTCCACGCATTCGCGGCGCGTGGCATTCCACGCGGGATGTCGTGCTCGATCTCACCGGGCAGTCCGGGTTGCTCGAACGCAATCCTTCGCTCGACGCGTCGATCCGGTTGCGGCTTCCCTATATCGAACCGCTGAACCGGCTGCAGGTCGAACTGCTCAAGCGCCATCGTGGCGGCGAAAGCGATCCACGCATTGCTGAGGGGATCCAGCTGTCGATCAACGCGATCGCGACGGCGCTGCGCAACAGCGGCTGAAAAGCTCTTGTTAAGAAAGTCCGTGTAGGCCCGTTAACCATAGTGGGCACTGTGGTGGGAATGGCGTTAAGTGACCGAGACAATCGACATCCGGAACGTGTCCGAAGCTCTGGACTTTGCCCGGCCGGACGTCCGCATCCTTAGTCTCGACTGTTTCGATACCCTGCTCTGGCGCCTCGGCAATGCCCCGCGCGATGTCTTCGCCGATCTTGGCGGTACGGGCATGATCGAGCGACGGATGCGCGCCGAACATCACGCGCGTGAAGCGTCCGGTTCGGCGTCAGAGGCGGGTGAAGTGACCATCGCACAGATCTACAACAATCTCCTGCCCAATGCGGACGAAGCGGCGCGCAAGGCTGCCATCGAACGAGAGTGGCAGGCCGAAGGGCGACATTGCTATGCCTTTGCGCCGACCGTTGACCTGATCCGCAAGGCCCATGCCCGCGGCCTGAAAATCATCATCGTCAGCGATACCTATTTCTCGGCAGATCAATTGCACCGCCTGATCGCACAAGCGGTCGGCGCGGACGTCGCCGCGATGATCGATCGCGTGTTTGCCTCCAGCGACTTCGGGCGCGGCAAGTCTGCGGGGCTGTTCGGTCTGGTCCTCCCCGAGCTCGGCATCGCTCCGCAATCGATCCTCCACATCGGTGACAATCTCCATGCCGATGGTGTGGCACCCGCGCTGCTTGGCGTACAAACGTTGCATCTGCGGCAGTTCGACGAGGACAGCGAGACCAAGCTCCGCCTGGAAACCGTTGCGGCAACGATGATCGATCCATCGACGCGCTCGACCGAACCGGCTTGGCAGCCGCACCGCCCGCGTGTCGCCACGAACGCGGATCGCGACCCGGCGTGGGTGCTTGGGCACGACGTGCTGGGTCCGGTATTCGAAACCTTTGTGCATTGGCTGCGCGACGAAGCGGCTGCACTCGAAGCAGAGCATGGCGCGCCCGTGCGGCCGATATTCCTGCTCCGCGACGGTCATCTGCCGCATGCCGTTGCAACTACACTCGGCTGGTCGGGCATCTCGACTGCCACGGTCAGCCGCTTCACCGCGCGAAGGGCATCGTTCCGGGATGCCGATGCGATTGCACGATATATCGACAACGAGCAGCATGAACGGCTCGAAGTTCATCTTGAGCAACTCCTGCTGACCGCGCGTGACCTGCCTTCACCGGCGGCGGATCGCGCAGCGTTGCGAATGGCAGTGCTGTCCGCCGACGTCGTCGAAAAGATCGTTTCGCGCAGCGCGGCGTTCGCACAGCGTCTCGTCCGGCATGTAACGACGCAATCCGGCGCAGCCCCCGGCGACACATTGATGCTGGTCGATCTTGGCTATGCCGGAACGGTGCAGGACAAGGTGGAATCGGTCCTGCGCAATGCTTTCGGCGGGCACGTCGCCGGTCGCTATTTGTTACTACGCGAATTCGACGAAACCGGCTTCGACAAGCGGGGCCTGTTCGACACAAGCCACTATGATTTCCGTGCGCTTCACGCACTGTGCGCGCCAATTGCGGTGGTTGAGCAGCTGGCAACGACTGCGCAGGGTTCAGTCACCGATTATCGTCCTGATGGCTCTCCAATCCACGGCAAAGCGGATGCCGGACGCGAGCAAGCGCGTATGCGGGCGCGTGTGCAGGATGGCGTCGTCGCGTTCGCGCGTGCAGGTTCCGTCGCCTATTTGAACGAACCCGCAGTTACAGCCGATATGAGCCGCCGCGCCGCGATGGGGTGCCTTGCGCGCCTGCTCTACCTGCCACGGCCGGCAGAGATCGATCTGCTCGAACGCTTTGCGCACGACGTAAACCTGGGCACGAATGACACCAATCAACTGATCGACCGGAACCGCAGCGCCATTGATCTGCGACGCAACGGTCCTGGCTATCTTGATCGCTCGCCACGTCTTTTCGCGGCGGGTGAGTTGCAGGAACATGGGCTGGATCTCAGCCTTACGGCTTTCGGTATAGGGCGCTTCTCGTTCGACCTCCGCCAGGCCGACCTGCAGAGCGGGGGCATCGATGTTGATGTCGTCATCGCCGACGCCAGCGAGCAGATGCTGGCGACGCTGACCGCGTGGCCGACCCGCGACGGATTTTACCGCCTCAGTGTTCCAATCGGCATGCGACAGGCGATGATCGGTGTCATGTGCGGGAAAATTGCGCCGTTCGTCGAAATCGAGGCTGTCACGAGCAAGCCGATCACACGACTGGCAGATTGTCTATGGGACGGGCAGCGCGACGTTGCCGATGCCGCGACTGACTTGGATGGCTTGCGTCCGCTTGGCGGTGGATTGCATGCGTGCGATGCGGCGGGGATGCTCCTTGTGCATCCTGCCACCGACACGCAGACATCGCGCGTGGTCGATGTGGTGTTCCGTCCGATTGGCGGCGCTGGTGTGGCGCGGGACGTTCGGCTCGCTGCTTAACCGAGCGTCGGATCGCCGCCGATCGAACGGTAGAGATTTACGAGATTGCTCGCCCGGACAAGCCGAGTGGACGCGAGTGACCGGCGTGCGGAATAAAGTGAACGCTGCGCGTCGAGGCTTTCCAGAAACGACGCGACACCCCCGCGATAGCGCGCTTCTGTAAGAGTCGCCGTATCGGCTGCAGCTGCTTCAAGACGCGATTGCGCCCCGGCCTGATCCGCGATTGTAGCGCGACGGGCGAGAGCGTCGGCAACGTCCCGAAATGCTGATTGGATTGTCTTTTGATAGTTCGCCGTCGCCGCATCGAACTGGCCACGCGCATTGGCAAGATTGCCCTTGTTCGCGCCACCATCGAACAGCGGTAGCGTCGTACTGGGTGCTATGGAGAAGTTGAACGCGCCGCTCGTAAACAGCGAACTTAGGGCGGTGCTGGCAAAGCCCGCCAGGCCGGTCAGCGAGATACGTGGGAAGAATGCGGCGCGGGCGGCGCCAATCTGTGCATTTGTAGCGCGAAGCCTGAATTCCGCTTCGACGACGTCGGGGCGGCGCAGCAGGATTGAGGAATCGAGTCCGGCTGGAACGGGTGTTACCAGGTTCTCGACAGATTCGATCGACGCAGGAAGGTCGGTATCGGATATCGGGGCACCGACCAGCAGTGTCAAAGCGTTGCGATCCTGCTGGACCAGTGTCGTTAGGTTCGCGACATCCGACTGTGCCGTTGCCAACACCGTTTCTGCCTGACGCAAATCAGTGCGCGGCGCGATCCCGCCTTGTAACCGCGCGCGCGTCAGTGTCACACTGCGGTCAGCACTGCTTGCCGTCTCGCGCGCTATGGCGAGCAATGTCCGATCGGTAGCAAGCGTGAAGTAGGCGTCAGCAATGTCCGACACGAGCGTCAGGCGAACGGCTCGGGCAGCAGCCTCCGTGGCAAAATAACTGTTCAGTGACGCGTTGCTCAGGCTGCGAACGCGACCGAACAGGTCGATTTCGAAACCGGAGGTTCCGACATCGGCGCTGTACGAAGTTGTTGAGCCACCTGTTCCCGTTGTACCGCCGTCGCGGATAGAAACGCCCGCCGACGCATCGATCGCGGGAAGAAGCGCAGCGCGCTGGATGCGGTACAGCCCACGGGCAGACGTTATGTTCGCGACCGCTAACCGGACATCCTGGTTATTCTTTAGTCCGCGATCGATCAACCGCTGAAGACTGGGGTCACGAAAAACGTCGCGATAGCTGAGCGTCGGCAGCGTGGCTTCGCTGGCCTTGAGCGCGGGATCGCCGACGGGCCAGCTCGCCGGGACAGCCGGCGTTGGCGCGACGTATTTCGGTTCCAAGCTGCAAGCGCCGAGCAGCAGCGCCGCGATCATTGCTGCATGACGGCTCATGCCGTGACTCCTTCTGGAGCAGAGCGTCCACGTCGAGAAAACAGTTTTCGGACCAACACGAAGAACAAGGGTACGAAGAAGATTGCAAGCGCCGTCGCGGTGATCATGCCGCCCATAACCGCTGTGCCGATTTCCACCCGACTCTTTGCTCCCGCTCCGGTTGAAATGGCCAGCGGCAATACGCCCAGGATAAATGCAAGGCTGGTCATGATGATCGGGCGAAGCCGCAGGCGCGCCGCTTCGATCACCGCGTCCACTGCGCTTTTTCCGGCTTTTTCGGCATGCTCGGCGAACTCGATGATCAGGATGGCGTTCTTGGCAGCCAACCCCATCGTCGTGAGCAGGCCAACCTGAAAATAGACGTTGTTTTCAAGACCTCTGAGCCAAACGGCGAGTGCAGCGCCGACAAGGCCGATCGGGACGACGAGAAGCACGGCAATCGGAACCGACCAGCTTTCGTACAGAGCTGCGAGACAGAGAAATACAACGAGCAACGACAAGGCATAAAGAAACGGCGCCTGGCTGCCGCTCAATCGCTCCTGATAGGACAGGTCGGACCAGGCGACCGTCGTTCCAGGCTGTTTTGCAGCGAGAGCGGCAATGCGGTCCATTGCGTCACCAGAGCTGTAGCCGTCGGCCGCTTGCCCTTGAATCTGGTAAGCCGGAAGGCCGTTGAATCGGGATAGGTTCGATGGTGCCTGATTCCAGCTTGTTCGCGCAAAGGCGGAAAATGGCGACATTTCGCCGCTTGCGCCGCGCACGTACCACAGAGCAAGATCCTCCGGACGGCTGCGATAGGGGGCGTCCCCTTGAACATAGACGCGTTTAACGCGGCCGCGGTCGATGAAGTCGTTGACGTAACTTCCCCCCCACGCTGTTGCCAAAGTCTGATCGACCTGCGTCGATGTCAGGCCAAGCGCACCGATTTTTTCATCGTCTATATCGACCCTCAGCGTTGGATTATCCTCGAGACTACCGAGCCGCACCGCTGCCAGGCCGGAATCGTCTTGCGCCGCGAGTACAAGCGCATCGCGTCGCGCCTTGAATTCGGGTTGGCTCAATCCGCCGGTGTTGAGCAGCTGCATCGTGAACCCGTTTGACTGGCCCAATCCGCGGACCGCCGGCGGCGACAGCGCAAAGAACTCGACGTCGCGCAACCTGCTGCTGACTGCGCGGGTCCATTGTTTAGTCAGCGTGTCGGCGCTGAGTGCGGTCCCGTTACGATTTTCCCAATCATCCATAAGAATGAAGCCACGACCAGCATTTTGTCCGCTGCCTCCGCCGCCGCCTTGCCCAGCGACCGTGTAGACACCTTTGACACCCTTGGTCTTCGGATCCTGAAAATAGGCTTCGATGCCGCGTGCTGCGGCATCGGTGCGCGCTTGGGTCGCGCCAGGTGGCAGGGTGAACTGGATCTGTGCGCGTCCCTGATCTTCTACCGGCAGGAAACTCGACGGCAGAATCCAGAACAGTCCGACCAGCAGGATGACCAGTCCACCATAGCCGATCAGCGGCCATGTCGGTCGATCAATCGTGCCGACCACGCGATCGCGATATCGATCAGACATCTTCCCGAACCAGGCATTGAACCGGTCGCCATAACCATGCGCCTTGGCGATCCAGCCCGCCTCATGCGCTGATGGGTCGCGCCTCTTTAACAACGTCGAGGTCAGGGCAGGTGTCAGGACGAGGGCTACGACAACCGACAACATCATCGATGCCACGATGGTGATCGAAAACTGTTTGTAGATGACGCCGACCGACCCGCCAAAGAACGCCATGGGCAGGAACACGGCGGAAAGAACGAGTGCGATCGCAATCAATGCCGTCTGGATTTCCGCCATCGACTTGACCGTCGCATCATGCGCGGAAATGTCCGGATCTTCTTCCATAACGCGTTCGACATTTTCGACCACGACGATCGCGTCGTCGACAAGCAGGCCGATGGAGAGCACCATGCCGAACAGCGTGAGCGTGTTGATGCTGAACCCGGCAATGGCCAGCACCCCGAACGTCCCCAGAAGCACGACGGGCACGGCGATCGCCGGGATAAGTGTCGCCCGCCAACTTTGCAGGAACACGAACATGACGATGACGACCAGAATGATCGCTTCGATCAGGGTTTTGACGACTTCTTCTACCGAAAGCCGGATGAAGGTCGTGCTGTCGACCGGGAATAGGTATTTGAACCCTTCGGGAAATGTCTTGGACTGCCGTGCCACTTCCGCTTTGACCAGCTCTGCTGTTTTGAGCGCGTCTGCTCCGGGAGCTAGTTGGACGGCGATGCCGGCGCCTGGGTGCCCGTTCATTCGGCTGACAATGTTGTAGTTTTCGGAACCGAGCTCGACGCGTGCCACGTCTTTTAACAGAACACGCGATCCGTCACTTTGGGTCTTCAAGACAATATTCTGGAACTGTGCGGGCGTATTAAGCCGTGATCGGGACGTCACGGTCGCGGTTAGCATCTGGTCGCGGGACGAAGGCTGCGCGCCGATCTGACCGGCAGCGACCTGCGCATTTTGCGCCTGGATTGCGGCGGTCACATCGCCGGGCATCAGCTTGACAGCGGCGAGCTTGAAAGGGTCCAACCAGATTCGCATCGCGTATTGCGAGCCGAACACGTTGATATCGCCGACGCCCTGAATGCGACCGATGGTGTCCTGGAGGTTGGACACCAGAAAGTCCGACACGTCGATGTTGGAAACGCGGTCGGTCGAATCGTAAACCGATGCGATCAGGAGGAAATCGGTCCCTGCTTTGGTGACGACCAGACCTTGTTGCTGAACTTGCTGGGGCAGGCGCGCAAGTGCCTGCTGGACTTTGTTCTGGACTTGAACCTGCGCGATATCGGGATCGGTGCCTTTCGCGAACGTCGCCGTAATCGCTGCCGAACCAGACGAACTGGACGATCCACTGAAGTAGATCAGACCGTCGATGCCGGTCAGTTGCTGCTCGATGATTTGCGTGACACTCGATTCCACGGTTTCCGCAGAGGCGCCCGGATAGGTTGCGCGAATGTTGATCGATGTTGGCGCGATGTCAGGATATTGCTCGACGGGCAGGGACAACAATGCGCCCATTCCGCCCAGCATGATGATGATCGCGACAACCCATGCGAAAATGGGCCTATCGATGAAGATGCGGGAAATCATTGCCCCGCGTCAGCCGCGCGACGCAGGGTTCGCGACCGCTCGCGGCTTCGATCCTGCGGCGACGGGCACGATCGCCGTGTTAGGCCGGATTTTACCCAAGCCTTCCACAATCACGCGGTCGCCGGGCTTCAATCCGGCGGTGACCAGCCATTTATCACCGATGGTACGGTCGGCCGTAATTGTCTTTCGGATCGCCTTGTTGCCAGCGCCGACGACATACACCGTGGCGCGCCCCTGGATGTCGCGGGCTACGCCGGCCTGAGGCACGAGAATGGCGCTGGAAAGCGTCGCCTGGCTCAGGACTGCGCGAACGTACATACCCGGCAGCAACAGTCCGCCGGGGTTGGGAAAACGTGCCCGCAATGTGACAGTGCCCGTGTTCGGATCGACCATCGCTTCGGCAAACTGAAGCGTTCCCGATGCCGCATATGTGCTTCCATCTTCCAGCGTCAATTGTACGCTCGTCGATGACGGTGCCACGCTGCCCTGACCGAGCGACCGTCGCAGCGCGAGCAAATCTGCGCTGGATTGCTGAATATCGACGTAGATGGGGTCAAGGCGCTGAATAGTCGTCAATGGGTCCGTCTGGTTTGACGTAACAAGTCCACCGGTCGTGACCAGGGAGCGACCGATGCGACCGGAGATCGGTGCTGGTACGCGAGTAAAGCGCAGGTTGATCTGTGCCGCCTGAACCTGCGCGCGATTTTGTGCAACACTGGCTGCGGCCTGACGCGCAGCCGCAGTCGCGTCGCTATAGTCCTGCTGACTCACGGCTTCCATTTTTGCCAGCGGGCGAAGACGATCCGCCTTGATCGACGCCGCGACTCGTGCCGCTTCTGCACTGGCAAGATTAGCGGACGCTATGGCGGCGCTAGCACGGTAAACGCTCGAATCGATTTGATAGAGCGTCTGTCCTTCCCGAACGATCGAGCCTTCCGTAAACAGCCTCTGCTGGATGACGCCCGATACCTGCGGTCTGACTTCGGACATCTCGAACGCCGCAGTACGGCCGGCCAGCGTCACGGGTATGGCAACGGACTCATTTTTGACGACAACAAACCCGGCTTCGATCGGCCCTGACTTGCGTGAGTCATCTTTTTTCGCGCACGCCGACATCGAGAGTGCGAACAGGATTGTCACCGCGCCTGCAAATCGACTGGACCGGATCGAAGCTGATATGA
Source organism: Sphingomonadales bacterium (assembly GCA_040004295.1). Taxonomy (GTDB): domain Bacteria; phylum Pseudomonadota; class Alphaproteobacteria; order Sphingomonadales; family Sphingomonadaceae; genus Sphingomonas_O. The sequence continues at coordinate 19,393 of JBDUBD010000010.1, read as the reverse complement.
CCTGGGATGGAATGGCGTTGTTCCAGTTCGAGAGAGAATGGTCGCAGCAGCGACAATGCTGCGCTGCGACAAAAACTCAAGACAAGATTGCAAAAAAGGAGGGGAGAACGATTGGTTCCGTGAAAGTTCCAACGCACAGGGTATTCGGGCACCCATCATGCCCCGAAAAATTTCGAAAGACGAGAGGGCGCCTGGATAATAGTGGACCGGGTACGAATCGAGCTTGGCCCACGTCTTCTGTGCCTAGAGTCGTAATTCGCCGCAGAAAATCTGCCTAACGATTATCAGCGCTGTGGCTCATATCCGTGTCATGACACCGGAGTAGGTCGGGTCTTCAAGCGCTCGTCCAGCGCCTTTAGCGACGCACAGCAGCGGGTCTTGCGCCACGACGACTGGCAACCCCGTAGCTTCGGCGATTACGGCATCGATCTCGCCGAGAAGCGCGCCCCCACCGGTCAGGACGATGCCTTGATCGACCATATCGGCCGACAGCTCCGGCGGCGTTTCCTCCAGCGCGTCGCGCACTGCCTTCACGATCTGGTTGACCGGTTCGGCGATTGCTTCGGCAATGTCTGCCTGGGTTATGGTGATCTCCACCGGCTTCCCGGTCAGCAGATTGCGACCGCGCACCAGCATCGATTGGCCTAATCCGATCGGTCTGCGCGCAATCCCGATCGTGTGCTTGACCCGCTCAGCGGTGGCTTCGCCGATCATCAGGTTATGCCGACGGCGTATGAACGATGTAATGGCGTCGTCGAGCTTGTCGCCACCGACGCGGACCGATCCGCTATAGGCGAGCCCACCGAGCGACAGGATGGCGACTTCCGTCGTACCGCCGCCAATATCCACGACCATTTCGCCCACGGGTTCGGTCACCCGCATGTCGGCGCCGATTGCAGCTGCTATCGGCTCTTCGATCAGGAAAACGTGCGAACCGCCCGCGTTGGTTGCCGCATCGCGGATAGCGCGCCTCTCGACCGACGTCGATCCGGACGGAACGCAAACGGCGATGTCGTGATTACGCGGGAATCGGCTTGGGCCGCCCAGCGCCTTGTCGATGAAATACTTGAGCATCTGCTCGGCGATTTCGATATCGGCGATCACACCGTCCCGCAGCGGCCGGATCGTCTCGATATTCGCGGGTGTCTTGCCCATCAGCAACTTGGCATCACTGCCGACGATCTTCACGCGGCGCACACCGTTGATGGTCTCCAGCGCGACGACCGACGGTTCGTTCAGAACGACCCCGACGCCTTTCACATAGACGACGGTATTCACAGTCCCGAGATCGATCGCCAGATCATGCGACGAAAATTTGAAAAAAGACGGCATACGCATCAGCAACCGGCGTTCTCAGATGGAACACAGGATACCAGTCGTGCCGCCTGCCGATACGCAGACGCCCGAAGTTGCCAGGAATGAGAATGTCCACGCCGACCGCTAATCACATCACCCTGATGGACCGATTACACAGCAGTTTTCAGGGCGATGCGGTGAGCGATGGTTTTAATCAGTCCAACGGCGGCTGCGCCATTATGCAGCTGATCAGGCGAGTGCTCGCAATTTCGGCTCCCGATCGTAAAACCGTTTCCTGGCCGCAGATATAAATGCCGTGCCGAGGTCGGTCACGCCACCATCAACATCAACGCCCGCCTTGTCGAGCAGCGGCTTTGCCGCATTGCTGGCGCCAATTGCCTTCAAATGGCCGAAAGCATCCATCACGAAACCGATCGCAGCCGCCTGCTTTAGCAATTCGGCGCAGCCTTCCTCGGATAGGACGATCGCGACGGCATCAAAAAGTTGGGATGGCATCCCCGCGAGTTGGCCGTTCGCCTTCCGTGTCTTTCCATCAGACAGCTTCGCGCCGGCCATGATATGTCTCCGGAACTCGGGAAAGCAGGAATGCTCAGTCGTCGATGCGGTAGTCGATGGGCTTGAAGCTGCCGCCGTTGGATTGAAGGGCGGAGCAGGCGGTGATGCCGATGATCAGGTCCATGCGCGCCGTGAACCGGATGAAGTCGTCTGCTTTGCTCAGCGGTGGCAACACTTTGAGTTCACCGGTCGCGGCGTCGACGGGCACGTTCATGAAGCAATTGAACGCAACCGGAATCATGTCCTCGGTCACGCCATAGGGCGCGAGCGCCGCAGCGAGATTGCCGAAGCAGCCCCGGTGCGGTTCCCGGTCCCCATAAATGATGCGAAACGTATCACGCGAGCACGGCGTCAACAGAAAGTCATGCCGACCGACGGTGTCCTCGACGATCTCGAGCATGATGTTCGAGCGGTTCGAATATAACGGGTCACCCGTCGTCAAGTAGATGCGGCTGGCATAGTCGAGCGTCCGTCCCGAAGAGATAACTTCGCCGATGTCGCTCGCATTGAATGCCAGCAAATCGGCAACCTGCTGCCCGGTCGGGTCGATTACCGTCAGGGATTGCCCCGCGCGCACCGTGAACGCGGTGCCGGTACGGGGCGCGATCCTATGCGGCACGGCTGAACGGACAACGCCAGTCGCCCTCCACGGCGCGACCGCTGTACTGGCGCGCCTCACTCAATTCGCCGTGTCGCGAGAGCATCGGATTGAGTGTGCCGGAAAACGCTTCGTCGCGTTCGAGAATTGACGCGCGGAGCTTTTCGTATCGCCCTGCCTCGCGCAGCCGTTCGAACTGGTCGTGAAGGTTGAAGATCATGACCGGAACGTCAAACCGGCGCGCTTTGCGACTCGCTCCCGGGTGCAACCCCACGACGAAGAAGGCCTGACCGCCGAAGCTCAACGAAAAGTGGGGGCTGTCCGGATCGCTTTCGACCCGGTCGTCGACTGCCTGTCCCAGCCAGCTATCCTTGTCGCTCATCGATTGCAGGCGCTCCCACATCATGGCCTCGAACTCGTCTTCGGTCAGCTTTTCCGGACCTTCGAAAATGACCGCGAAGCTCTGAAATAGTTTTGGATCACCATTATACTCGCCGGCGAAGCGCATGAGTGCGGCGTGGATCGCAAGATCGTCCCACGCACTTTTGATCGATCGCGCGATCACGGCCCTCAGCTGATGGCGCGCCATTGCCGACTTCGCACCGACGCAGGGGAAATCAGGCATTTCGATGAAGCTTTGGAGTTTGCGCGCAAGCAGATGCGTTTCGGCGAGTTCGTTCAAAAGCATGTAATTTCAATCCGGTACCACGGTTATGACGTATCGGGCACAACGCAGTGTGGTTTATTTCGATCCAGAACCGGGCCGGACAAAATTCACTTTCGCCGCGGGTTTCGCCCTTGCTATGGGTCGGACGTTTGCTCGTCCAAGCAACGTAGGTGCGAAACGATTATCGACAAGGATTTCTATCGATGCGCTTGCCTCTGATCCGACCCGCTGAACTCTTCTTGTAGAAGAGCTTCGCATCGCGTCGGCCGGCAGTATCGCCAGGGCTTCGTTCGCAATTGACGCCGGCATTCTCCTGACGCTGTTGCCTGTGTTCAGTTTCCGGCCGAAACACCTGCTGTCTCCCAACTGGCCTCGTTGCAATGATAGCTGAGGAGTCTATTTCGCCGGTCATGACGACCACCTGTTGAAAATTCTCACTGGACCCTGCGGCGGCTTCGCTCGCTGACACGGACCAACAACCGCGCTTCCTCTCCTGAAACGATCGCAAGAAGCCGCCATTCAATCCGTCGTTGAGTTGGTCTCACATTGCTCGATTGACAGGAGAAGTTTCCGCAAGAGCTCGGCCAGTCGTTCCTGGTCGGCGTTGCCGAGCCCACTGATTAAATTTGCCTCCATCGCCATGTCCGCCCGAAAGGCATGTTCCGTGAGGTGTCTTCCCGCTTCAGTGAGGACGACGAGCATGCTCCGTCCGTCACCGGGAGATGGAGCTCGCTCCACTAATCCCATCTTGGTCAGTCGTCCCAATCGATCCGTCAAACCGCCGGATGAAATCATGAGAGAGCGGTACAACTCGGTAGGTCGCAGCCGGTAAGGCGGGCCGCTTCGCAAAAGCGTCGCGAGGACATCAAATTCACCGCTATCAAGATCGTGCGCTGCGAAAATCCGCTCGATGGGTGGCCGCACCATCGTCGTGATCAGGCGCATGCGTCCCAGCGTGCCCATTCCTCTCGTATCGAGACCAGGTAATTCGGTAGCCCACTGAGCCCGACGCTCATCGATCCCGTCCAGCTGCAACAATTGTCTTGACATCGAGATATTTCCTTATATCTTGATATCAAGATAGTTTGTAGTTGCAGGAAAGGGAAGATGTCATGAAGAATGCCCGTTCAGAGTCTGTCGCTTGGGTGTGCGAGACCTGCGGCGTCCAGACTGCGCCAACGATGTTTCCGCCAAAAGACTGCCCGATCTGTCTGGACGAGCGCCAATATGTGGGTTGGATGGGACAACGCTGGACGACGGTTGATGATGTCCGGCAGAACCGGGAGATAATCTTCGCCAAGGAAGCCGGGGTGACGACGATGGTCCTCCAACCCGGTTTCGCCATCAATCAGCGCGCCTTCCTGATCCCTCACGCGGGCGGTCACATCATGTGGGAATGCCTGGCGACCGTAACGGAAGAGGCGGTTGCTCGGATCAGGGCGCTGGGCAGGATCACCCACATAGCGATTTCGCATCCTCACTTCTATGCGGCTATGGTGGAGTGGAGCGCGGCCTTGGGTGGTGTCCCGATCTATCTTCATGCCGAGGATCGCTACTGGGTCCAGCGGCCATCCGAGCACATCCGCTTCTGGGACGGAGACGCCGTGAGTCTCACGCCCTCAATCCAGCTAGTCAGGCTCGCCGGTCATTTCGACGGAAGCGCTGGACTGTGGTGGGCCGACGGTCCGCGCAAGGGTGGCAGCCTGTTCCCTGGCGACGCCATTCAGGTGGCAATGGATCGGCGCTTCACGACCTTTATGTATAGCTATCCCAACGGAATCCCTCTCAACGCGGCTGCGATCATGGCGCTTCGCGCTCGTGTCCAGCCGCTTGAGTTCGACGACGTGTTCGGTTTCAGCACTGGTCGCCAGATCATAGGCCATGCCAAGGCGCGCGTTAATGCGTCCTTCGACCGCTATCGTTCCGCCGTCGCCGTTTGAGGAGAAGCGATCATGCCCGCTCAATTGCACGCTATCGCCACGTCCGACCTGCCGTGGGTTCGCCTTCGCAAGGGACTTGCGATGCGTCCGCTTCACTTTGAACCAAACGGCTACGCGCTTCAACTGAAGCTCGACCCTGGCACTGTTATTCCGAAGCATCGCCATACTGGCGTCGTCCATGCGATCAATCTGTCCGGCTATCGCGAGATCGTCGGCGACGGCGAGATTATCGGTCCGGGCGACTTCATCTTCGAACCTGCGGGCAACGTCGACAGTTGGCGATGTCATGGCGACGAGCCCTGCATCATTCAGATCTCGCTCACTGGCAGGGTCGAGTATCTGAATGAAAAAGGCGAAGTCGAGAGCTATTCCGACAGCGCGACAGTGCTCGCCGCCTACCGTGAGCATTGCGCCAGCGAGGGCGTGGCTCCTGACCCGCGGATCGTGGGCATAGTCCGGTAAGACGCGCGGCGAACGCGCCTAAAGCGTGGTTGTTGTTAGACGACGGAGGGCGCTCGGTATGCGTCCAGTCGCCTCTCGCACGGACCGGACCATGTGAGGCTGATCCGCAAAACCGGAGTTTGCAGCGACCGTGGTCAATTTAAGCGACCTGTCCTCGATCAGCGCTAGCGCCCGTCGCGTCTTCTGAGCCAGCCGATATGCAGCCGGGGTGGTTCCGAAAGCCTGGCGAAATCCTCGTGAAAGACTGCCTGGATGTAGCCCCATCTCATGCGCCCAGGCTTTGAGGTCTGTATCTAGATGCCGTCGAAGCCGGGTGGCAAGCAGTGCAGGCCAGTCGAGATCTACAACGGCTCGGTCGACTATCGTCTGCCTGACCAGATCTAACGCCGCGCGCGTGTCACGTTCGGCCAGCTTCGCGATCGCTTCGGGGTCGGCCACCACGCCGCGGACCCCGCCAGCCCACCCGCTGTCGATGGGAAGGACGAGCACGCTTGATCCTGAGGGCCCCACTTCATTCAGATGGTTTTCCCATCGCCGGTGGAAAATGACGTCTCCAGGCCCGACCCCATGTTGACCGGTATCTCCGGCTTCGATGTAGCGACCCTCCAACACGATCGCCAGGAAGCCGTCATCGTGCCGATGCCGACGAATTTGTTCGCGCGCGCAGTGACGTATCCGACCCGCCACGATGGCATTCGGCAATTTGAGGCGGACGAAAGTTTCGACCGGCAAGTGAATTCCATTCAAGCCGTTGCTCCTGCCGCCCTTATACAAGGGTCCGCCTTCAAAATCGGGAATATTCGATGCGCTCGACTGCACTGTTGTCCTTTTTCACGTTTACGATAGCCGTCTTTCACACAGCGCCTGCGGCCGCAGATGTCGTTGATGATGTTCTCGCCTCCAACCGCATCTCGGTTGGGGGCGCTTATCCGCCGGCAACAATTCGGACACAGTATATCTACACCGGTCAGGGCTTGTCCGGCACGGTAATTGTTCGGTTCGACACTCTGACGGGCGCCTATGCAACCAAAAGCGACCTGGGTGCCATCATTGTAGGAAGCGGTTACGACGGAACGACTCCGTGGATGCGTGATATTTCGGGGGCCTACACGCGGCAAGACGGTGGCGACCGGGTCCGACTTGCTGTTAACGAAGCGTATCGATACGCGAATCTTTGGTGGCGGACCGATCGAGGCGGGGCCGAGATCGTCTATCTGGGACGAGAAACCATCGGCAGAGAAACCTTCCAAAGGCTGGCGGTTACGCCGCGCGGCGGAACTCGTTTCGAAGCCTGGTTTAACGCCCGCTCCCGGCTTCTCGCACAGGTTGCGGAGCGACAGCTGTTTTTCAATACGCGCACATTTTACCAGGACTACAAGCGGCGCGACGGCTTCATGATTCCGACGAAGCTCATCGTTGATGGGGGCACCGGGGAGGCGAGCTATGCGTCCATGGTACTCACAGACGTGTCTCGACAGCGCACCGCTCCTTTATCCGACTACGCTGCCCCATCAGCTGCGCCAACAGGCGTGACCATTGATGATGAGCGGCGCTCCGCAACCCTGCCGTTCCGCCTGCTGAACAACCACATCTATATCGAAGCAATGGTCGAGGGCCGCGGTCCCTATACCTTCATCGTCGACACGGGAGGCCATACAATCCTGTCGTCGCGTATCGTGCGGGAAGCAGGTCTGTCACCTGCCGGCGCTGCGCCATCATCAGGCGCGGGCGCCGAAACGATTACGAGTGGCTATGCCAAGGTACGCGAAATCGCCTTCGGGCCGATCCGCATGCACGATCAGACGGCCATCACCATGGACATCTATGACCCGGCGGTCGAAGGCATCCGGGTCGATGGAATGATCGGGTTTGAATTGCTCCGTCGACTGGCGCTGGAGATCGACTACGGTCGCAGCAGGCTGACATTCACTCGCTTCGAGGATTTCGATGCCGCTGCTGCGGGCGTCGCTGTTCCGTTTACCTTCTACGATCACCTGCCTCAGGTCGAGGGCCGCATCGCTGACATCCCGGCGTTGTTCGACATCGACACCGGATCAAGAAACGAAGTGGACATGACGAGTCCTTTTGTCACTGCCAATAAACTCGACACCCGCTTCCCGGGTAGCATCAAAGCCATGACCGGATGGGGGGTCGGCGGCCCCTCGATGTCGCAGGTTGTACGGGCGCCTTCGTTGACCCTCGGCTCTGTTGTAATTCATCACCCTGTGATCGGCCTGTCGCGCGCTACCGCTGGTTCGTTCAGCGATTCAAACTTCGGAGGCAATGTCGGTAGCGGTCTGCTGAAGCGTTTTGTGACGAGCTTCGACTATTCGAAGCAGATAATGTACCTGAAGTCTCTTGCGCCGCCTCCATTGGACGCCGGGACGTTCGATCGCTCCGGCATGTGGCTCAATGCCGGCACCGACCGCTTCATCGTCGCTTATATCTCGCCCGGTGGCGCCGCAGAAGCGGCCGGTATCAAAAAGGACGACATTGTAACGGCAATTAACGGGCGACCTGCTGTGGCTGCGGAACTGTCGGATGTCCGTACCATGTTTCGCACGAAGGCCCACGGAGATCGTGTTTTAGTCACTCTCGTGCGGGATGGCCGCTCAGAAATCATTCCATTGATTTTAAGAGACAGACTTTGATTCGCCTAAAGGTCGCCGCTGCGACCGTCTCCACTCTATGCCCCGAGCCGCAATGACAACACCCGACGACCAGCTGGTGCTTGAGTTCTCCAACGCGGAGCAGTGGGAGTCCTGGCTTGCGTGTAATCATCGTCGGGTTGGCGAGGCTTGGCTGGCGGTCGCAAGGAAAGGAATCGGGAACAAAGGACTCGCCATAGGGGATGCTCTCGATGTGGCACTGTGTTTTGGCTGGATAGACAGCCACCGCAAAGCCCGCGACAGTGTCTCATTTCTCCAACGCTACTCACCGCGCCGACGCGGAACGCCCTGGTCGCAACTCAACGTGTGGCGTGCAGAAGCCCTCTTGGAGGCCGGGCGCATGCATGCGCCCGGCCTCCAAGAGGTACAGGCAGCGAGGGCGGACGGTCGTTGGGAGGCAGCCTACGCGTCACAGGCAGATGCGGTCGTTCCCAGCGAGTTGGAAGCAGCGTTGAAAGCGCATCCGGAATGTAAGGCCGCCTTTGAGCGGCTTTCCAGAAGTGATCGCTACGCGATCATTCTGCCGGTCTTAAAGGCTGTCGCTCCAGACGCGCGAAGGAGGCGGGCGTCGAACGCTCTCAAAGTCTTGGGCATTCATTCAGACTAGGTGACCATGCCCACCCTGAGGGAAGTCGATCGGGTGGGATGAGGGGATCACTTGCAGATCCCGCACGTCGTCAAGTGCGCTTGCATGCCGTCCGGGACGTAGCCTCGATCGGCGGACTTAGTGAGGATCAACAGGCGGGTCTTACGAAAATTCAGGCAGGAGAGCTTTACAAGGGTGGGGGGCTTGCTGTTATCGGGCGTTGATGATCCGCAGATCGAGGGCCAACGAAGGCGTCCAGACATGACATCATCAGTTTGATATGGCACGCACCATGTCAGGCGGGATGTGAAATCTGTGAAACGCTGGCTGCCATTCTTCGTTTTTCCGGTTTTTGTGCTCTGCATCGGCACAGCTCGCGCCGAGATTCGTGACACGCGTATCTTCATTGATTCCGTAAACACAACAGCACAGGCCGCCGACCGGGCCGAAGGTTTGGCACGGCGTGATGCCATACTTTTGTCGCAGTTCCCCTCGGCGACATGGTTCTCATACGGGACACCCGATTTCGTCGAGGAAAAGGCCAGGGGCATTGTCGATCGCGCTGCAGCAGCGCACCAGATTCCGGTCTTGGTCGCTTACAATATCCCGTTCCGTGACTGCGCGCTCTATTCGGCCGGTGGTGCCGCCGATAGTATCGCCTATCTGGCTTGGATCCGCGGTTTCGCTGCGGGCATTGGTGACCGCGAAGCAATCGTCATTCTCGAGCCTGATGGTCTCGGAGTTGTTCCGTGGCACCGGACCCTCGACGGAATCACCGAACATTGCCGTCCGGAGGGACGCGACGGCAGCGCGGCTGATGCGAGGTATGTGCAATTACAGGGCGCAGTGGCGATTCTCGCCGCGATGCCACGGGTGCGTCTCTATCTCGACGGAACCGGCAGCAGTTGGCTCGCGCCCGGTGAAATCGCGAGCCGGTTGATCAAAGCAGGCGTCGCGCGGACCTCGGGTTTTTTCCTCAATGTTTCCAATTTCGAGAATGACGCACGCATCGTGCCCTACGCGCGCTGGGTCAGCGATTGCATCCACCTTGTAACCCGCAGCGGACTCGACCCGCGTGATTGTCCCAGCCAGAATCGGCTTGCGGTGTTCGAAGATACTTCGACCTGGTGGAAAACTGATGCCGCTTATGACCGATTGTTCGAAGAGGCAGCGTTGCGGCACGATCCAGCGTCGCAGAAACATGCGGTGATCGATACCAGCCGCAATGGGAGAGGGTCTTGGCATCCGCCCGCCGGCAAATATTCGGATGCGGAAGTCTGGTGCAATCCGCCAGGTCGCGGACTTGGTCGTCCGCCAACACTCGACAGTGGTAATCCGTACGTCGATGCATTCCTCTGGATCAAGATCCCCGGGGAATCCGATGGCGCATGTCATCGCGGGACCAGTGGACCGGCGGATCCCGAGCGCGGTCTGACGGCACCGCCTGCGGGATCCTGGTTTCCGGAGCAGGCGCGCGAACTGATCGAACTTGCGAACCCGCCGCTTAAGGCGGATTGATCCGTCGGCACCGCTACGGCTTCGGTTGTGCGCTATCGAGTGGGGCGGCGGTGGAGGCGCGGACGAGGAGTTCGTGTGGATGGTCGCGTCGGCGGGGCACGGCCACCCCTTCTTTCTGATCAAGGGCGGCTATCAGCCTGTCCGCCGCGTCCCATGCCATTTCCCGCACGGGCTGGTGCACGGTCGTCAGCTGGGGCCAGGCGGTCCGCGATACTTCCGAATTGTCGAACCCCGCTACAGATACATCAGTCGGGACTGCAAGACCGAGATCGCGAGCGGCGGCAATCGCGGCGACGGCCATGTCGTCGTTCTGGGCAAGGATCGCTGTGGGGCGAGGGGTGCGACGGAGCAGTTCGAGCGCGACGCGGTAGCCAACTTCATAGGTGAAGTCGCCAGTCACGACGAGCCTTTTGTCAATGGAACAAGCCGCCTCCCCGAAGGCCTGCCGATAGCCTTCCATTCGTCCTTTGCTCGCGGCGTGCGAGGGGTCGCCGAGGATGATGCCGACGCGCCGGTGCCCAAGCCCCAGTATATGGGCGGCGACCGTCTGGCCGGCGGCAATCTCGTCCATCGCGACGACTATGCCGCGGTCGAGATCGCTGTGCGGCGTTATCCGGGCGTAGGCGAGCTTCTGGCGCTCGAGGATGTCGAGCAGCTTTGGCTGATCGCAGGCCGGTGGCGCGAGCAGGACGCCGTCGAGTCCGGCGCGCAGGAGAAACTTGCCGAGCTCTTCCGGCCGACTCGCGACATGGTTGAAGGGGAGCACCAAAAGTCGGTAGCGGCCGTTTTCGAGCCGACCGAGCGCGCCGTTCTGCAATTCGACGACATAGCTTGGACTGGGCCGTTCGTAGGTCAGGCCGATCAGATAGGATCGACGCGCGATGAGGCTCTGCGCGGCGATATTCGGGTGATAGTCGAGCGCAGCCGCAGCCTCCTTGACCTTCCGGCGTACCGTTTCGCTGACATGAGGGGCATCGTTGAGCGCGCGCGAGACTGTCTTAGGAGTGACCCCTGCGATCCGCGCGATATCGACGATCGTTGATCGCTTCGAAATTTCCCTCTCCGATCAGCGGGATATCGAGCCTCGGGGGCCTTGCTGCCTCGATCCTAGTTCCCCCTTAGCGTCTCTCTTGACTTCTGTCGATCATCAACGGTAATCGTTGACCGATAAACGGTAATCGTTGACCGATAAACGGTAAACGTTGACATAAAAAGTAGGAAGAGGAAATGAACTTGCCGCGTGGGGCTGTCATTGCGCTTGGAGCGACGTTGCTGATCGCGCTGGCATACCCTCATATCGTCATCGCTGCGGCGCAGACATCGGTCGTTGAGGCGAGCGGTCAGGCGCGGCCGGAAAATTGGCCCGCTCGCAAAGCGACGATCGCCAAGGATCCTGCGGTAGAGCAGCAGGTGGACCAATTGCTCTCCGCGATGTCGCTTGAGCAGAAGGTCGGCCAGATTATCCAGGCGGACATCGCCAGCGTGACCCCCGACGATGTCTATCGCTATCATCTTGGCGCGGTACTCAATGGTGGCAATTCTGATCCTGGTGGACGCTACAATGCGCCGGCGAAGGCTTGGCTGGCCGCCGCCGACGCCTTCTATGCCGCGTCGATGAAACCCAATGGAAAGCTTCCCCGCATCCCGGTGATTTGGGGAAGCGACGCGGTCCATGGCCACAACAATGTCGTCGGCGCAACGCTGTTTCCTCACAATATCGGGCTGGGCGCAGCGCGAAACCCTGATCTCATCCGCCGTATCGGTGCCGCAACGGCGATCGAGATGCGTGTGACAGGACTCGACTGGACCTTCGCGCCCACGCTGGCTGTCGTGCGGGATGATCGCTGGGGCCGTACCTATGAAGGCTTTGGCGAAACTCCCGAAATCGCGACCAGCTACGCGGCGCCGCTGATCGAGGGGTTGCAGGGCAAGATCGGTGACAAGGACTGGCTGCGCGGTCCCCACATCATCGCGACGGCCAAGCATTTTCTCGGCGATGGCGGTACCAGCGGCGGCAAGGATCAAGGCGACGCCCAGATGTCCGAAGCCCGCCTTCGCGACCTGTTCAGTCCGCCCTATCTCCCCGCCCTCGACGCTGGCGTCCAGTCGGTGATGGTGAGCTTTTCGAGTTGGAACGGTGCCAAGATGCACGGTAACCATTCGCTGCTGACCGGTGTGGTGAAAGATCGCTGGAATTTTGACGGCTTTCTCGTCGGCGACTGGAACGGCCATGGCCAGGTCGCGGGCTGTACGGTGACTGATTGCCCCCAATCGGCGATCGCCGGGCTCGATATGTATATGGCGCCTGACAGCTGGAAGGAGCTTTACCGCACGACGCTCGGACATGCGCGTGATGGCGCGCTGCCGGTCGCGCGGCTCGACGACGCGGTGCGCCGCATCCTGCGCGTAAAGGTGCGGGCCAGGCTGTTCGAGGCAGGAAAACCGTCATCTCGGCCTTATGGCGGACAATTCGAACTGCTTGGTGGAAAGGAACACCGTGCTCTCGCGCGTGAAGCAGTACGCGAATCGCTTGTGCTGCTCAAAAATGCCGGCGGGCTGCTGCCACTCAAGGCCGGCGGCCAGATCATGGTCGCCGGCGATGGTGCTGACAATCTGACCAAGCAGACCGGCGGCTGGACGCTGAGCTGGCAAGGGACGGGTACGAAGCGTACCGACTTTCCCAATGGGCAGTCGATATGGGAAGGGATCGATGAGACGGTGAAGGCGGCTGGCGGTACTGCCACGCTGTCGGTCGACGGTCGTTATTCACGCAAGCCCGATGTGGCAGTCGTCGTATTCGGCGAGGATCCGTATGCCGAGTTCCAGGGTGACCGTCCCGATCTCGGCTACGACGATTCAAAAAATCTGGCTTTGCTGCGCTCGCTCAAGGCGGCAGGCGTCCCGACGGTCGCGGTCTTCCTTTCTGGACGGCCTATGTGGGTCAATCCCTTTCTCAACGCATCCAACGCTTTCGTGGCCAGCTGGCTTCCGGGCTCGGAGGGCGGCGGCGTGGCCGATGTGCTGTTCGGCAAGGCCGATTTTCGCGGCAAACTGCCCTATAGCTGGCCGAAATCGAGCGATCAGACAGCGCTCAATATCGGCGACAGCGATTACAATCCGCTCTTTCCCTATGGATTCGGCCTGACCTTCGCCGACAAGGGTGAACTCGCGATTCAGCCCGAGGTGCGGGCGGGCGCTCCGGCCTCGGATCCCGGCATCCTGTTCGCCGCTGGCAAGCCCGGTACCGGGCGGCGCCTGCTCCTTGGCGCGCCGGGCGCGCTTTCCACCAATCCCGGCCCCCAACTGATCGATGTGCGTGCGGCTGATCGCGTGGCGCAGGAAGACTCGATCCGTCTTCGCTGGACGGGAGCAGGGCATGCTGTAGCGGCAATCGCGCAGGACACTCCCGCAGATTTCGCGCGCCAGTCGAATGGCGACCTCGCGCTCGAGATCGAGTTCAAGGTCAATGCGGCACCAACGGCCGATGTAAGCCTGCTGATGGGTTGTGGTAAGAGTTGTGGCGGCGGCTTTCCGATCCGCAACCTCCTCGCCGAAGCGGCGAAATCGGGGAAATGGACGCTTATGGCGGTGCCGCTCCGCTGCTTCGAAAAGGCGGGGGTCGATATGAAACATGTCGACATGCCGCTGACGATTGCGACCGCCGGCAGTCTCGACATCACCTTGTCCGCGGCGCGCATCGTCTCGCCGGCAGGCCCGCAGTTCGTATGCAAATAAGAGTCAAACCAGGGAGGATGATATGAAAAGGGGTATATTCACGCGTTCAGTGCTTTTGGCGCTGCTTTCTTCGGCCGCGACGGTGCCGGCCCAGGCACAGAAGGCGGCCGTCGCGGATACGGCGTCAGAGGATCGCGACGATACGATTATCGTCACAGCGAACCGCCGCGAGGAAAATCTGCAGAACGTTTCTGGTGTGGTGCAGGCGCTTAATGCCGATCAGCTACGCAAGGATGGAATCTCCGACTTGCGCCAGCTGCAGGTCGCGATTCCCGGCCTCAGTATCGCCAACCAGGAAGGCAATGTTGAAATTTTCATCCGCGGCGTCGGTTCGGCGAACAGCACCGAGCTAGGCGACCCCGGCGCCGCGCCGCATCTCAACGGCACCTATATTCCCCGCCCGCGCGGGCTTGGTCTGATGTTCTATGACCTTGAGCGCGTCGAGGTGAACAAGGGGCCGCAAGGGACGCTCTACGGTCGCAATGCGGTCGCCGGAACCCTCAACATCATCACCGCGAAGCCGCGTCTCGGCGAATTCAGCGGCTATATGCAGGCGGAGATCGCGAACCGTTCTTCCTATGGCGGGGAAGGTGCGATCAACATTCCGCTCGGCGAGAACTTCGCGGTGCGCGCGGCCGGTTATTACATTAACCGCGACTATGGCTTCCAGAATGTCTCGACAGGCGCCCTCGCGAAGGGGCTGAAACCCGCTGGTCTTGAGGAGAATTACGCCGGTCGCCTGTCGCTGCTTTGGGAGCCGACCGACCAGCTCAGCATCTCGATCGTCGGCGACTATGGCAAGGAAACCGGGACGGGTTACCCGGGTGCGAATATCTTCAGTGCCGTTGTGGCGAGCGGCCTCAGGCCCGAGCAGCTCGATCTCAAGAATGTCGTCTATCGCGGTCTGCAGGGTGACATGCAGAATGAACTCTGGGGTGTTCAGGGTAAGGTCAACTATGATTTCGGCACGTTTAGCGCGGAACTTACCGGCAGCTACCGCTCGGTCAATTTCAACCAAGTGAACGCCTCGAGCGACGGCATTGATTATCCCGGCCGTGATCTCTCGGCGGTTCAGTACGACAATTTTTCGGGCAATTTCTGGCAGACTAGGTCAAAGAGCCAGGTCTTTGAGGCGCGTTTATTCGCCAACAACGACCAGCGCTTCCGCTGGAATCTCGGGGCCTTCTATTTCAACGAAGACCAGGCCGTCGGCTACTTTTCGCTCGCTGACCGGGGTTATTGCTGCTATTCCGGGACCGAGTTCACAATGCCCGACGTCAAGGGTGAGAGCTTTGCCTTCTATGGCGACGGCACCTTCGACGTCACCGACCAGCTGCGTTTTATCGGCGGCCTTCGCTACACCGACGAGAAGAAGTCGCGCTATGGGATCGGCGGCAACTGGGCATTGACCCTTGGCGGTGAGGATTTTGCCTGTTGCTTTGCGACGCGTCTCGGCACCGAAGGCTTTAGTCCCAACCTGCTCGACCGGCCCAACTTCAATGTCACCGGCATCACAACGCCGCAGGGCATGGCACAGTTCCTGCTCCAAGGGGTCAAGACACCGGGACTTCGCGACACGCTGATCGCCCAGATCGGCGCGATCGCCAATGGCAGCAATCCCAACGGCACTTGCATCGACCGACCCGATATCGACAACGGTTTCGTCAACTGCCCGGCGCTCAACCCGTCCAACACGAACGGCGGATTCAGCTATGCGAACCTAGCTATTCCCGGTCAGCAGGTTGGCAGTTCGAAGTTCAACTTCCTCGATTGGCGTGCAGGCATCGAGTTCGACGTCACCGACCACAACATGCTCTATGCCAAGGTTTCCACAGCTCACAAATCGGGCGGTTTCAACGACAGTTTCAACGGATCGTTGATCCCCGAAACCTTCAGTCCGGAAAAGCTGCTCGTCTATGAAATCGGTAGCCGTAACAGTTTCGACGTCTTCGGGCGGCAGGCGGTCTTCAACGTGACAGGCTTTTACTATGATTACTCGAACCAGGTGTTTCAGGACCTGACCTGCATCGGCCGAGACACGGCCAATGTTTGCAACAGCTATTCACTGGTCAACCGCAATATCGGTGCGTCGCGCATCTACGGCACCGAAGCCGAAATGCGATTGAAGCTGCCGGGAAATTTCGGACTCGACCTTAATGTTGCGTATCTCGATACCAAGATCACCCAGGGCGTCGTCGCGGACTCCCGCGCACAGGACTTCGGCGTGGGCGGCAGATCGCCACTGATCAGCCTCGTCGGCAACGAGTTGCCGCTGGCGTCCAAGATGAACATCAGCGCACGCCTGTCGCAGTGGTTCGATGCGGGTCCGGGCCGCATCGACTGGCAGGCGCTGCTCAACTATCGGTCGTCCTACTTCCTCAGCCAGTTCAATGAGGCTGATATCGTGTTTCTGGACGGCACCCGCCAGTCTGCTGCGCGGGCTGGCTTTCCCGACCGGCAGAAAGGCTATGTGACGCTCAATCTCGGGATCGGCTATACGATCCACAATTTCCGGCTCGAGGCCTGGGCCAGCAATTTCCTCGACGAGGAAGTTTCGCAAAAGGCGCTGGTCGGATCGTCGCTCAACATCCGCTTCCTCAATGATGCGCGCACCTATGGCCTGCGCGCCCGGGTTAACTTCTAAAGGGGGAAGGGCAGCCATCTGTACCGCTCGACGCGGTGCGGATGGCTGCAATTTTTCCGGTAAGCCGTAAGGCATGGGCCATTGAACCGTGGCATACGTGCGTCTGAACAGGGCTATGGAGACGGGATCGATGCGTAGCGCGGCCGACGCGGAGGGGCGCCAGCCTGTCGGCTTTCTGTTTCTCTATGCGCTCGCCTATGCGGGGGGCGTTATCGCCTATACGCCGTTCCTGATGTTCGTGTTGCCGGCGCGCGTGACCGAGCTTGCCGGACAGGGCGATATTTTGTGGCTGGGTTATATCGTCTTTGCAGGGGCCGTCGCGGCGAGCGCGGCCGGCATCGTCTTCGGATGGATCAGCGACCGAACGAAAACCCGCCGCGCCTGGATCGCTGCAGGACTCGTGATGACGATCGCTCTCCAGCTCGCGATGGTCCGTTGCCAGACAATCGGCGCCTTGCTGTGGCTGGTCGTCGCCTGGCAGGTCACGCTCAACATGATGCTCGTGCCGCTCGTCGCTTGGGCGGGCGATCTCGTCCCCGATACGCAGAAGGGCCTGCTTGGTGGTCTCCTTTCCTTTGCCCCTGCGCTCGGCGCTTGGTCCGCAATCGTCCTTGCAGCCGGAAGTGTCTCCTCGTTTGGAGACAAGGCTGTTGTCATAGCCGCGCTGACGGTTGCGTTCGTTCTGCCGCTGCTGCTTTTCGGGCGCCCGCAGCAGAAATCAGAGTCGAAGGACAGAGCGTTGCGGGACAGGCCTTCGCGGCTGCGCTTCACGTCGGCTGTGGTCCACATGTGGGTCGCACGCCTGCTCTTGCAGATTTCGGGAGCAGCGCTGGCGAGCTATCTCTATTTCTGGCTGCGCGCCCTCGATCCTGCGATGGGGGATGGGGAGAAGACCGCCCTGTTCGCGGGAGGATTGACGGCGTCGATCGTCATCGCGCTCGCGGTCGGTCGATGGACGGATCGGCATGGACATCCCTTTGCGGCCCTTTCGATACTGGCGGCTGTTTCGGGAGCTGGTTTGATGGCGATGGCAGCGGCGGGCAGCCTGACTGCGGCGAAGATCGCCTATCTTCTCTTCGCGGCGGCCGGCGCAACCTTTCTTGCGCTCCATGCCAGCCAGACCCTCCGCATCCTTCCCGACTCCGAGCGGCGGGGGCGCGACATCGGAATTTTCAACCTCACCAACACCGCGCCCTCGCTAATCATGCCATGGCTTGCGATCTCGGTTGTGCCCGACTTCGGTTTCGACAATCTTTTCCTCTTGCTGGCCCTGTTCGCGCTGGTCGCGTCCGCCCTTGTCGCGACGATTCCAGGCGATGCCTGACTCTGGAACGAATGCACGGCTGCGACGAAGTGCCGACGCGTCGGATCGCATCGTCGGCGTCGAAAGGCGCTGGGCGGAAGACATTATTTTCGAATTCGGGCACGGCGCCCGCATCATGCTTTGGGGAGGACGGACATGGCGCTTATAACGCAGGACACTGGAGTAGGGACGGGGGGCGGGAAGGATGCGGCAGGCCATGTCGACGCCCCCGAACTACGGCTGTTCGTCATGGGCCTTTTCTTCATCTTCGGCGGCATTACCTCGCTCAATGACGTTATCATTCCGAAGCTGAAGGAGCTGTTCACGCTGAACTACACGCAGGCGATGCTGGTGCAGTTCTGCTTCTTCACTGCCTATCTTCTGGTTGGCATTCCGGGCGCCAAGCTCGTGAAGAAAATCGGCTATATGCGCGGTGCCGTGGCAGGCTTGCTGACGATGATGGTCGGTTGCCTCCTCTTCATCCCGGCTTCGCGGACCGCAACCTATGGACTTTTCCTCTTGGCGCTGTTCGTCCTCGCGAGCGGCGTGGTAATCGTCCAGGTCGTCGCCAATCCGCTGATCTCGATGCTGGGCAGGCCCGAAACCGCGCACAGCCGCCTGACATTCGCGCAGGCGTTCAATTCGCTGGGCACCACCATCTTTCCGATTGCCGGTTCGGTACTGATCCTAGGGAGCCTCGCTACGCTGAAGGCGGCTGACCTGTCCGGCCCGCAGCTCGATGCCTATCGCACAGCCGAAAGCCAGGCGATCGTGCACGGCTATCTGGGTATCGCCGCCGCGCTTGCGATCGTCGCCGCCGCAGTCTGGATATTCCGTAACCGACTCAAGAGTGAAAAGCACGAAGCGAGTGTAGGGCTTGCTGGCCTCGACTTGCTGAAGCGCCCGCGCTTCGGCTTTGGCGCGCTGTGTATTTTCCTTTACGTTGGCGCCGAGGTTTCGGTTGGCTCGTTGGTCGTCAGCTATCTGATGCAGTCTCATGTGATGGGCCTTCAGGAGCAGGCGGCGGGTAAGCTGATCGGCCTTTACTGGGGCGGCGCCATGGTCGGCCGTTTCATCGGTTCCGGCATTATGCGCGTCGTCAGTCCGGGCAGGTTGCTGGCATTCGCAGCGGCGGGTGCCATCACGCTGATCCTGATCTCGATCAGCACGACGGGTCATGTGTCGGGCTACAGCCTGCTGGCGATCGGGTTAATGAACGCGATCATGTTTCCGACGATCTTCAGCCTCGCGTCCGAAAAACTCGGTAATCGCGCCGCCGACGGGTCGGGTATCATCAACGTCGCGATCTTTGGCGGTGCTGTCGTCCCGCTTGCGACAGGTGGGCTCGCGGATCTGACGGGTAGTCTTGGCCTTGCGCTACTTCTGCCTGCGATCTGCT
>JBDUBD010000071.1:0-14428 GCA_040004295.1 Sphingomonadales bacterium | reverse complement strand
CCCGCGTCTTCCCGCACGGACAAAGGACCGACCGCGACAGGCAGGTCTCCTGGCTTCCGGGTCAATGCTTCGTGTCACCTTCCCAGGCCCATCTCGAAAGACTGCCCAGTGGTGTAACGACACGTCGCTCGCCGGTCACAGTTGCGGGAACAGCACCAGAATCGAACTGGCTTCCCTTTTGATCTCCTCTCGGAGAACCTGTCGCGGGCGAGCCGTTAGCCCAGGATTTGCTGCGGTGCAATGGCGCGGGTTAGCGCAGCTTCAGCGTCTTCTTCACATCCGCCCAGCGCACGAGCTTGAAATTCTGCGCGGCGGGAAGGTTGTCGCCATCCTGCGCGATGAACAGGCCGCCCGTATAGCCGGGAAAACTGCCCGTCGCGACCTCGATACCATCGGTTTCGGACGTGCCACCAAATGCCCCGTTCGGCGCAATGCGGAAACGCCCCGCATAGCTGAGGTCGAACAGGCGCCAGACCGCATAGGCGCTGTCACCCTGGCTCGATGCTATGAGGTAACCGCCCCGCGCGCCCTCTGCCGCAATTGCCAGACCCTCGACATCGATGACGAGCCGCTGGCCATCGGCCTTTGCAACCGGGACAGGCTCGACCGGGTCGGTCTTGCGGGCACCGAACCGCCAGATGCCGACGTCTTCCTCCGCCACATAAAGCGTTGCGGTCCGGTCATCGACGACACAGCCTTCCGACTGGGTCGCGAGCTTCATCGTACGCACCGTTTTCGCCGACGGGCTGGCACCGAGATCGAGTTCGACCTGATGGATGTCGCCCGCCTTCATGACGAGAAACGCCGTCAGCGGGCCGCCGCGCGGCGACGACAGGCAGACGCCGTAGCCTTCGCCCGGACCCACTGGCAGGACGCCGATCGGTTTCAGCACAGCCGCGGTCGTGTCGAGTTCGAACACCGCGAGCTTGCCGTTCGCCTTGTCATTGCGGTCGCTGGCAACGACGATAACCCGCCGCCCGACCTGCCGCAGATCGACATTGTTGACGCGCCCTGCCGGGAACGACGACTTCAGGCTGCCGTCGAGGCCATAGACGTTGAGGCCCGCCTTCTTGTCGGTCGCGACAATCAGGCTGCGGCCCGGCGCACGCGGGTTGCGCCAGATTGCGGGGTCGTCGGCGGCATCGGCATTGGCCGTTGCGACCGCCGCCGTCTGGCCAGCGGCTGGAACGTCTACCGTCGTGACGGCCACAGGTGCCGGAACGGTCGCACAGCCCGAAAGCAGCGCCACCGTCGCTCCCAAAAGCGTGCGCCGCATTACAGCGTAACCCGAACGCCGCCGGTGTAGCGCCGACCGAAGCGTTCCCATTCGATCGTGTAGCGATTGTCGCCCTTCATCGCATCGGAATAGCGGCGACCGGGTTGATTGAGCAGGTTCGATGCGTCGAAATAGACCTCGAAGCCCTTCTTGATCTCATAGCGGAGCGAGAAGTCCATCTCCGTATCGAGATCCCAGTACGTGTCGCCCGCATCGACCAGCGTGTCCGCGACCGAATCCAGCCATTTGGTCCTCAACTGATACTGAAGCCGCGCCGACAGACCGTATTTTTCGTAATAGACGCCCAGATTGTACACGACGTCCGATGTACCGGGCAGACGCACCTTGCGTTCCGGGATGTTGAGAACGTCGGTCGCTACACCTGTACCTGTCACAGCGGGCGTGGCGGGCTTGCTGACCTCCGATTGGTTCAGCGTGACGTTTGCGTTGATACCGAAGCCGCCGGTCCACGATGGTAGGCCGAGCTTTTCTGTATATGGTTCCAGCTGCATTTGCGCCGCCGCTTCCAAGCCATAGAGATAGCCCGAGCCGCCGTTGACGAGGCCCGTGTAGACATAACCCGACCGGTCCGTGCCCCCGCTATTGAGCGCGTCCGAGCCAAACTGACGCCGCGTGTTGAACAGCACGTCCTCGACCCGCTTGTAATAAGCGCCCACCATAAAATAACCCTGCGGCTGGACGTACCATTCTAGGTACGCATCGACGCCATAGGCACGTTCTGGCTTCACGCCAGGATTGCCGCCCGAGATCGTCTGGTTCGCATCGTTGATCACAATATTGGGGCGCAACTGATCATAGTCCGCCCGTGCCGCGCCGCTGGTAAAGCCGATCCGCAGCTTCTTCGTATCGTCGATGTTGTAGTTGAAGTGCAGCGACGGAAAAAACAGGGTCGTGTCGCTCGATGCCTTGATCAAACCTTTCGTCGTGGTCGTTGTCGCGCCGACCGTCGTGGTGATCGTTCCGATCGCCTCGCCGGTGTTTTTCACGCGCTCGGCGCGGACGCCGCCGACGATCGAGCCCCAATCGAATTTGGCTGTTCCCATCAGATAACCCGCGAAGATTTCTTCTGTCACCTTATAGTTGTTATCTGTGAGAGGACTGGCCGCTGCGGTTGCCCGCAGTTTCGCAATATTCGCGCGCATCGCTGCTTCGCTGAAATAATGGAACGTGTAGCCGAGCGGGAGATTGCCTTTGTAGGTGCCGGGGTTTTCGGCATTGGTCAGGAAGTCGGTCGGGATCCCCGCTGCGGCGAGGTTTGCCGTGCCGCTCGTCAGATATTCAACCTCGCTCGCGGTCTTGGTCCGGTTGTCATATTGCAGGCCGAAGCGGAACGTCGTGTCACCGCCGAACCAGTCGGTCTTGCGGTTCAACTCACCCTTCGCCGTATAGGCGTCGGTCGTGTCATAGGCGTCGAGCGCGCGCAGCGACGACATCGGCTTGGTAAAGCTGTCGATATCAACGACGCGCGGTCCGGCGCTGAACACGGCACCCGTTTGCTGCGTGGTATAGAGTTCGAAGTAGTGATGGCCGGGATTGGTGAAATCATACTTCACCGTGGGGCGCAGCGTCCGCGTTGACGGGCTATCGTAACGCGCTTCACCGACTACGGAACGGTTGTCGATCGACCGTGTGAAATTGCCGACCCATTTGAAGCCCCAGGCGTCGCCGAACTTGTGGTCGCCGGCAATGGAGCTGGTCCAGATCGACTGTTTGTACGCTCGCAACGTTGAGCGCTGGTTGATGTCCACGCCATACACAGTGCCCTGGAACGGCGTGTTGCCGCTCGCACAAGTATCGGCATAACCCGATGTCGTGATCGGTGCGGCGACAGCCGGGCATGCAGCCGACTGTACGCCGAGGTCCGACTGACGATCGTCGAGATCAATGATGTAATTGTCGCGCATCTCGTTGTCGGTGAAGATCGTGTAGAGCGACCGCAGCGAGATGGTGTTGTCGGTATCGGGCTTCCAGTCGATCCGGCTCGACAGCGACCAGTTGCGACGCGTCAGGCGATAGAGCTTGTTTTCGGTTTCGCGTCCCCAGTAGCGGTCGGCAAAACCGGGCCGCTGATCCTGACGCACGTTCGCATTGGGATAGAGCGGAAGGATCGGATTCGACGTGAGCGGTACTTCCCAGTCGGTCTCGAAATTGTCGGTCAGCATGTTGCGCTGGTAGTACGAGCCGCTGATCACGACGCCGATGTCGCCAACGCCGGTTTCATAGGTGTTGGAAAGGACCAGCGACCCTTCATACTCGTCGCGATTGCCGAGTTCGGCGTACCCTGCGCCGAGCTTGGCACCGAGATGGAAGCCCTTGTAGTCGAACGCCGAGCGCGTGACGATGTTGACGTTGCCTGCGATGGTTTCGCCCGGCATGTCCGGCGTGACAGCCTTTTGCACGACGATCTGCGACGCGATGGCCGACGGGATCGAGTCGTAACGGCTATCGCGCCCTTCCGGGCTGACGACGTTGATGCCGTCGAACGACAGCGTCGTCCATGTCTTCGGTGCACCACGCAGGTTGATGTAGCGCGCCTGCCCCTGGTCGCGCTCGACACTCACGCCCGGCAAACGCGATGCGGCCTGCGCGATGTTCTGGTCCGGCAGGCGACCGACCGCGTCGGAGGCGGCGACGGTGATCAGCGAGTCCGAATTGCGCTGCACCTGAAGCGCGGCGGCTTCGGATTCCGCAATCGGGCGACTGGCCGTGACGACGATCTCGCCCTCGGCTTCCGGTTCCGCCGGGGCTTGTGCCCACGCTGGCGTGACCGCGCAGATCGAGGCGCTGCATGCCAAAGCAATGCGGATGGCGCGCGACCTGTCGTCGCGGCGAACGGCAAATATCATGTTGGGCTCCCCAGCTCCGGAGCACGGATGGAGACGTGTGTTCCATCGTGCCGTTGGGAAGCGCCGCTAGGGGGCGCAGGTTGCAGCTTGGCGTAAGAACGGCGTCACACGCGTGACATTGACGTTTCATTTTTATGAAACCGTGCATCGAATGCGGTGATTGCGCTGGTGGGCTCGCCGGGATTCGAACCCGGGACCTACAGATTAAAAGTCCGTTGCTCTACCGACTGAGCTACGAGCCCGCCCTGCGCGGTTGCCTGCGAAGCGGCGGGCGCTTCGTGGCAAGGCGCTGCCCCTATGCGCGGGGCCGTTTTCGGTCAAGGCGCGCGCGCAATTGTCGTGCCGTCAGGCGGGTCACGGGGTCGCGCCAGTCGGGTGCCACCTCGACCAGCGGCGCCAGCACGAAACGACGCTCACGGAACGCGGGATGGGGGATCGCAAGGCCGGGCGATGCCCAGATGCCGCCCGACCAGCCGATGATGTCGAGATCGAGCACACGGTCGCCCCAGCGGCGTCCGGGGCGGCGGCCATGGTCGCGTTCGATCGATTTCAGGTGCTTCAGCAGCTTGCGCGGCTTCATGTTACTTTCGATCAGCGCGACCGCATTTGCGTAGCTGCGCTTGCCCGGGCCGAGTGGAGATGTGGTTTGGACGCGCGATGCCGCTACGATCGTCGCCCCGGCGAAGGCCGGGGCCGCTAGCGGCAAAGGAGTACTTTTTTTGAGAGCGTCCCCGGCCTTCGCCGGGGTGACGAGTGTGGTGATAATCCCCCTCGAACGCGCCCGATTGCCCCCAAGCGCGATCAAATAGCTATGCCTGCTCATGCCATGGCCCTAACCCGCTTCCATGTTTCCCGTAAGCCCCATTTCCGACACCGAACCGCCCCGCGACTGTCCGCTTTGCCCGCGCCTGGTTGCCTATCGCCATGCCTGTCAGGCCGAATTTCCGACCTGGTGGAACGCGCCGGTGCAGGCGTTCGGCGATCCGCAGGCGTGGCTCGCGATCGTCGGCCTCGCGCCGGGCAAACATGGCGCGAACCGGACCGGGCGTCCCTTTACCGGAGATTTCGCTGGCGACCTGTTGTTTGCGACACTTGCGAAATTCGGGCTGACCGAGGGCGTCTATGCGTCCAAGGTCGATGACGGCGTGACCCTGAAGGGTGCGATGATCGTCAACGCGGTCAAATGCCTGCCCCCCGAAAACAAGCCGACGCCCGAGGAAATCCGCACCTGTCGGCCATTCCTTGCGGGACAACTCGGTGTGCTGCCGAATGTCCGTATCGTCATCGCGCTGGGACAGATTGCGCATCAGTCCGCGGTCAAGGTGATGGGCGGGCGGTTGCCGAAGGCGCGCTTCGGCCATCTGAACGAACATCGCATGCCCGACGGTCGTGTGCTGATCGACAGCTATCACTGCTCGCGATACAACCAGAATACGGGACGGCTGACGGCGGAGATGTTCGAAGCGGTGTTCGCGCGGGCGGTGGCTTTGCGCTGATCAAGCGCGCGCGTCATCCCAGCGAAAGCTGGGATCTCCCGCCATTTACGCGAGCACGTTCCACAAGTCGTCCCACGCCGGATTGGTAGCCTCGATTAGTTCGATCTTCCAATCGCGCTTCCATGCCTTCATCGCCTTTTCACGGGCAATCGCGTCGCCGATCGAGGCGTGTTCTTCGGCATACACAAGGCGGATCAGATTGTAGCGTTTGCAATATTTCGAGCCGGTGCCCTCGCGGTGTTGCAAAACCCGTCGGGGCAAATTCGACGTTACGCCGATATACGGTAAGCCTCTAGGGCGGTTGGTCATGATGTAGACCCAGCCGCTCATGCGAAGGTGGCGCACCCGAGACGCGGGGGATCCCAGCTTTCGCTGGGATGACGGCGCATGGGATCAGACATCCTGCACCAGCCGCCCATAAAGCTCGGGCCGCCGGTCCCTGAAGAACCCGAATGCCGCACGGTTCTTTGCGACTTCGTTCAGGTCGAACGTCGCGACCAGCACGCCGCTCTCGCTCGCACCATATTCCCCGACGAAATCCCCGCGTTCGTTGGTGATGAAGCTGTGGCCGTAGAAGGTCTGGGTGTGGCCGGTGCTGCCGGTCTCCGGTCCGATGCGGTTCGACGCTACGACCGGCACCACGTTCGATACCGCGTGGCCCACCATTGCCCGCCGCCAGAGCCGCGACGTGTCGAGATCCTCCGCCTCCGGCTCGTCACCAATCGCGGTCGGAAACATGAGGATGTCCGCGCCCATCAGCATCAGCGCGCGCGCGGTTTCCGGGTACCATTGGTCCCAGCAGATACCGATGCCGACACGCCCGTATTTCGTGTCCCACACTTTGAAGCCGGTGTTGCCGGGGCGGAAATAGAATTTCTCTTCGTAACCAGGCCCGTCGGGAATGTGGCTCTTGCGATAGACGCCCATGACCGCGCCCGCGTCGTCGATCATCGCCAGGCTGTTGTAATAATGCTGTCCGTCGCGCTCGAAAAAGCTGGTCGGGATATAGACCTGCAACTCCTTCGCGAGCGCCTGCATGGCAAGTACGCTGGGGTGTTCGGCCACGGGTTTCGCGGTTTCGAACCAGCGGAGCTCTTCGGTCTGGCAGAAGTACGGCCCCTCGAAGAGTTCGGGCGGCAGGATGATCTTCGCACCATGTTGTGCGGCCTCGCGGACGTATGCTTCGACCGTCGCAAGGTTCGCGGCGAGCGGACCAGGGAGGGCGCACTGGATCGCGGCGACGGTAATCGTGCTCATGCTTTTGGAACCTGCTGCGAAATGCAGTGGAAACTGCCACCGCCCGTCAGGATGTGGTCGGTGGGGAGGCCAACGACAAGCCTGTCGGGGAAATAGGGTTTCAGTGCATTGACGGCCGCGTCGTCATTCGCCGCGCCGTGAACGGGCACGACAACGGCGGCGTTGCCGATGTAGAAGTTCATATAACTGGCGGCGATGACTTCGTCATCCATCAGGATGCGACCAGGCGACGGCATTGGCACGCAGGTGATGCCGAAGTCCTGCGCACGCGCCCAGGCGTCTGCGTAGATATCGGCGTTGGGATCGTCCGGGCCGTGCGGCTCGGGAAGCGCAAGCACGCCCGGCGCCAGGAAGCGCGCGAGATTGTCCACATGGCCGTCGGTGTGGTCGCCGACCAGACCCTCCCCAAGCCAGAGGACGCGCGTCGCGCCCAGATCGAGCCGTAGCTGCGCTTCGATTTCCCCGCGCGTCATCAACGGGTTGCGGTTGGGATTCAGCAGGCATTGTTCGGTCGTGACCAGCAGGCCGTGACCGTCCATGTCGATCGCGCCGCCCTCCAGGATCATGTGGCGTGGTTCGCGGGGCAGGGCGATGCTCGCAGCCAGCAACCCGCCTAGCGCATCGTCGACGGGGGAGGGGTATTTCCCGCCCCAGCCATTGCCACGGTAATCGAGCGCGATCCGCGCATGGTCTTCGCCACGCACGATCAGCGGCCCGGTATCGCGCAGCCAGATGTCGAAGAACGGCACGACCTGAATCTGGATGCCGCGCGTCAACGTCAGCGCGCGTTCGGCGGCATCGTCGTTTGCGCAGACCAAGCGGACGGTCTCGCCCTTGCCTCCCGCGTGCACGGCGTGGGCAAAAGCCGCGACCTCTTCCT
Source organism: Sphingomonadales bacterium (assembly GCA_040004295.1). Lineage (GTDB taxonomy): Bacteria > Pseudomonadota > Alphaproteobacteria > Sphingomonadales > Sphingomonadaceae > Sphingomonas_O. The sequence goes on along the minus strand of JBDUBD010000071.1, from coordinate 6,652 downwards.
GCGCACCGTCCAGATCGTCGAGCCACAGGTCGGGCGCGCTGGGAAAACCGATCCACACGGAATCGTGCGGGGACCATTCGGGGGGGGAGTTGGGCATGAGCCTCGCTTTATCGTCTCATGCTCTGCGCGTCACGAGACGTTAAGAACAAAAAGGGCGGCCGTTGCGGGCCGCCCTCTTCGTATCGGACATGAACCGACCGATCAGCGCGAATAGAATTCGACGACCAGGTTCGGCTCCATCTTCACCGGGTACGGCACTTCGTCGAGTGTCGGTACGCGGGTGAAGGTCACCTTTGCGGCGCCGTCGGTCACGACATAGTCGGGAATTTCGCGCTCGGGCAGGCTCTGGGCTTCCATGACCAGCGCCATTTCCTGCGCCTTGTTGCCCAGCGAGATTTCGTCGCCGACGTAGCAGCGACGCGACGCGACGTTGCACTTCACGCCGTTGACGCGGATGTGGCCGTGGCTGACCAACTGGCGCGCAGCGAACACGGTCGGGGCGAACTTGGCACGGTACACGATCGCGTCCAGGCGACGCTCGAGCAGACCGATGAGGTTCTGCGAGGTATCGCCCTTCATCCGGGCCGCTTCGGTGTACTGCTTCTTGAACTGCTTTTCGGTGACTTCGCCGTAATAGCCCTTCAGCTTCTGCTTGGCCTTCAACTGAAGACCGAAGTCGCTGGTCTTGCCCTTGCGGCGCTGGCCGTGCTGGCCGGGACCATATTCACGCTTGTTGACGGGCGATTTGGGGCGGCCCCAGATATTTTCGCCCATACGGCGGTCGAGTTTGTGCTTGGCGCTATGACGCTTCGACATTGGTAGTCCTTCAATTGCGTGACCCCTTGAGGAGCCGTTTCTTGTTTTCCGGAACCGCGCTACGTCGATCTAGGATCGGGCAGGACCACCGCTTCACCGGAGTGCGGGGTCAATTGCGAAGCGGGGGCCAGTATAGATTGTGCGCTTGAAGTCAACCCGTGGGCGGCTAAAGCGCCGCCATGATTGCTCCCCAAGATTGCATGACAATGGCCGAAGTCCGCGCCGGCGTCGACGAAACCGACCGACAGCTTGCCGCACTTATCGCTACCCGCTTCGCTTTTATGGACGCCGCCGCGCGGATCAAGCCCGATCGCGGTGCCGTCCGTGACGAGGCGCGCAAGGCTGCGGTGATCGCCAATGCGCGCGCCAATGCGGTGGCGTTCGGCTGGCCGTCCGAAGTTGCGGGCGCATTGTGGGAGCAACTGGTCGAAGCGTCGATCGCCTATGAATTCGACACGTTCGACCGGATCAGGACTTCGGCCGCGGATTCGTCAGCGCCCCGATAACACCGCGCAGCGTCCGTACTTCGTGGGTGCTCCAGCCCGGCTTGGTCAGGATCGAACGAACCATACGTTTGGTCGATGGCACCTTGGCGGGCGGGAAATAAAAGCCTGCGCGGTCGAGCGCGGCGTCGAACTGCATGACCAGACCCTCGAGCTCGTCCTGGGGCGCTGGCGGATCGATCTCTGTCTTGGGCGGCTGGGGCAAGGCAGCCCCCTTCGACCATTCATAGGCGACGAGGATCACTGCCTGCGCCAAGTTGAGCGAGCCGAAACCCGGATTGACCGGCACCGTCAGGATCGCGCGGGCTAGAGCGACATCGTCGGTCTCGAGACCAGCGCGTTCGGGGCCGAACAGCACGGCGGATTTTTCTGGCGCGCGACGAATGGCGACGGCCGCTTCCGCCGGATCGACAACTGGCTTGGTCACGCCGCGTTTGCGTACCGTCGTGGCATAGACGTGCGCGCAGTCGGCAACCGCGTCCGCCACACTGTCGAATAGCCGCGCATTGCCGATGACTTCGTCGGCGCCCGAGGCCGCCGGACCCGCGTCGGGGTTCGGCCAGCCGTCGCGCGGGCTCACCAGCCGCAAGTCCGTCAGCCCGAAATTGAGCATTGCCCGCGCGGCCTTGCCGATGTTTTCGGCAAGCTGGGGTCGGACGAGGACGATGGCGGGGGGAGGGGAAGTTTTGTCCCTTTTCCCGAGCGAAGTCGAGGGACTAGTTCGAGCGTAGTCGAGAACATTTTTCTCGCTTTTGGGTGCCTCGACTTCGCTCGGCTTAGCCCCTCGACTTCGCTCGGGAAACGCACGTCGAAGGGAGCGTTCGGTCGGCGGGACAGCGAACTGGCTCACCCGTTTCCAATCTCCCGCGATAAGTGCTTCCTTTTTTGCGCGAGACCATCCTTTCAGGATGCGTTCGGCTTCCATGGCCTGAGCGCGTTCCTCGAAGCTATCGGACCAGACAAGCTCGACCGGCCGACGACTGTACGTATAGCCGCGGTCCACGCCGCGCTGATGGTGATCGAACCGCTCCTCCAGATTCTGCGTCTGCCCAGTGTAATAACTGCCATCCGCACACCGCAGCATATAGGCCCAGAACGCCACCCTCACTCGCCCATCGGCAGGGTCGGATGGTTCGGATCTGCGACCTCTTTCACCGATCCTGCAAACTCCTCGAAATCGCGGGCTTCGGCGAAATCCTTATAGACGCTGGCGAAGCGGATGTAGGCGACGCTATCGACGCGTTTGAGTGCCTCCATTGCCAATGTGCCGATCTGTTTCGTCGAGATTTCCTGCTCGCCCAGCGTTTCGAGCTGGCGCTGGATGCCCGACACCATCTGTTCGATCTGCGCGGCATCGACCGGGCGTTTGCGACAGGCGAGCGCGACCGAGCGGGCGAGCTTGTCGCGCTCGAACGTCTCGCGCCTACCTTCGCTCTTCACCACAGTCAGGTCGCGGAGTTGCACGCGTTCGAACGTCGTGAAGCGCGCCCCACAGCTTTCGCATTGCCGCCGCCGACGGATCGCCGCCGAATCCTCGGTCGGACGCGAGTCCTTTACCTGGCTGTCTTCATGGGCGCAGAACGGACAGCGCACGCGGCTCTACAGTCTCGGGCGGTTCGACTGCCGCCAGGCAGAATAGCCTGCGCCGATCAGCGCGCCGGTGAGCAGCGAGAACGGCAGCACCACGGCGGCAACGGCACCGATCGCTGCGCCGCCCGCAATCTTCGACGTGCGTGTTCCGCCCATAAGGTCGCCTGCATCGTCGATGACCGCATCAAGCGTGTCGATGATGGCTTTGCCCGTGGTGCGCGGTTCGTTGTCGGTTGGTTCCATGTCACTTGTCCTTGAGTGTCAGAGCTACTGTTATAGGTAGATAACACAGTGGTTCAAGGCTTGTCATACAGCGGGATAGATCGGGAAACGCTCGCACAGCGCACGGACGCGGGTGCGGACATTGGCTTCGACGTCGGGATCGCCATGCTCGCCCTTGTCACGCAGTCCTTCGAGGACGTCGGCGATCATGTCGGCGATGTCGCGGAACTCTTTGACGCCAAAGCCGCGGGTGGTGCCCGCAGGCGAACCCACGCGGATGCCGCTGGTCTTGACGGGGGGGAGCGGGTCGAACGGTATGCCGTTCTTGTTGCACGTGATGGCCGCGCGCTCGAGTGCTTCGTCGGCATCACGGCCGGTTACGCCGAGCGGGGTCAGGTCGATCAGCGCCAGATGCGTATCGGTGCCGCCGGAAACCACATTCGCGCCGCGCTCGCTCAGCCGTGCGGCCAGCGCCTTGGCATTGTCGATGATCGCTTGGGCATAGCCCTTGAATTCGGGTTGCAGCGCTTCGCCGAACGCAACAGCCTTAGCCGCGATGACGTGCATCAGCGGCCCGCCCTGCAGGCCCGGGAATACCGCCGAATTGATCTTCTTGGCGATGGCCTCGTCATTGGTGAAGATCGCGCCGCCACGCGGGCCGCGCAGTGTTTTGTGCGTCGTCGTGGTCACGACATGGGCGTGACCGAATGGGGTCGGATGGACGCCGCCCGCGACCAGCCCTGCGAAGTGCGCCATGTCGACCATGAAGATCGCGCCGACGGTATCGGCAATTGCCCGGAAACGCGCGAAGTCGATATGGCGCGGATAGGCGCTGCCACCCGCAATGATCAGTTTCGGCTTATGCTCGATCGCCAGTGCCTCGACCTGCGCAAAGTCGATCAGGTGATCGTCGGCTTTCACGCCGTACTGGATGGCGTTGTACCATTTGCCCGACATAGCGGCCTTGGCACCGTGGGTCAGGTGACCACCGGCATCCAGGCTCATGCCCATGATGGTGTCGCCGGGCTTGGTCAGGGCCAGCATGACCGCGCCGTTCGCCTGCGCGCCCGAATGGGGCTGGACGTTGGCAAAGCCGCAGTCGAACAATTGCTTGGCGCGCTCGATGGCCAGCGTCTCGACCGCGTCGGACGGTGCACAACCCTGATAATAGCGCTTGCCCGGATAGCCTTCGGCGTATTTGTTCGTGAAGACCGAGCCCTGTGCTTCCAGGACCGCCTTCGATACGATGTTTTCGGACGCGATCAACTCGATCTGATGCTGCTGCCGGTCGAGCTCGCGCGCAACGCCCGAGAAAACCTGCGGATCGGCATCGATCAGGTCGCGCGTGAAAAAGCCGTCTGGCTGGACGTCGCCATAGGATGCGGGCTGGCTGCTCATACCGGTTCCTTCGAAAGTGCGGGGTTGCCGAGTTTGGCGACGCGGCGCGTATGGCGGTCGCCAGCGAACGGGGTAGCCAGGAAAGCGCCCAGCGCATCCTTGGCGGTATCGGTGCCGATCAGTCGCGCGCCGAACGCGATGACATTCGCGTCATTATGCTCGCGGGCAAGCCGGGCGGACAGATTGTCGGACACCAGGGCACAGCGCGCTGCCGGATTGCGATTGACCGCGATCGAGATGCCGATTCCCGATCCGCAGATCGCAACACCATATTGCGCGTCGCCCGCGGCAATCGCCTGGGCAAGCTTGTACCCATAGTCGGGATAATCGACTGAGGCGGTGTCGTGTGGCCCCAGGTCCATGACCTCATGCCCCTGCATGCGCAGCCAGTCGGCGAGCATGGCCTTGAGATCGAATCCGGCGTGGTCCGAGGCAAGCGCGATCGCGAGCGGCGGGGTGCGGAGGTTCATGATGCGCGCTCCCTAGGGGGTGTTGGCTGCGAATGCCACAGTCTGTTGACGTCAACGAGCAATCTGTCACACCTGCGCCATGAAATCATTCGCAATTATTGTCGCGCCCGTTGCACTTGCCGCATGCGGCGGTCCGGTACCTGCCTCGACCAACACGGTCGAGGATGTCGCCGCCAACCAGATGGCTCCCGATGAGGTGACCGAGGTTCAGGACGACAGCGCGACGGTCGAGTCCGAAGAGTCGAACACCGGGAACGCCCACAACGCCCATTGACGCCTTGCGCTAGCGTCACAGTGCCGTCACAGCACTTGCCCATAGCCGTCACACTATGAGCGCCGGAGCGACCAGATGACATCGACCGCGACCGTTACAAAGGGTCTGCGCAACAAGGCCGTTCGAAAGGCCGTGCACCAGCATGAGGCCGTGTCGAAGGCGGGCTTGCTCGAACGCGCCTTTACCTTTGCCTTCCGCGGCCTCGTCTATGCCCAGATATGGGAAGACCCGGTCGTGGATATGGAGGCGCTGGCGATCACGCCCGACAGCCATATCGTGACGATCGCGTCGGGTGGCTGCAACGTGCTCAGCTACCTGACGGCCGATCCGCTGGCGATCACAGCGGTCGATCTCAACACCGCGCACGTCGCCTATAACCGGCTGAAGATCGCGGCGGCGCGGCACTTGCCCGACTATGCCGCGTTCCACCGTTTCTTCGGCGAAGCGGACCAGAAGGCCAATCTGGCCGCGTACAAGGTCCACATCCGCCCGTTCCTCGACGACTCGACGCGCCTCTATTGGGAGGGGCGCGACGTCATGGGCCGCCGTCGCATCGGTGGCTTTGCCAAGAATATCTACAAGCGCGGCCTGCTCGGCAGCTTCATCGGCACCGCGCATCTGCTGGCCAAGCTCTACAAGATCGACCTGACCGAGTTGCTTCAGGCCGGGTCGATCGAGGAGCAGCGGCGCGTGTTCGAAACGCGGCTGGCGCCGGTGTTCGACAAGAAATTCGTGCGTTGGCTGATCGACCAGCCGGCGTCGCTGTTCGGGCTGGGCATCCCGCCCGCCCAGTACGACTCGCTCGCTGCTGACGACCCTCAGGGTATTCGCACCGTGTTGAGAACGCGCCTGGAAAAACTCGCCTGCGATTTCGACGTTCGCGATAATTACTTCGCGCAACAGGCGTTCGGGCGTGGCTATGCGCGCACCGATGACGCGTCGCTGCCGCCTTATCTGCAAAAGGCGAATTACGGGACGGTTGTCGAGCGGATCGGCCGGGTCGAAATGCTCCATGCCAATTTCACCGAGCATTTGGCGGGGCTGCCCGCCGCGAGCCGTGACCGCTACATCCTGCTCGACGCGCAGGACTGGATGACCGACACGCAGCTGACCGATCTGTGGACGCAGATCACGCGGACGGCGAAGCCCGGCGCACGCGTGCTGTTCCGCACGGCGGCGGCACCTAGCCTGTTGCCGGGGCGCATTCCGGCCGACCTGCTGGGACGCTGGGACTATCGCGCCGAAGAGTCGCTGGACTTCACGCGGCGTGACCGGTCGTCGATCTATGGCGGCGTGCATCTCTACGTCCTGAAGGACTGAGCAGACTTGATGTTCTCTCGTTTCGTCATCCCCGCGAAGGCGGGGATCCAACTCCCGCT
>JBDUBD010000009.1:0-42681 GCA_040004295.1 Sphingomonadales bacterium | reverse complement strand
CGTCGGCCCCGGCGATATCGGCATAGTCGTTGGTGCCGGTGATCTGCGCGTCGAACCCTTCGACCGGGCCGCACTGCGACAGGTCGAGCGCCTTGCCCTGCGGAACGCCTTCGACAACGTCGAACAGGACGATATCGCCCAGACCCTTGAGCGCGGCGAGGTGGGCGAGCGTACCCCCGATATTTCCTGCGCCGATAAGCGCGATCTTCTTGCGTGCCATTGCGGCGCAGTCCTTCCCTTAGGTTGCGGAATTGCGAGCCGCTTAGGCGCGTTGGGTTAACGCCGCAACCATCGGGGAAGGATTATCTTTGCAAATGGTTCGCAGTAGCGAGACGATTTATTTACCTGCCATTTCGTTGACCAGGATCATCCAGTGCTTGACGTTGTCGTCCAGCGCCTTGACCGGCAGTCGCTCGTCCTTGCCGTGTGCACGGAGATCGACGGGAACGCGTACCCACTCGCCGCCGACGCCATAAACCGGAATGCCCGCAACGCGGAACGGTCGTGCGTCCGACGCGCCCGTGGACATTTCAGGCGTGACCGGCATGCCCGGATGCAGCGTCGTGACCGCCTTGGTAAAGGCTGCCGTCACATCGGGCCGCAACGGGGAGGCGAGCGAGGCGACATAGTCGTCGTTGCGTGTCACCTTGACGCCCGGACCGGCGATCTTCTGAAGTTCGGCAAGTGTCGCGTTCGGATCGACGCCGGGGAAGATGCGGCAATTGACCATCGCCGTTGCCAACTGTGGCAGAGCGTTGTCGGCATGGCCGCCGAACAGGCGCGTCGGGACGCAGCGGGTGCGTGTCAGGCCGACTTCGCTTTCCTCCGCCTCGATCACGTCGGCGGCGGCACCATCCTTTGGGTCCTTCAGCCACCGGTTGATCGCGTCGGTCAGCGGCGCGGGGCCAATCTTGGCGCGGTTGGCGAAATAGGCGCGTGTCGATTCGTTTTGCATTGGCTCAAACCGGTAGGCCTCGAGTCGCTCGAGCGCGTGCGACAGTTCGTAAATCGCATTGTCCTTGCGCGGCTTCGACGAATGACCGCCACGGTTGGTCACGGTGAAGGTGTAACCGGAAAACGTCTTTTCTGCCGTCTGGATCGATGCGCCGATTGGCTTGTCGTCGAGCGTGAAGCCAATGCCACCGCCGTCGGCGTTGAGGCCCAGTTCCGGGTTGCCCATAAGTGCCCGCCACTCGGTCGCGCCTTTCTCTGCGCCGATGCCGTTGGTTTCCTCATCACCCGTAAAGAACACGACGACATCGCGTTTCGGCTTGAATCCGGCTGCCTTCAGCTGGATCAGTGCGCGGCTGACGCCGACGATGCCTTCCTTGATGTCCGTCGTGCCGCGACCGTAATAATAGCCGTCCTTTTCGGTCAGCACGAACGGGTCGGTGGTCGAATCCTCACGCTTCGCCTCGACGACATCCATGTGCGCCATCAGCATGATCGGCTTCGCGACCGGCTTACCCGTCGCGCGCCAGATCACCACCAGCGCGGCGGTCTTGTCGCCCTTGGTATCGTAGGACAACACCTTCACGTCGGCGTCCGCCCATCCCGCCTTCCTGAATTCACCCGCAAGATAATTGGCGAGTTCGGGCACCTTGCCGCGCCCGAGGACCGTCGGTGTGTTGATCGCCGTTTCGAACATCGCCTTTGTTGCCGCGCCGTCTGCGGCAGACATGGCGGGCGGTGCCGCCAGCGCCGGTGTGGTCGCGAGTATCGTGGCGGCGAGCAGAATCTTTTTCATGGAATTTGAGTCCTCCCTATTACGCGACACGCTATCCTATCCGTGCCCTTCCGCAAGATAGTCTGCGCTCTGCATTTCCATTAATCGCGATACCGTCCGTTCGAACTCGAACCGCCCGTCGCCGCTCTCATAAAGATGCGCGGGTTCGGCATCCGCCGTCGCGATCAGCTTCACCTTATGCTCGTACAGGGCATCGATCAGCGTCACGAACCGCGCGGCTTCGTTGCGTTTTTCGGGGCCGAGCTTCGGAATGCCGACAACGATGACGCTGTGATAGCGCCGCGCGACCGCGAGATAGTCGCTGGCGCCGCGCGCTTCGCCGCACAGCCGCTTGAAGCTGAAAACTGCGACGCCCTTCAGGCTTTTCGGAACGTGCAGTGTCCGTCCGCCGCCAAGGTCGATATCCGCGCTCGGGACATGCAGCGCATCCTCGGGCGGATAGTCGGTCAGCTTGAAGAATGCTTCGCGCACCGCTTCAGTTGCTTCCGGACCGTTGGGCACGTGCCAGGTACGGACGCCCTCCATCCGTTGCATGCGGTAATCGGTCGGGCCGTTAAGCGCGACAACGTCGAGCCTGCTCTCGATCAGCGCGATGAAGGGGAGAAAGTGTTCGCGGTTCAGCCCGTCCTTGTACAGATCGAACGGCGGGCGGTTCGACGTGGTAACAATCGTCGTGCCGTGTTCGATCAGACCGGTGAACAGCCGCGACATGATCATCGCATCGGCCGAATTGTTCACGACCATCTCGTCGAACGCCAGGCATCGCGCCTCATCGTTCAGCGCGGCAGCAATCGGCGCGATCGGATCGCCCACCTCCTTCGCGCGCTCGATACGGATGCGATCGTGCACTTCCAGCATGAACTCGTGGAAATGCACACGGCGCTTCCGGTTGATGTCGAGGCAGTCGTAGAACAGGTCCATCAACATGGATTTGCCGCGCCCGACCCCGCCCCACATGTAGATCCCGCGCGGTGCCGGAGGCCGCTTCTTGCCAAGCCGCCACAGGATCGATCCGCGCGGCGGGACAGCTTCGAGCGCCGACTGAAGCGCATCGAGCCGCGTGGCTGCATCAGCCTGTGTCGCGTCCGGGCGCAGTTCACCTGCTTCGACGAGTGCATGGTAACGCGCGGCGACTTTCACCCTTCGACAATTCCCTTGCCGACGCCTTTGCGAATGGTGCCCGCGAATGCTGCGACCTTCGTGTCGCCTTGCACGACCAATCCTCGCAAGAAGATCAACCGACCCGTCTCACGCAGCAGTTCGATTTCGGCGTCCAAAGCTGTGTCGCTTCGTCCGGAACCGATGAATTGCGTCGATAGATCCAGTGTGACCGACGACCCGGCTTCCACCAGGCCGAATATCCGCGACGCGGCGAAGAGCGCCACGTCGATAAACCCCAGCGTCGTGCCACCGTGGATAGCGTTTTGCAGGTTGGTGTGCTTGCGTTCCGGCATCATCCGGACGCGCGCGATGTCACCTTCGCGCCGAACCATCAGCGGACCGAGAAAGCCGTTGTAGCGCGTCTGGTCCCTCAGCTGCCAGCTATGCCAGCCCGGATTGTCGGGATCTTCGCCAAACGCGAATGCCGGTTCGTCGCTCAAACGATCCGCTCGACTTCCATCTTCTTGATCTCGGCGATGGCCTTGGCCGGGTTCAGACCCTTTGGGCACACGTTCGCGCAGTTCATGATCGTGTGACAGCGATAGAGACGGAACGGGTCTTCGAGTTCGTCGAGCCGCTCGCCGGTCATCTCGTCGCGGCTGTCGGCCAGCCAGCGATAGGCTTGCAACAGGATCGCCGGTCCCAGGAACCGGTCGCTGTTCCACCAATACGACGGGCACGACGTCGAGCAACATGCGCACAGGATGCATTCGTACAGGCCGTCGAGTTTGGCCCGATCCTCCGGTGACTGGAGGCGTTCCTTACCCGATGGAGTCGGCGTCTTGGTCTTCAGCCACGGCTCGATCGAAGCATATTGCGCGTAGAAATGGGTGAAGTCGGGAACGAGATCCTTGATGACCTCCATGTGCGGCAACGGCGTGATCTTTACCTCGCCTTTTACGTCCTCGATCGCCTTGGTGCAGGCCAGCGTGTTCGTGCCGTCGATGTTCATCGAACACGATCCGCAGATGCCCTCACGGCATGACCGGCGGAACGTCAGCGATGAATCCTGCTCGCCCTTGATCTTGATCAGCGCATCGAGAACCATCGGGCCGCAGCTGTCGAGATCGACCTCAAACTGGTCATAACGCGGGTTGTAGCCGGTATCTGGATCGTAGCGGTAGATCTTGAAGTTCTTGGTGCGCTCCGCACCGGCCTGCGCCTTGTGGACGCTGCCCTTGCGGCTGATCCTGGAATTCTTCGGAAGACGGAATTCGGCCATCGGTGGTTCCTGTTAGTCCCGTCCCCATTTGCGCTGTGCCGCAGCAAGCGCAAGCCCTGAGTGCAAAAGGGGATCGGGTGTGATTCGATAATTTTACATAATCCAACTTGAAAGCTGCATTTCACCTCCCAAATTGTGTGGGCCGGATGCCGATTGCGGGTCCGGAAAACTCATCAGTTGCTTTGAAAGGACTGACCAATGCGTACCAATATCGACTTTACCCCCTATCGCCGCAGCACCGTCGGCTTCGATCGTCTGTTCGACATGCTCGAGACATCGACGCGCAACGCCGCCATCGACAACTATCCGCCCTTCGACATTGAGAAGGCCGGGGAAGATGCGTTCCGCATCACGATCGCCGTTGCCGGATTCACCCCCGACGAGATCGAGATGGTCGCCCAAGCAAACAAGCTGGTCGTGACCGGAAAGAAGGCCGAGACCGAAAGCGAAGAGCGCCAGTTCGTGCATCGTGGCATCGCCAATCGCGGGTTCGAGCGCCGCTTCGATCTCGCCGATTACGTGACGGTGACCGGTGCCAGCCTCGACAACGGCTTGCTGACGATCGAACTGAAGCGCGAAGTGCCGGAGGCGATGCGCCCCCGCAAGATCGCGATCGGCGGCCAGACGCCGGTGCTGGAAGTCGCCAAGGCGGCATAACTGGCTCAGGCTGAAATCGGGGGAGGGGGCGCTGCTGCCTCCTCCCCCTTTTTGTGTCCACCGCCCCAGTCGAGATGGCGCGTGACGTACATCACCGCCGCCAGTGCCACGAACAGCATCACTGATCCGATCAGCAGCGAGTACGCCTCCAGGCTCAGCAGGATATACAGCACCGCATAGAGCGCGGTCAGAAGCCCCGCGATATAGCCCGCGCGCCGCCAGCTTTTCAGGACTGCGGCAGAATAGGCGGTGATCAATCCGATGATGCCGCCGCTGGCCACCAGATAGGCAAAGGTGAAGCCGATTACCTCGGCAAAGGCGAGGAGCAGGACGAAGAACAGCACCAGGGCGGCACCGACCAGCAGATACTCGACGCTCGACACCCGCACGCCGCCGATCACGTCGAACATCAGGAAGGCGAGAAAGGTGAATCCGATGAACAGGAACCCGTATTTCGTCGCGCGATTGACCTGGTCATAAAGGTCGATCGGCTGGATCAGCGTTACGCGCGCATCATACTTGCCGGTCGGTGTGGAGAGGTCGCCGCGCACAGGCACATTGTCGGACGACGTGTTGACGGGCGTGGCATCGTCGGTCTGGACCAGCGACTGCCCCAGAGCGAGATTGCCGATGCGGTAGGTGGCATCGAAGCCGTTGGGTCCGACCCCGCGCTGCGCCGGCAGGAAGCCACCCTGAAAACTGGGTGATGGCCAGGACGACCGGATCCGCCATGTCGTGTCGCCCGCGCGGGGTACAAGGGTCAGCCAGCCATTGCCCCGAAAATCGAAAGCAAAGTTGCTGGTAAGCGCCTTTCCAACCAGCGGGCGCGCATCAACCCAGGCGTAAAATCCCGCACCGCCTGTCGCCGACAGGCCATTGCCCGGCTGCAGCGTAAGCGCTGTGCCATCGACAGCCATGCGGGGTGGCGGTCCGAACAGTCCGCGCGCGTCGCTGATTCCGAAGCGGAGTTGCGCGCGGTCGAGCGCGAGTGTGCTGGCCTCCACGCCGAACCGCGACAGGTCGGCGGGCAGGGCGAACCGTGCCTGTCCGGTGACCTTCGCTTCGTAAACCACCGCTTCGTAGATCGAACGCTGACGTTTTTCCGGTTTCAGCGCGCTGTCGAGCGTAACAGCCTCTGGCGCCAACGTCAGTTCGCGCCAAACCGTCTTGGTACGCGTCACCTGCTTGCCGCCCTCATCGACGGTTTCGGTCGTCTGGCCGAGATAGGGAATGATCAGCAGCGGCCCCGCCATCGTCTGCGGTCCGCCCCATCCTTCGGCGATCGAGGCCCGCGCCGTTTCCGACTGAGACTGTCGGTCATAGACGAGCGCCCAGATCGCGATCAGCGGGACCGCGAGCAGGATGCCAACGACGATCGCAAGGCCGAGCTTGGCACCGGGAGAACGCTCCCCTCGCGAGCGAAAAACGGATGACGCGGCGTTAGCCATTGCGGAAGTTCCTTGCTGCCGTTGACGACGCCCAAAGTTCACACATGGTTCACACCTGAACCGCGTGTCGGCGACATTGGCCATTCCCGCTTGCGGACGACCGAAATGACGACGTCGGACAAGCACTCATGCATTGCCCGACGCTGCCATTATTCAGTCCTGTAGGACAGCAAAAAAATTCAGCGAATGCCGAGGCGATGGACAATGAAGATCAGCACCATCGCGCCGACGACCGACATGATGAATCCTGCGGGCGTCGGCTTCAGCATGTCCTTTTCTTTGGTGAACATGCCGCCGATGAAGCCACCGACGAATGAGCCGCCGATGCCAAGCACGGTCGTCCAGATCCATCCCATCTCGACAGCGCCCGGATAGAAGAAGCGCGCGAGCAGCCCGCTGAGAAAGCCGATGACGATCCAGCCGATGATGTTGAACATATGTCTTCTCCCCTGAAATGATCGGTATCGTGCAGACTGGTCCCGGATCGTTACGTTTGCAAGATGACCGGGCGTGGCTGGGAAAATGCTGTCGGGTGTGGTGAATGTCCCGCAGTGGTACGCGACTGAAGGCGGGGGCGCATCGTTAAATCGTTTCGGCTATGACGGGCACATGGGGCAGGGGGCGATTCTCGGACGGACGCAAGCATTCGCGGTGCGCGATCGCGCACAAATGCGTCGCGCGCTGGTGCGGCGCCGGTGGCTGACCGCGCTGGTGATACCGCTCGCCTTTACGTCCTGTGTCGGCAGGCTTCCCGATACGCCGTCTTTGGCGACGGCTCCAGTCGTGTCGCGACAGCTGCAATCAGGCGCGGCAACACTTCGCGGCGCACGCTCACTCGTGGCAGGCGTCAGCCAGCAGGACCGGATGCGCGCGACGCTCTGCCTCGCCAGCGCAATCTATTACGAAGCCGCGACGGAAAGCGACGACGGTCAGCGCGCCGTGGCACAGGTCGTGCTCAACCGCGTCCGCCATGGCCGTGAATGGGCGAACACCGTGTGCGGTGTCGTCTATCAGGGGTCGAACCAGGCGGGCTGCCAGTTCAGCTTTGCCTGCGACGGCGCGATGGCGCGGACACCGTCGCTGACTGCGTGGATACGTGCCCGGCGTGTTGCGGAGGCGGCACTGGCGGGCGACGTCTATGCGCCGGTCGGCAGTGCGACTTTCTATCACACGACGGCGGTTGCACCCGGCTGGCGCACACGGATGATCCCGGTCGATGTCGTCGGCGCGCATATATTCTACCGGTTGCCGGGCGACGCCGCCGATGCCGCCTCCCTTCCGGTGGTCTATCGCGGTGGCGAGCCGTCACCTGGTCCGCTGCCGAGTTTCGCCATGGCGGTGGATGCACGGTCGCGGGTGGTGCCGGTCGCGATGGTGCCAGTCGTAGTCGCGCCTGTAGCCAAGCCTTTGACACACGAGGCTGCCAACGCGCTGCCGGACAGCGACATTCGCCCGGAATGGCGCGATTCCGGCATGTGGATCGCCGGACGCTGAGTTATTTCAGCGCATCGGTCGCGGGCTTGCCAATACTCGCGGTCAGTTGCGGCAACGTCTTTTCCAGCACGGCGAGCCAGCGTCTGGCATCGTCCCCGACATAGGATTGCGGCTGCGACGGCAGCAGTCGCCCCGTCTGTTCCCATCCCGCAATCGTGGCGACCGCCTCTTCTCCGGCGGCGGAAAAGCCGATGGGTCTGCGCAATGCATGATTGATCAGTGCGTCGCCGAAGAACGTCCAGTCGTTGTCCGCCTTGCACCCGAATGATGTGCGGTCGGTCGATGCTGCGGTCAGGATTGCAGTGCTGGGCGTGACGAGCGGCCCCACGAACACGCCCGAATAACAGGCGCTGATCAGCAGCATGCGGTTCTTGATGTTGAGTTCGGATAGCAGTGCCGCCAGCCGCGCCGGGCCGATCACGCCGAACCCGGCATCGCCGTCGTTGTAGACGATGCCGAACGGACCACCATGAGCGGTCACATAAAGGATCAGCACATCCTCCGGCCCCATCTGCTCGCTTATGCGCGCAAGCGCGGCGGCAATGTTCGCCGGGCTGCCGAGAGGGAGAGCGGTCTCCGCATGCCCGTCGCTGCCCCCCAGTACGATCGTCCGTGTCGTCGCTGCGTATCGGCGCGACAGGACGCGCGCGGCTTCGCGGGCTTCACGGCCGAAGACCGGATCGCTGTCCAGGCCCGCAGACAGAACGAACGCATCGACCACGCCTTTGCGACCCGGCCCGATGCGCGCCAGGGCGGCGGTCAGCCGCCTGTGCTCGGCCAGCTGCCATTTTGCCGTGCGGGCGCGCTCGGCAGTGGTCCCGCGCTGACCTTCTACCCCGAGTTCTGCGGGGCTCAATTTGTCGAACAGTGGAGGCGCTTGTGTATGCTGCGGCGCGGTATAGGTCGGTGTCGATGCGGCAAGCGACACCCCGGCGACCATCGGAAGGGTCAATCGTAACAAAAAATTCGGTTTCATTCGTTACCCCCCGTGCCGATGTCTGCAACCGCACCCTGTACGTCAAGCGTTGACAATTTGCCGCTCACCACAGGTTCATTGAACTTGCCGGAGAATGCGGCGTTATGACCTATGGTGCAGTGCAGAAAGAGGTAAGCTGGTTGGCGAACGGCGCAACAGGGTCGATCAAGAAGGGTCTGTACCGGTCCGCCATATCGGTTCGTCAGGCGGTTTACGATGTTGTGGGCAAGGCCAAGGATCTTTTCGACGACCGCGCAATCGCGCCGAAGATCGCGCGACTGAAGGCGTCAGCCGGTTATGCCGCAATCCCGAAGCAGCGCATCCTTGTTGCGGGCGTCCAGACGGCCCGCCGTCCGGGGTCTATCGACTGCATCTTTGCAACGATGTCTCGCTCGCGGCACGACCTGGTCCTCGCCGTGAAGGATGTTGGCGGCGTGGGAAAGCTCGACAATATCAACCTGCTGCTTGTCGACCATGACCTGAGCCGGTTCGACTGGGTCTGGATGATCGACGACGACGTCGAACTGCCCGATGACTTCACTGACGTGTTCGTCGCGATGTGCACGTTGCAGGATTATCAGATTGCCGGTCCCGCACACCGCGCCTGGTCGTACTCGGGCCATGATGTGACGGTGCGCCGCACCGGTTTGCTCGCGCACCGGACGAATTTCGTCGAGGTGGGGCCGATCACGGCTTTCCACAAGAGCGTGTTCGACATGGTCTTGCCGTTGCCCGGCCTGCGCTTTGGTTGGGGCATCGACATCTATTGGTCGCGCACGATGGAGGCGAACAACTGGCGCATGGGCATTGTCGATGCTGCCGCGCTCCGCCACACCAGCCCCGTCGCCGTCACTTACGACTGGATGGCCGCGCGCGACGAATGCGAAGCCTTTCTTGCGGACAAGGGCATTGACCCGAAGGGTGCGCTGCAGCAGCGGGTGTTCGAGACGGTGGCGGCCATCGACTGACACGAGACTGGCGGAAATCCGCAATGAGTCCGCACCCGATTGATGTTATAACCTTGTGGTAACGAGCTGCATGTGTCATGCAAGTGATATGCAAAGCGCGCTACGAAAAATCGGCAATTCTACCGGGCTGGTACTGCCCAAACACATCCTCGGCGCGATGGGCGTTGCGGGCGGGACGATGCTCGACCTGAAAGTCGAGGACGGACGACTGATCGCGACGCCGGTGAAGACGAAGGTGCGCGAGGGCTGGGCGGAGGCGGCAGCACTGGTCGCGGCGGCCGAGGAAGACCCGGATGAAGCCGCCTGGCGCGCCTTCGGGAACGAAAGCGACGAGGATTGGGAGTGGTAAAACGTGGCGAGGTCTGGCTCGTTACGCTCGACCCGACCAATGGCAGCGAAATTCAGAAGACGCGGCCCTGCCTGATCATTTCTCCCGACGAACTCAACGGCATCATCCACCGCGCCATCATCGCGCCGATGACCAGTGGTAGTCACCCCGCACCATATCGCGTTGCGGCGACTTTCCGCCGGAAGGAGGGGCTGATCCTGCTCGATCAGATCAGGACGGTGGATCGGATGCGATTGGTGAAGCGGCTAGGGCAGATTGAACAGAGTGAACTGTCAGCGGTATTAAACGTGCTACGGGAGATGTTTACAGAGTAAATGCTCGCCAAACGAACGTCTATGCATAGGCCGATGACAATCGTGACAAATTGAACATTAGTGCTATATGTGCACAAGGGTGGCTAAAAGTGACGCTAGCGCTGAAATTGCTGCAGCAGATGCAGCCCCGATAATGGCATTATCGGAAATAAACAGCTTCATACGATTCAAGAAATCCGTCCACTTGCCGCCATCTTTTATATCATCGAACTCCCATTTGTGGGTATACTTGTATCTTTTGAAATCAATGTCGTCATGGTTTACGCCATAATTATTGAGCAAATCTCCGTATTCATTGGCATAATCTAATAAAACATTGTTTCGTTGATCGTCTGGCATGGCGATCAACAATCTTCTCATATTAGAAATTTCAACAGCTGAGTTATAGAGTAAATGGCTGTTTACAGAATCTTCAGATTCTATCTGAGCCGCTGAAAATACAACGATAAGAACGGAAGCAATAAGCCCAACAAAACCAAAAGATTTAGGATAGGGATCCGGCAACGTAAATATTAAGGTAACTGCAGAGATCGCTAGAACTACGACGGATGCTAAAACCATGATCCACTGGCGACGACGATACGCTCTCTTTAGTCTAGCAGCTGCGATAAAGCGCAAACCAGCCGTCATCTTCATTGACGAAAGTAAATCAGAGGAATTGACAGAGCTCAATAAACCCGTGCCTTCGGCTTGATATACTCGATCTCGTCGGTCAGCGTGTAATCGTGCACCGGGCGGTAATCGAGCTTCACCTTCTGGTCGTCGCTCCGCCACGCCAGCGTGTGCTTCATCCAGTTCGCGTCGTCGCGCTCGGCATAGTCTTCGTGCATGTGGGCGCCGCGTGACTCGTGCCGGTTCTTGGCCGAGTGCATCGTCACCTGTGCCTGGGGCAGCATGTTGTCGAGTTCCAGCGTTTCGATCAGGTCGGTGTTCCAGATGAGGCTGCGGTCGGTGATCTTCACGTCGCCGATGCGCGCAACGACCGCGTCGATTTTGTCCTGCCCCTCGGTCAGCAGCGCGGTGTCGCGGAACACGGCGGCGTGTTTCTGCATGGTGCGCTGCATGTCGAGGCGGATTTCGGCAGTGGTGGTGTTGCCGTTCGCATTGCGGAACTTGTCGACGCGGGCGAGGGCCGGTTCTTCCGAGCCGGCGGGCAGCGCCTTGTGCTTGGTGTCGGGCTTGATGATCTCTGCGATCCGCTTACCGGTCGCGCGGCCGAAGACGACGAGGTCGATCAGGCTGTTCGAGCCGAGACGGTTGGCACCGTGCACGCTGACGCAGGCAGCTTCGCCGACCGAGAACAGGCCGGGGACGACGGCGTCGGGATTGCCGTCCTTCAACGTCACGACTTCGCCATGGAAATTACACGGAATGCCGCCCATGTTGTAATGGACTGTCGGCGACACCGGCAGCGGCTGGCGGGCCAGATCGACGCCCGCGAAGATCTTGCCGGTTTCGGTAATGCCCGGCAGGCGTTCGGCCAGAACCTTGGGATCGATATGGTCGAGATGCAGGTAGATGTGGTCTTTGTTCGGGCCGACGCCGCGTCCTTCGCGAACCTCCAGCGCCATGCAGCGTGACACGACGTCGCGGCTGGCGAGATCCTTCGCGCTCGGCGCATAACGCTCCATGAAGCGTTCGCCCTCGCTGTTGGTCAAATAGCCGCCCTCGCCGCGCGCGCCTTCGGTGATCAGCACGCCCGCGCCATAAATGCCGGTCGGGTGGAACTGGACGAACTCCATGTCCTGCAGCGGCAGCCCCGCGCGAAGCACCATGCCACCGCCGTCGCCGGTACAGCTGTGCGCGCTGGTCGCTGTGAAATAGCAGCGGCCATAGCCGCCGGTCGCGAGGACAACGCTGTGGCTGCGGAAACGGTGGATGCTGCCATCCTCCAGGCACATGGCGATGACGCCGCGGCACTCGCCATTCTCCATGATCAGGTCGAGCGCGAAATACTCGATATAGAAATCGGCGTCGTATTTCAGGCTCTGCTGGTACAGCGAATGCAGCATCGCATGGCCGGTACGGTCGGCGGCAGCGGCGGTACGCTGCACCGGCGGACCTGCGCCCATGTTCTGCATGTGACCGCCGAAGGGACGCTGGTAGATGGTGCCATTGTCGTTGCGGCTGAACGGCACGCCCGCGTGCTCCAGCTCGTAAACGGCGGCGGGTGCCTCACGCACCATATATTCGATCGCGTCCTGGTCTCCCAGCCAGTCCGACCCCTTGACGGTGTCGTACATGTGCCACGTCCAGTGATCGGGCGAATTGTTGCCGAGCGAGGCGGCGATGCCGCCCTGTGCGGCGACGGTGTGGCTGCGCGTCGGGAAAACCTTGGTGATGCACGCGGTTTTCAAGCCGCTTTCGGCGATTCCCATGGTGGCGCGAAGGCCGCTGCCGCCCGCGCCGACAACGACGGCGTCATAGGTGTGGTCGATGATCTTGTAGCTTTGCGTCACTGAGGCGTTCCCGTGAGTGCGACTTTCAGAATCGAGAACAGCGCGAGGCCGCCCGTTCCGAAGGTGAAAATGTTGAGCAGGCCGATGAAGACGATGCGCGTCTCGTCATGCTGGTAGTCCTCGATCACCACCTGCAATCCCAGGCGGAAATGCCAGAAGGTGTTGATGACGATCAGTGCCAGCGGCACTGCGACCAGCGGCTGGCGCATCCAGGCGGTGACGATGCCATAGTCGAGGCTGGGCAGGCGGGCGAGCGAGACGACGAACCACAGCATCAGGATGATGTTGACGAAGGCGGTGACGCGCTGGAGCCACCAATGGCCAGCACCTTCCTTGGCCGATCCGAGGCCGCGGACGCGACCGAGTTCCGTACCGCCGCGCATTACATCGACCCCTTGCTGAAGATATAGGCCCAGAGCGCGAAAGTCGCGAGCACGCCGAACGCAAACACGCCAAGCGCGCCGATACGGTTACGCTTCAGTTCGAATCCCGCGCCCAGGTCCATCCAGAAGTGGCGGATGCCGTTGCCGAGGTGCGTGAAGAAAGCCCAGGTCAGGCCGATCGCGACCAGTTTGGCGAGATAATTCACTGCCCAGCCCGCGCTGCCATTGTCGTTGGCGTTGACGACCCAGTAGCGGAAATCGGCATAGCTTTCGGTGCCGCCCGCCAGTGCCGCCAGCCACCAGACGAACATCGCCGTGCCCAGCGTCGCCATGCCCACACCGCAGACGCGGTTGACGATGGAGATCGCCATATGCGGTCCCCATTTCCAGATGCTGAGATGCGGCGACAATGGGCGACTTTGTGGTCGCGCTTGGGGTCCGGCCATGATGCTCTCGATTTTGTGCGTAATAAGGTGCGGCGACCCATAACCGCATCGACAAGCGATGCAACGCCCTGACGCGTCCTTACCCCGTGTTAACGCTGTTGGCGTAGTCGCAACGTCACAACGTAATACAACAGGCGACAGGTGGAGATGACGTTCACGACCCCCGTATCGGTCCGCGACGAAGCGATCGGCGAAATCCGTACATTGCTGAAGCAGCGGCTCGAGGCCTTTGATGCCCATGGCACCCTGGTCGCTGATGCCAAGGTGGTGGCCGCGCTCCTCGCCGACCACACTCATGCCGTCGTCGCGACGTTCTGGTCACGCTTTCGCGCGCTGACATCGCCTCACGACCTGCCTTCGGATACGGTCATCGCCCAATCGATCGAGCGTTCGGTTGCACAGATAAAGCTGAAGTTCGCAGAACTCGACAATCCGGAATGGACGGATAGCATTCTTGAATATGCCAAATTGTCACGCGATGAGCCGGCCATGATTACCGGGCTGCGGGCAGCCGTGACCGCCGCACATTGCGAACAACTGGCATATGCCGAAAAGGAAGGTCCAAGCGACCCTGTGGAGCGTGCGCGCGTCGCGCAGACCATCATGACGATTGCCGCAATCGAGTGGGATCTGATGGGCGCAATCCTCGGAAGATTCCGTTATCGCCGTGCACAGGAAGCCCGCTCCGAGGGGACACGCGTGTTTCAGGAACGCATTGCGACCGAGGTCGCGGATGCTTCCAGTCTGGGAAACAAGTTGAAGGATCAGGCGTCGGAAGCCTCGGCCGCGACGCGCGGCATGCTGGGCAAAACATCCGAAGTAGCCGCCGCAGCGGAGCAATCCGCAGTCGCGATGCGTGATGCGGCCCATACCGCCGCAGGGCTGATCCGTGCGATCGAGGACGCGCGCAGCGAAGTTGAGCTTGCCGCCAACGTCGCCACCCGCGCCTCCGATCAAGTCGTCGATGCGGTCAAGCTGTCGGAAACGCTGTCCGATACGGCCAAGAGCATCGATTCGATTCTGGGCCTGATCCGTGACGTCGCCGGGCAAACCAATCTGTTGGCACTCAATGCTACGATCGAGGCTGCCCGCGCGGGCGATGCGGGCCGCGGCTTTGCCGTCGTTGCGCAGGAAGTGAAGAGCCTCGCCAACCAGACCGCCCGCGCGACCGACGACATCGCGCAGAAAATCGCGGCCATTCAGGCGGCGACACGCTCGACCGTCACATCCAATGATTCGATCCGCGCGACCGTCGCCGAGGTGCAGGCTTCAGCGACGCGCATCCGCCAGGCGATGGAACTGCAGGCGCAGACGGTGACGATGATCACTGCGGCCGTCGATGAAACCGCGCTCGCCGCAGACACGATGTCCTCGACGATCGCCGCGATCCGTAGCGAAACCGAAACCGTTGCCCACGAAATCGACGAGCTGGAAACCGGGTTCGACAATGTGAACGCGAAGCTCGGACGGTTGCAGGAAGCCGCCGGCGAATATGTGCGACTGGTGGCCTAGCACGCGCGCCTTCGCTATGCGCGGGCGATGAACATCCTTTTGACCGGCGGTACACGGGGAATCGGTGCCGCCATCGCCCAGCGCCTTGCCGAACAAAATGTCCTTGCTGCCGGAAGTGCCGATGGCGATTTCGCCGACCCCGCGACGCCCGCACGGCTTTGGACAGCCGCGCTTGACGGGTTCGGCGGACGCGTTGACGTGCTCATCAATAATGCCGGCATTTTCGAAGCTTCTCCCATCGACCTGCCCGATGCCGAATGGTCGGACAGCTGGGCGCGGACGATGCAGGTCAATCTGACCGCGAGCGCTGAACTCTGCCGGTTTGCGGTTCGGCATTTTCTTGAAAATGGCGGCGGTCGCATCGTCAATATAGCCAGCCGCGCGGCACACCGCGGCGACAGCCCGGCACACTGGCATTACGCCGCCTCGAAGGCAGGCATGGTCGCAATGACCAAGACGATCGCGCGTGCCTATGCGGGCCAGGGCATTAATGCCTATGCCATATGTCCGGGCTTTACGATGACAGGCATGGCGGATGACTATCTGGCCAGCCGGGGCGGGGACAAGCTGCTTGCCGACATTCCGCTCGGAAAAGTCGCCGACCCGGAGGAAGTGGCGGAAATTGTTGACTTTTGTGTGTTGAGGGCGCCGCCCTCGATGACCGGTGCGGTGCTCGACGTCAACGGGGCGAGCTATGTCCGCTGAAGGCTGGAAGCTGACCCTGCCCTGTACGCGTGCAGAGGCGGACGCGCTGTCCGAAGAGATACCGGGCGTCACCGATCTGGACCCCGCGCCGGTGCTGGTGGTGTCCGAACCGGACGACAGCCTGCCCGAATGCTGGCAGCTCGATGCCTATTTCGAAGAGGAACCTTCACAAGAACTGCTGCGGAAAATCACCGGTTTGGTTCTCAACTTTGGGAAAGGAGAACCGGTCGCGTTCCCTCTTCCGAGCGAGGACTGGGTCACGCTCAGCCAGGCGGGCTGTCCGCCGACCGTCGCGGGGCGTTTCCATGTTCGTACGCCGGATTATCCCGAACGTACCGACCTGATCGATTTCGTTATTCCGGCGGGTCTTGCGTTCGGAACCGGCCAGCACGCGACGACGGCAGGATGTCTGGTGGCGCTGGATCGCATCAAGCGTCGCGGCGGTGTGTTCCGCAACGTCCTCGATCTGGGCACGGGCACTGGGCTGCTAGCGTTTGCGGCGGCGAAGCTGTGGCCGGCGGCACGGGTCGCGGCGTCGGATATAGACCCGATTTCGATCGACGTGGTGCGCGAGAATGCCGCGCTGAATGGCATTCATGGTTTGCATCTCGTGGTCGCGGACGGTCTCGGTCATCGCGAACTGATCGGTGCCGCGCCCTATGACCTTGTCGTTGCCAATATCCTTGCCCAGCCGCTGATCGACATGGCATCGCAGATTGCGGCAAGCGTCGCGCCGCGCGGGACATTGGTCCTGTCGGGGCTGCTTGATATCCAGGCGGCGGCGGTGACACGGGCCTATGTCCGCGCCGGGATGCGTTTCGAAACGCGTTATCCTGGTGAGTGGTCCGTCCTCGTCCTGCGGCAGCGGCGTTAGCGGCGGTCCAGCAACCAGATCAGTAGCGCAATTCCCGCACCGACGCCCAGGCCGATCAGCAGCCCGGCTGATGGCTGGCCTTGCCGTGCACCCCAGATCGCGCCGACAGTGGTGGAGACGGCAATGATGAACCCGCCCGCCAGGGGATTTTTTGAAGCTCGCATCCTGTCCCCATGGCATGCGCCGCGCCCCGCCGCCAGCACCGTTCGGCAACCATGGTCAAGAAGGTCTTCACCATTTCGCTATGCCAAGCCGCAACCCCAACGACGTAGAACGACCGTCATGTTCATGCGTCAACGCACCTCGCCCGCCATCCCGTTCATTGCCGATCGGGAGGCCGCGCTCGATGCAACCCGCCTGATCGACGATCATGGCGAATGCGCCGCCGACGTGGCCGCCGCCAACGCAGGGCTCTCTCGCGACCGTGGCAATGCCATCGGCTTTTGCCGCTGGCGGCAGATCGAACGGCTGATCGACATCATGACCGAAGCCGACGGGGAACAAACGCGTCATTGATTAATTGACCTTGGCATGCGCGCGCATGAGGGGGTAGCGCACAGGTCATGGGTTCGCGTTCGCTGGGTTTGCTGTTGTTGGGTGCAGTTTCGACGCTGTCGGCTGTACCCGCGCGTGCGCAGCAGGGTGCGCCGACGCCCCCTGCTACCAGTTCAGTCGACGGACTCGATCCCGAAACGCCGATGGCACCATTGCCCGATCTGGGTGTCGCCTGGCCGGATCTGAATACGCGCGATCCGTTGGAAGCCGAACCATCCGCCACCGCGCCACGGAACGAGACGCCGCGCTATTCGGTCGTTCTTACCGGTGCCGAAGAACTGCCGAAGGTCCGCGAACGTTTCGACAGCCTGTCGGTCCTGCGCCAGAACGACGGCAAGCCCGCCAATGCGGCACAGATCGACCGTCGGGCACGCGACGACGTCGAATTGCTCGACACGATCATGCGGTCGGAGGGTTATTATGACGCGACCATCCTGACCGACATTAAGCCAGCGGCACAGGGCGACCGCGTCGTCGTGACGCTGACCGTGGCGCCGGGGCAGCAGTACAAATTCGAAACTGTCGATGTGCGCGGCATCGAAGGCACCGGCATCGCTCCCGCGCTGGAAACGGCGTACGGCGTCAAACCTGCCACGCCTGTGGTCGCAGAAATGGTGCTGGGCGGTCAGGCGCTGCTGATCGAAAAACTGACGCGCAGTGGCTATCCGTTTGCAAAGGTCACTGACCCGTCGATCGTCATCGACCATGAAACCCGCGCCGCGACGCTCGACCTGAACGTCGATCCCGGCGGAAAGCGCAACTTTGGCGTGATCCGCTATGAAGGTGGTACGCCGCCATTCAGCGCAAAACATGCCGAGGTGATTTCGCGCTGGAACCCCGGCGACCTTTACGACCAGTATCTCGTTGATGATTTCAAGCGGGCGGTGGTTGCGACAGGTCTGGTGTCGCAGGTACGTACCCGAGCCGTGGAGGGGCAGACGCCGGGTACTGTCGATATGCTAACGACGCTCGATGCCGCGCCGTTCCGGACGATCGCGGGCGAAGCGGGTTATGGCACGGGCGAAGGGTTTCGCGTCGAGGCAAGCTGGCAGCATCGCAACTTTATCCAACCCGAGGGGGCGGTCACGTTTCGGGGAGTCGCCGGGACGCGCGAACAATTGCTCGGCGCGACGCTGCGCATGGGTAATTTCGGGCGCCGGGACCAGGTGCTGAACGCGCGCCTGCTTGCGAGCAACGAAAATCAGGTCGCGTACCAGGCGGAAAAGCTGGAACTGGCAGGCAGCCTCGAACGGCAAACGACGATCATCTGGCAAAAGCCGTGGTCGTACAGTTTCGGCGGCGAATTGCTGTTTTCCAGCGAACGCAATCTCGACATCATGCGCGGCGCGCTGGTTCGTCGTCAGTTCTATATCGGTGCCCTGCCGCTCACTCTGTCATATGATGGCTCGGACAATCTGCTGGATCCCACCCGCGGGTTCCGCCTCGCAGCGCGCGTCTCCCCCGAGGTGTCGCTCGAGTCGAACGTATTCGGCTATGTAAGGGTTCAGCTCGACGGCAGCTATTACCGCCCAATCGGCGAGCGCGTCGTTCTGGCCGGACGCGCCCGGTTCGGCGGCATTGCGGGCGCATCGCAATTCTCCATCGCGCCATCACGCTTGTTCTACGCCGGCGGTGGGGGGTCGGTGCGCGGCTTCGGCTACCAGCTTCTGGGGCCGCTGAACGCGCTCAACGAACCGATCGGCGGGCGCAGTCTTGCCGAGTTCTCGCTCGAAGCGCGTGTGCGCCTTCCCTTCTTTGGCGGCAATTTCGGCGTTGTCCCCTTCGTCGATGCCGGGAATGTCTATGCATCGTCGATCCCCGACTTCGCGGGCGGCGTGCGCGTCGGCGCTGGTTTGGGCCTGCGATATTATTCCAACTTCGGCCCGATCCGCATCGACGTTGGCACACCGATCGGTCGTCGTCCGAATGAATCGCTTCTCGCGGTTCAGGTTTCGCTGGGACAAGCCTTTTGACGCGGGTGTTGCGCTGGATCGGCGTGCTGATCCTGCTGCTGGTCCTAGTCGTCGCGGCGCTGTTGTGGATCGCCGACACCAGCGTCGGGCACCGCTTCATTGCCGAACGGGTCGAAGCGATGCGCCCGGCCAGCGGATTGCGCATCAAGATCGGGCGGATCGAAGGGTCGATCTATGGCAGTACGCGCGTCCGCGACCTGCGCCTGTCCGATGGGCGCGGCCTGTTCTTCGAATCGGGTGTCGTGTCGGTCGACTGGTCACCGACGGCCTGGCTGGCAAACCGGCTCGACATCGACACTTTGATCGCCCCCGCCGCGACGCTGCACCGCATGCCCGCGCTCAAACCGAGTGCAACGCCGCAACCCATTCTGCCCGACTTCGACATCCGTATCGGCAAGCTGACGATCGAGCGGATGACGTTCGGCGAGGCGATTGTCCGCCCGTCACGCACGGCGCGGATCACGGGGCACGCCGACATTCAGGGTGGCCGCGCGCGGATCGATCTCGACGGACGTGTCGCCGGAAGCGACCGGCTTGTCCTGAAACTCGACAGCGCACCTGACCGCAACATCTTCGATGTGGCGGCAACTCTCGACGCCCCGGCAGGCGGTGCGATCGGCGGCATGCTGGGCATGAAGCAGTCGCTGGCGCTGCGTCTGGGTGGTGATGGGACGTGGCGCGACTGGAAAGGCGCGCTGAACGCACAGGCCGGGACAGGCGAACTCGCGCGACTGTCGCTGACCGCACGTTCGGGGCGCTATGATCTCGACGGTGTTGTCCGCCCATCGCTGATGACGACGGGGCGTCTGGCGACGCTCACCGGGCCGATGATGCGCGTGACCGGCAATGCGATGCTCGCCAACCGCAGGCTCGATACGCACATCGCCATCGCCTCCCCCGCATTGGCGCTGGCCGCCAACGGCATTGTCGACCTTGCGAACAGCAGCTTCGACGCGATGCGGGTGGAGGCGCGCTTGCTGCAACCGCAGGCAGCGGTGCCCAATATGCGCGGGCAGGGGCTGCGTGCGGACGTCTTGCTCGACGGACCATTTTCGTCGGCTTCGTTCGACTATCGGATACTTGCACCACGAGTTTCGTTCGACACGACGGGCTTCGACGATGTGAAGATTACCGGTCGCGGCAAATTGTCGCCACAGCCGGTGCTGGTTCCGATTACACTGACCGCGCATCGCGCGACGGGGTTGGGCGACGTCGCGGGCGGCATATTGTCGAACTTGCGCGTCGAGGGGCTGTTGCGGGTTACGTCGAAACTGGTGACCGGCGACGGCCTTAAGCTGCGCTCGGACAAGCTCAACGGCACCCTGTCGCTGCTGTTCGACATCGCCAGCGGCAGGTATGACTTCGGCCTGTCGGGCCAGCTCAACCGCTACCTGATCCCTGGGCTGGGCATCGTCGATATCAAAAGCGTGCTGAAGGTCGTGCCCGGTCCTAATGGCCGCGGTGTTCGCGTCGCGGGCAAAGGGCAGGTCTGGGTCCGCCGCCTCGATAATGCTTTCCTCGCCAGCCTGTCTGGTGGACTGCCGTATATCGAAACCGACCTCGAGCGGCAGGCCGACGGCATCATCCGTTTCACCAATTTGCGGCTGCGCGCGCCTGCGTTGTCGCTGGTCGGCAATGGGTATCGACGGCTCGACGGCACCTTCTTTTTCGAAGGAAGCGGGCGGCAGCGACAATATGGTCCGGTGCGCCTGCGCCTCGACGGCCCGATCAGCCGGCCGAAAGTCGATCTGATCCTCGCGAGCCCACTGCCCTCGGCGCAGCTGAACAACGTTCGCGCACAGCTAATGCCGACGGCACAGGGTTTCACCTGGACCGCGAACGGCGGGTCGATGCTGGGGGCGTTCCAGGGCAATGGTGCGATCCTGCTGCCCAGTGGGGGGCAGACAGTGATCCAGATCGCCTCGCTGACGGCATCGGGCGTGAAGGCATCGGGCGACCTGCGCATCGTGACGGGTGGCCTGGCAGGACAATTGACCGTCGCAGGGGGCGGATTGACCGGTAACGTCCTGCTTTCCACCGAACGCGGGATCCAGCGTGTCGAGGCGCATCTGACGGCGCGCGATGTAAAGTTGATCGGCCCGCCGTTGATGGTCGTCCAGCGCGGTAAGCTCGACCTGATCGCATTGCTCGACCCCAAGGGCACTAGCGTCGATGCGACTTTTACGGGTCAGGGCTTGCGATATGGCGACGTTGCGCTTGCGCGACTGACGGGAACTGCACGACTGGTCGGCAGTGTCGGCGAAGTGCGCGCAAACCTTGCCGGATCGCGCGGGCGTGGGTTCGAGCTTCAAACGGTCGCGAAAGTATCGCCCGACCGCATCGTCGTCGATGCGCAGGGGACCGTCGATCGTCGCCCGATCAAGCTGAATTCCGCTGCCGTTGTTACGCGCGAGGGCGATGGCTGGCGGCTGGCACCGACGGCGCTCGGCTATGCCGGGGGTACGGCGACGGTCGGCGGACGGTTTGGTGGCGCTGCGACGGAATTCGACGCGACAATTGAAAGCCTGCCATTGACCGTACTGGACTTGCTGGCACCCGATCTCGCGCTGGGTGGTGCTGCGAGCGGGCGCGTTATCTATCGCGATCCTGCAGGGGACGCGGGGCCGACCGGAAGCGCCAGCCTGCGCGTCCGTGGCCTGACCCGTGCTGGTGTGCTGATGATGTCGAACCCCGTCGATGCGGGGATCAATCTCGTGCTGGACGGCAATGGTCTTGCCGTGCGGGCTATCGCTGCGAGCGGCGGCAAGACGGTGGGACAAGCACAGGCTCGCATTGCACCGATCGGCCGGTCGGGCGATCTCTCTGCGCGGCTCCGCAATGCCCCGCTATTCGCGCAGGTCCGCTATAACGGCCCGGCCGACACCATCTGGCGGCTGACCGGCATCGAGAGTTTCGATATTTCGGGGCCGATCGCGCTGGGGGCGGACGTCAGCGGAACGCTCGCCAATCCGCAACTGCGCGGATCGCTGCGCACCGAAGCGCTGCGTCTCGAAAGTCCGGTCAGCGGAACCGTGCTGACGAACATCAAGGCATTCGGACGGTTCGACCAGTCGAAGCTCGTCATCGACAATCTCACCGCCAATGCCGGGCACGGGATGGTGGCGGGGCGCGCAACGCTCGACCTCTCGTCCGAAAACGGCTTCGGCCTGGATATCGCGATCGATGCAAAGCAGGCGTCGCTGATCGACCGTGACGATTTTGCGGCAACAGTGACCGGTCCTTTGCGTATCGTCTCAAGCGGCAGCGAAGGGAAGATTACCGGGAACGTCGTCATCAACCGGGGTTCGTACCGGCTTGGCCAGGCGACGGCGGCGCAACAGGTGCCGACGCTGAAGGTGCGTGAGGTCAACCGCTCGTTCGGGTCGCCGCGCGTTCGCGCCGCGCCGACTTTGTGGGTGCTCGACCTGAAGGCACGGGCCGAAAACCAGCTTGCCGTTACGGGCCTCGGCCTCGACAGCGAATGGAGCGCCGACCTTGCGATTTCCGGTACGCTCGATGAGCCGAATATTCTGGGTCGTGCCGACGTCGTTCGCGGTGCCTATGAGTTCGCGGGCAAACGGTTCGACCTGACGCGCGGTGTTATCCGGTTCCAGGGGGCGTTCCCGCCCGATCCCGTGCTCGACATCGTCGCAACTGCGAACATCCAGTCGTTGAATGCCACGGTGAGCGTCACCGGAACGGGGCAGCGGCCAGAGATCGCCTTCACCAGCGTACCCGCGCTGCCGCAGGACGAGCTGTTGTCCCGCATCCTGTTCGGCACGTCGATCACCAACTTGTCGGCACCCGAGGCGTTGCAGCTGGCGTCGGCAGTCGGGTCGTTGCGCGGCGGGGGCGGACTGGACCCGATCAACGCCGTCCGCCGCGCCATCGGACTCGACCGCCTGCGCTTTGTGCCCGCGGATGCTAGCGTCGGGAACAAGACGGCGCTCGCTGTCGGCAAGTACATTACCAAGCGGACCTATGTGGAGCTGATCACCGACGGTCAGGGTTATTCGGCAACCCGCGTCGAGTTCGCCGTGACCCGCTGGCTGTCGCTGCTGTCCACAATTTCGACTATCGGTCGGCAAAGTGCTTCGGTACGTGTGTCGAAGGATTATTGACCATGCTTCGTTCGTCCGGTGCCACTGCCTATGCCGCTGAGTAAAAGAGGGATATTGCGGGTACCGCTGCCGATCGCAGCGGGGTTTGCGATCCTGGCGCTGATGGTGCTGAGCAGTTTTCTGCTTGCTGTCGCCCTAAGCCGACAGACGGCTGAAACATCGAAAATCTCTGAGTACCGCCGCGCCGTTACCGAAATTCTCAACGCGACACGCGATGCCGAAATCGGGCAGCGCGGCTATCTTCTGACCGGCGACGCCAAATACCTGGAACCGTTCAACAGCGCCAGGAACCAGGTGCAGCCGACGGTCGATCACATAAAGAATTTGCTTGGCGATCGCGGCCGGGCGGTCGTCGCTGAAATGCAGCCGTTCATCGCCGCAAAAATGGCGGACGTAGACAAGACCATTCAGTTGCAACGTGACGGGCAACACGCAGCGGCGATTGCCATCGTCGAAACAGGCAAGGGCAAGCAGCTGATGGACCAGCTGCGTCGCATCGGCGAGCGCGAGCGCATCTGGTCGATCGGTCAGACCGACCGCTTGCTCGGGCAGTCCGCGTTCGCGCTTCGACTGCTTGTTACCGGACTGGCGCTGGGGGCGATCTTCATCATCGTGCTATTGCTGCTGTGGCTGCGGCAGGCGCGCAGGCAATTGCTTGCCCTTGATACCGCCCGCGGCGAGGCCGAAGCCGCACTGTCCGCTTTCAAGATCCAAAGCGATGCCCGCGAGGATGCCGAAGGTCGCCTTCGCCAGTTGCAGAAGATGGAGTCGCTGGGACAGCTGACGGGCGGCATCGCGCACGACTTCAACAATATGCTGGCCGTCGTGCTGGGCGGGATCGAGCTGGCGAAGAAGCGGCTGCGCAATGACCCCGACCGTGCCGATGCCCTGCTGGAGAATGCCCGCGAAGGGGCCATGCGCGCCGCGACGCTGACATCTCGCCTGCTCGCCTTTTCGCGCAATCAGCCGCTCGCGCCGACGCCCCTCGACGTGAACAAGCTCGTCGGCGGCATGTGCGAGATGCTGGACCGGACGCTCGGCGATAACGTGGCGGTCGAATGCGTTTATTCGGCGGGGCTGTGGCGCTGCTATGCCGACCCGAACGAGGTCGAGAACGTCATCCTCAACCTTGCCGTCAATGCGCGTGACGCGATGCCCGGTGGGGGCAAGCTGACGGTCGAGACGGCCAACGCGCATATCGACGACAATTACGCGCGCACTCGCCCGGATGTCCTGGCCGGACAATATGTCATGATCTGCGTGACCGACACCGGCACCGGCATGAGCCAGGAAGTGGTCGAGCGCGCCTTCGACCCGTTCTTCACAACGAAGGCGGTGGGCAAGGGGACGGGTCTTGGCCTGAGCCAGGTGTTCGGCTTTGCCAAGCAGTCGGGCGGGCATGTCGCGATCTATTCGGAGGTCGGGCAGGGCACGACCGTCAAAGTCTATCTCCCCCGCTTCACCGGCGCCGAAACCGCCTTGCCCGCGACCGCCGGCACGACCGAAGTTCCGGAGGGCAAGGCGAGCGAGATCATCCTGGTGGTCGAGGACGAACAGCGTGTCCGCCATTTCGCCGTCGATGCGCTGCGCGACCTTGGCTATACCGCGATCAGCGCAGCATCGCCGGTAGAGGCCCTGCACGCACTGGCCGAACAGCCCGAGATCACGCTGCTCTTCACCGACATCGTCATGCCCGGGATGACCGGGCGCCAGCTTGCAGACAAGGCGCTGGAGATGCGCCCCAAACTGCCGATCCTGTTCACCACCGGCTACACGCGCAATGCCGTCGTCCATAACGGCATGATCGACATCGGTGTGGCATTCCTGCCCAAGCCCTACACCATCAACGATCTCGCGCGGAAAGTCCGCGATGTGCTCGACGGGGGCGGGGTCAACCGCACCGTCTGATCACGTCAGGATCTTGTCCGCCAGGATCCAGACGAACGTCAGGACGATGACGGCACCACCGACCAGCGTATAGGCGCTTGCCCGCCTAAGTTGGGCGGTCTGGGCATCGACCGAGACGCAGAAGGCGGCGAACATCCGCCGGGTGATCGCCTGCGGATCGTCCTCGATACCCTCGTCGGAAAACTCCTCGCCCAGGGTGATCGCCCGCACGATGATCGCCGCCGAGACCGCGATCAGAAGGATTCCCAGCAAGGTCGCGACCGTTTCCACCGGATGGTGCACGGCGTCGAGGCTGAGCGGTGCGCCCGGTGACGCCGCAATCGGGTTGATGCCCGCTGTGATCAGCAAGGCATCGAACGCCAGCAGCGCGCCCAGCCGCACCGACAGGTCGAGGTCCTTGTGCCGCAACAGGTCGAGATCGACCTTGAAATCCTCGCTCACGCCGTCGCGGTGGGTAATCTGGAACGCGCGCAGCAATGCCCGCGTGGACATCACTTTGCCCTTCTTTCCTAGCCGCGACACCGTGCGCCTCCGCTATGCCGGAATGCCGCTGATCGCCTTCACCTCCATGAAGTCCTTCAGCCCGAAGAGTCCTCCCTCGCGGCCATTGCCTGACTGCTTGTAGCCGCCGAACGGCGCCCCGGGCGCCGGCCCCCAATTGTTGACCGCGACCATCCCGGCGCGAAGGCGGGGTGCGACACCGGCGGCCTTGGCCGGGTCGCCCGAAATCACCGCCGACAGGCCGTATTCGGTGTCGTTGGCGATTCTGATGCCGTCCTCGAGCGTGTCATAGGCCATGACGGTTGCGACCGGCCCGAACACTTCCTCCTTCGCGATCCGCATGTCGGGGGTGACCCCGGAAAACACCGTCGGCTTGATGTAATAGCCGCGGTTGACCCCGTTCGGCAGACCGGTCCCGCCGGTCTCCAGCGTCGCGCCTTCGTCGATCGCGGACTGGATCAGGCCCTGGATCTTGTCATGCTGCGACTTGTTGACGACCGGCCCCATGTGCGCGCCTTCGACCAGCGGATCGCCGACGGTCACGCCCTCGAACATCGCCTTGATGACGTCGACGGCTTCGGCCTGCTGGTCAGACTGCACCAGAACGCGTGTCGGCGCGATGCAGCTTTGCCCCGAATTGACGAGCACGCCGGAAACGGTGGCGGGCAGCACGGCGGCAAGGTCGGATCCCGGCAGGACGAGGTTCGGCGACTTGCCGCCCAGTTCCTGATGGACGCGCTTGACCGTGTCGGCTGCCGCCTTGGCAACCAGTACGCCCGCGCGCGTCGATCCGGTGAAGCTGACCATGTCGATGTCCTTGTGCGCCGAAATCGCTGCGCCGACGCCCGCGCCGTCGCCCTGCACCAGGTTGAACACGCCCGCAGGGACACCCGCGGCATGCAGCACTTCGGCAAAGATCGCCGCGTTGCCGGGGCATTCCTCGCTGGGCTTCAGCACCATGGTGTTGCCCGCAGCCAGCGCCGGTGCGACCTTCAGCGCGATCTGGTTCAGCGGCCAGTTCCACGGCGTGATCATGCCGACGACACCGATCGGTTCATAGACGATCAGGCTTGCTCCCTGACGCTCGCTAAAGGTGAAGTCCTTCAACGCGGCGATCGTCCCGAAAAATCCGCCAAGGCCCGCCGGAACCTGCGCAGCGGTCGCAAAGCTGACCGGCGCACCCATTTCCGCGGCCATCGAGCGGGCGAAGTCGGGAATGCGCTTTTTGTATTCGGCAACGATGCGGTCGAGCAGTGCAAGACGCTCCTCACGGCTCGTCTGCGAGAATGTCTCGAAGGCGCGGCGCGCGGCGGCGACGGCGGCATCAACGTCAGCGGCGGTGCCGAGGACGATCTCGGTACACGCTTCCTCGGTCGAGGGGCTGATCACCTCATGGCGCTTGCCACCCTGCGACGCGACCCATTGTCCATCGATGTAGTTTTTCAGATAGCTGTCCATGGCTGCTCTCCAGGCTTTGGGTCGTTAGACTCAGGGTTATTGTTGGGTTCGGGTTTGAAACTTTTACAGCCCCCGTCAACGCAAATCCGCCGAAAAAGGCCTGTTACATTCGCTATGTTCACGGGGTGGGCGACTTTGGTGCGAACATAAGGCGCCCAAGTAACTGAAATCGCGCGAAAGGGCGACCAAAACACCGTCACAGAACCCGTAC
Source organism: Sphingomonadales bacterium (assembly GCA_040004295.1). GTDB lineage: Bacteria > Pseudomonadota > Alphaproteobacteria > Sphingomonadales > Sphingomonadaceae > Sphingomonas_O. Next base: position 15,239 of record JBDUBD010000009.1, on the reverse strand, counting down.
GCGCGGGCTATGCGACGCCGGTTTGGCCACCCCCTTGCGCACGGCGGCGCGGATTTCGGCGCGGCGTTGGCGACGGGCTTCGGCCTTCATCTCCTGTTGCCAGATGACGTGCGCGTCCCACGCGGCAGCACTCATCTCGCGCGCTTCGCCGGTGCCGTCGGCACGGTCCATCTCTTCGCGGCGCAGCGAGAATTCCCATTGCTCCAGGCGGTGGCGCATGTCGCTGAACGGGCCTTCACGCCCGCGTGTGTTGAGCACGCCCAGCAACAGCCGGTCGTTGTGGCGCATGCGATACCCCATGAAACGGCCGTTACGGAATTTGGGAACAACCTCGCCATGCAGCGCCCGGCCGATTGCGACATCGCGTGCATTTTCGCGACCCCGCGCCAGCGCCTCCGCCCAGGCGGCGGCAAAGCTTTCCGCGCCGGGCTTGTTGCGCAGGATATAGGCCGACCGCACCGTCTTGCCGACCGCCTGCGCCGCCGCCCGCGCAGAGCCGATCCGCGTCAGTTCCGCCATGAACGCCCGCTGCACCGCCGCCGACCATCCGCCCACCCGCTCCCGCTTCGCGCGCCACGGGGTGAAGGTCGGGATGGGGACACCTTCGGGGGTTGTTTCTGGTTCTAGATCATGGTGCGTCATAACCGAATAGGTTAGAACATAATGAGAACAAAGTCAAGCTTTCTTGATGAAACGCCGATCGCCAAAAAAGGCTGCAAGTTCCCGTAATTTACCGGTTGGAAATCTATCACCGATAAAAATGCCAAATTGCTAGGGGCGATGAATGTGGCTAATTTCTCTGTCCGTGATCGGGCCTTGTTTCGTTTGGCGCCGGTGCTCGCGCTCTCGCTTCTGCCAGGCCAAGTCTTTGCTAAACCCGTATATTTTAACAAGCCTAGCGTAGATCGAACGGTCTATCTTAGCGACATTGGCGAATGTGAAGCTCTCGCCGACGGCGTCCGTGCACCAGTTCGACCTGCGACGTATTCGAGCAACATTTATGCGGCCGGCGCGAGCGCTTTTTTTGCCGGCTTCTTTGGGTCGCGTGAGCGTCGCGCGATGGAAGAAAATGTGCTGCGCACCTGCATGGCCGACAAATCCTATCGACGTGTCGAGGCCGACAGCAAACTTATGAATGAACTAAAGGCATTGCGTGGTGAGGCGCGCATCGACCGTCTGTTCAGCCTCGCAGCCGAAACCGCTCCTACCGGAAAGATGCTATCGCGATGACAAATCCACGCAATCTATTGGCCGCCTCAATGGTCGCTACGCTGTCCACTACAGCTTTCGCAGAAACCCTGAAGGCGGTTCCGGCAACGTTGGATCCAACAAAGGCATATGTGCTTGTCGAATATCGACTGATGGCCGATCCCTATTCTGATTTGCCCACATCCAGAAAATCAATGCCCTTGAATGAAGGATTGGCATTGGCGCGATATGATGCGGTGCGGCGCGACATTAGAGGTTTGGGACGTGCGCAGAGTAATCCTGTTCCGGCGAATCAGGAAGCAATTGAGCGGTTCAGCAATCGCGTCATTGCCAAGAGCGACGGATCGCGATTGATGCTTCTTGCCGTCGAACCAGACACTTGGGTTGTTGCCGGGTACGGCAATACGTCTTTTTCGCTCGGGTCATATGCGTTCAATCTGGCACCGGGGACAGTTACCGATTTGGGCGTCGTGGAAGCGGCAAGGGATTGGGCGCAGGGTGATCGGCAAGCAAACGGTGGCGATCTCCTGAAGATGGCCTTTCTTGGCCCCTTCGCCAAACGACCTGCCATTGCACCCATCCGGGCGGCATTCCGCCCACGTACGGCCAGCGACCTTCCAGTGCCGACAACAATTTCCTCAGCCGCTGTTCGCCGCGTGACATTCGTTCCCAATGCGCAATTTGGCAATTATCTCGGTGGCTTAGTCAACCGCATCGAGGGTGTTAACGCCACCGCCCGAGCTGGTTCGCAAACGTCAGCCCCCTCACTCAGGGAATAACGCCCCCTGCCCAACTGGCGTCCGCGCGCCGCCTTCGAATATGAACTCGAAACACCCCAGCCGTTCGGCGAGGTGCCGAGCGAGGATCGCGGTGGCTTTTCTCCGGCGTCGGCCGTCCATGTCCTGAAGGTCCATCAGGGTGTCGGGCGGGGTGCAGGTGAGGGCTACCTCAAGATGCGTGGCGAGCGTGTCGGGGTCGATTCGGTCCATGTCACATGTTGAGAACAAAACAGAAACAAGATCAAGCCCTGCTTCGTCGCGTTCAACGCACCGCGATGGTCAGATGGGCAATCTCGTGCACGGGCTTCAGGCGTTCGCGCAACGCTTCTGCCGACAGGTCGCACGTCACATCGACGATCGCGGCATGTGCTTCCGGCCCGACTTTCCAGACGTGGAGGTCGCATATCCTGGCATCGCCCGGCCCCTCGATCAGCGCGCGGACCTCGTCGGAGATCTTGTGGTCGGTCTCGTCGAGCAGGACGGCGGCGGTGTCGCGCATCAGCGTCCATGACCAGTGCGCAATGACCACCGCGCCGACGACGCCGATCGCGGGGTCCATCCACACCCAGCCAAGGTAGCGCCCGGCAAGCAGGGCCGCGATCGCCAGCACCGACGTCAACGCGTCGGCCAGCACATGGACATAGGCCGCGCGGAAGTTGTTGTCCTTGTGGGCGCCCTTGCCGGCTTTCACGTTCGTGTGCGCGTGGCCGTGGTCGTGGGCATGACCGTTGTGCGTGTGGTGGTGGTCATGGCCGTGCCCGTGCGAATGCCCGACACCCAGCAAAAGGGCGCTGACCACATTCACGGCAAGGCCGAGGACGGCAACCAGCGTTGCCGAGCCGAAGTCGACTGTGACCGGATTGAACAGGCGGATAAGTGACTCCCCACCGATACCGAGCGCGATCATGACGAGGACGAGTGCGGAGGCGAACCCCGAAAGATCGCCGACCTTGCCCGTGCCGAAGCTGTACCGCGCGTTGGCCGCATGGCGCCGCGCATAGGCATAGGCCGCGGCGGCGACCGACAAGGCCACTGCGTGCGTCGCCATGTGGAACCCGTCGGCGAGCAGCGCCATCGACCCGGTGATCCAGCCGGCGGCGATTTCGCCCACCATCATCACGATCGTAAGAACGACGACCCACATGGTCCGGCGGGCATTCTCGTCGTGCGATGCGCCGAGGAAGACGTGGTTGTGCGTATGGCCCCTGGGGTCGGTCATATCGGTTCGTCCTATTTCGAATAGCGGCGGATGACCGCCAGCAGATCTGCCGCGCCGCGCGCCCGGTCCGCATCCGACAGGCCGGGCAGGGCAACGTGTTCCTCGAGATGCTCGGCGATGATCTCTTCCATCAGGCCGTTCACCGCGCCGCGCACGGCGGCGGCAAGGTGCAGTACCTTTTCACATTCGGCACCGGAATCGAGCGCGCGCTCGATGGCGCCGACCTGTCCGCCGATGCGGCGGACGCGGGCGATGAGATCGCTGTTTGGGTGGGAGAGATGGGGCATACCCATACCCCCTATAGGTATATTCTGGCCTGCGCAAGGGGGCTCCGTTGGCCAGTAGCCGTCGAGATTATTGTGTGCCCGTAGGTTCGGGCGTGGTCGAGGCAAGCAGAGCCGTCGCGACCTGGGGTGAGGCGGCATCGCCATCGATGATCCGCGAAGGCGGCTCATCGGCTTCGGCCGAACGGAGCGTCGGGTCGCAGGGAGGCTTCAACACTGTTGCCACGACCGTGGGTACGAAAGGCGCGGGAACCGAGGTCGCCTTGTAAACGGCGGTGCGGATCGGCGGGATGGTCATGGTGCTGCCAACGATCGCGACGGTCGGGCACACGCACATCATCGTTTTTGCCGCGATTGTTGCCATAGACGCGCTGCCGGTTGCGGTTTCGCCAATGCCCAGGCCCGCCATCAGCGACGACAGGCCACCGGCCCTTTTAGCGCGACTGCGACGACGACGGCGAACAGGCGCGTCGAATGCAACGGGGACAAGTGTAGTGGGTGCCGTTGCCGCGCGGGCACGGCGCCAGCGCAGGCCGACGCCCACCAAGCCGAATCCCGAAATCATCAGCATCCAGGTTCCGGGTTCGGGCACACCGGCGCTCGCGCCGGGAATGAATGGCGTACCAACGGGAATAGGCCGTGGCGTTTGATTCACGGGAGGGGCTGGGTCGACGAAGCCTTCGCCAGAAACCGTGGGCAGGGGCGCATTATATGCGAGCAACGCAGCGGCGGGAACGCCGGGCATCGCATCGCATGGCACACCAGCCGCGATCGACGCGCTCTTGACCAGTTTCGCCCGGGTCTGGACGATCTTCTGTTTTGCGGGTGCAGGACGGGTTGCATGATGCACGGCGCGCTTGACGGTCGGAATCGTGGCAACCGACGTTGCCAGAATTGCCGGCGGGCAGACGCACAACGCCGCAATTTGGAGAACCCCCGACTTCATCTTTTCTTTCGCCCCTGACCGGCTGCGATGCGACCCGCAGCAAGTTCTATAATTACGCCCTTAGCATGAATTTGGATGCAATTCAGCAAAGAACGCCGCCAGAACGGTTTGCGTTTCAAAGGTTTACAAAGTGTTAACGGTAAACAGCGGGTTAACGTTTTCGGGATGGGTGTGCCGTACAAGTCACACGGATAACGGAGCTCGAAGGGGTGCGCCGAGTTAGCCGCAGAGCTGCAGCGGAAAAGAAAAGGGCCGGGCATTGCTGCCTGGCCCCCTTTCTTGAAGTATCCGACATGGCGAAGCCATGTCGTCGGTGGGCGAGGCCCTCCGACAGCTATTGTGCGGGCCTGCGCTACGCTGACCCGCATCGGCGTACAGCTACGCTGCGTGCTTCAATAGCTGTAATACATGTCGAACTCGACCGGGCTGGGCGCCATTTCCCAGCGGTACACTTCCGGCCATTTCAGTTCCATATAGGCATCGATCTGGTCCTTGGTGAACACGCCGCCCTTGAGCAGGAATTCCTGATCGGCCTCCAGCGCATTCAGCGCCTCGCGGAGCGAACCGCAGACGGTCGGAACCTGGCTCAGCTCTTCCGGCGGAAGGTCGTACAGGTTCTTGTCCATCGCCTCACCGGGATGCATCTTGTTCTGGATGCCGTCGATGCCGGCCATCAGCAGCGCCGATGTGGCGAGGTAGCTGTTGGCAAGCGGATCGGGGAAGCGGAACTCGACGCGCTTTGCCTTGGTGCCCGCACCATAGGGGATGCGGCACGAGGCAGAGCGGTTGCGCGCGGAATAGGCCAGCAGCACGGGCGCCTCGAAGCCCGGCACCAGACGCTTGTAGCTGTTGGTGGTCGGGTTGGTGAAGGCGTTCAGGGCCTTGGCATGCTTGATGACGCCGCCGATGAAATAGAGGCAGGTGTCGGACAGACCGGCATAGCCGTTGCCCGCGAACGTGTTCTCGCCCTTGTTCCAGATCGACATGTGGGTGTGCATGCCCGAACCATTGTCGTCCTTGATCGGCTTCGGCATGAACGTAGCCGTCTTGCCATAGGCTTGCGCGACCATCTTCACGACGTACTTGTAGATCTGGATACGGTCGCAGGTTTCGACCAGCTTGCCGAAGGTCAGGCCCAGTTCGTGCTGGGCACCCGCAACTTCATGGTGGTGCTTGTCCATGGGCAGACCCATCTCGAGCAGGGTGGTCACCATCTCGCCGCGGATGTCGGTGGTGACGTCCACGGGACCGACGGGGAAATAGCCGCCCTTGGCACGCGGGCGGTGGCCCATGTTGCCGTTTTCGTACTTGGTGCCGGTGTTGGTCGGCAGCTCGACATCGTCCAGCTTGTAGAAGGACGAGCTGTAGGTGTTATCGAATTCGACGCTGTCGAACATGAAGAATTCGGGCTCGGGACCGATGAAGATCGTGTCGCCAAGGCCGGTCGATTTCAGGAATGTTTCGGCGCGCTTGGCGGTCGAGCGCGGGTCGCGCGAGTAAAGCGAGCCGTCTTCCGGCTCGACGATGTCGCAGACCAGGATCATCATCGGCGTCGCCGAGAACGGGTCGATATAGACGGCGTCCAGATCCGGCTTCAGGATCATGTCGGACTCGTTGATTTCCTTCCAGCCCTCGATCGACGAACCGTCGAACATCAGGCCGTCGGTCAACTCGTTCTCGCCGATTACGCCGGAACACATGGTCAGATGGTGCCAGGCACCCTTGGGATCGGTGAACCGGACATCGACCCACTCGATCTCTTCGTCCTTGATCCGCTTCAGAATGTCAGCCGGAGTATTCGCCTTCGCCATGTGTACGTGCCCTTTGCTCAGGATGCAGGTTGGAAAGAAATCAGATTGCGTTGCTGTCGGTCTCGCCGGTGCGAATGCGCAGGACGCTTTCGACCGGCATCACGAAGATCTTGCCGTCGCCGATGCGACCCGTTTGCGCTGCAGCCGCGATCGCCTCCACGACACGCGCGGCCTGATCGTCGTCGACGACGACTTCCAGCTTCACTTTCGGCAGGAAGTCGACGACATATTCGGCACCCCGATAGAGTTCGGTGTGGCCCTTTTGTCGTCCAAAGCCCTTGGCCTCGGTAACGGTGATCCCGCTCACGCCGACCTGGTGAAGGGCTTCCTTCACCTCGTCGAGCTTGAACGGCTTGATGATTGCTTCGACCTTCTTCATGCCGACTCCCCAGCCTCCCTTTTCAATAAACGTGCCATTCGTCGCAGTGCAACATATGCCCTGCGCAGCCCCGGTCCTGTGCCACTGAGTGCCGCGAATTCAGGCATTGGCCGGGCCTCTGCCTGTTTTTTCGGCAACAGAATGCGTCGCGGTCAACCGCGACTCGCACAGCTACCTAAGCATAGTCCGGCAACGGGCGCATCCGCTCGCTGAGGAAGTCGATCAGCGCGGTCACCCTGCGGGGCCGCAACTTGCCGGGCGGTGTGACCAGATGCAGCGCGATGGGCGCCATCGACCAGTCGGCGAGGATGGGGACGAGGCGACCGGATTTCAGGCTGGGGGCGGCAATGAAGTCTGGCAGCATGGCGATGCCAAGCCCGGCCTCGAGGGCGGCGATCATCGCGTCACCATTGTTGGTGCGCAGTCGGCCTTCGGTCCGCAGCATCGCTTCGCGGCCATCTGAATGGTGGAATGCCAGCGTCTGGCGCGCGACCATGGTGTAGCCAAAGACATGTCCAGCATCCAGTGCGGCGGGGCTTACGGGGTCGCCGTGGCGCGAGATCCAGCCCGGACTGGCAACCACGTAAAGGCGGACGTCGCGCAGCTTGCGCGCCCGAAGCGAGCTGTCGGGCATGGCGGCGATACGGAGCGCAACATCATATCCGTCACCGACGATATCGACGAGCGAGTCCGACAGGTTCAGTTCGACGGTAATGTCGGGATAGGCCGCCATGAAACCCGCAACGACCGGGCCGATTTCGGCGAGACCGAAACTCATCGGCACGGCGAGTTTCACCGTTCCGCGCGGCGCGCCGACCTCTTCGCGTGCGCATTCCTCCGTTTCGATCGCATCGGACAACAGGCGCGCAGCACGCTCGGCCAGCGAAGCGCCCGTTTCGGTCAAGGCGATCCGGCGCGAGGTCCGGTTGAACAACGTCGTCCCCATCGAGACTTCCAGGCGCGCAACGGCCTTTGACACGGTGGCGTTCGACAGGCCCAGCGCGCGGGCGGCACCGCCGAACGAGCCATGTTCGGCAACGGCGGCAAAGATCGCCCAGGCTTCGAAATCGGGTAATGCCATTTTCGGAAACAATCTCTTTCCATTGTTTCTATTTCATTGGGTCTGACACCATCCTATCTGGGCGTCAACAACTGCAACCAGGGAGACTTCCCATGATCGACGTACGCCCCTTCAATTCGCTTGGTGCCGCCAACCACGGCTGGCTCGACGCGCATCACCATTTCTCGTTCGCAGGCTATTATGACCCCAAACGGATGAGCTGGGGTCCGATCCGTGTCTGGAACGACGACACCATCGCGCCGGGCAGCGGCTTTCCAGCGCATCCGCATTCGGACATGGAAATCATCACCTATGTCCGGTCGGGTGCGATCACGCACAAGGACTCGATGGGCAACACCGGCCGCACCGAAGCGGGCGATGTGCAGGTGATGAGCGCCGCATCGGGCGTCCAGCATTCGGAATGGAATGCCGAAGACGAAGCGACGACGCTGTTTCAGATATGGATTGAGCCCAATGTTCGTGGCGGCGACCCCGCGTGGGGGGCGAAGCCGTTTCCGAAGGACAATCGCTCGGGCAAGTTCGCGGTGCTGGCAAGCGGCTTCGGCGAACCCGACGCCCTGCCGATCCGCACCGACGCCCGCGTTATGGGTGCGACCTTGAAGGCGGGTGAAAGCCTGACGCATGAAGTCGGCCCCGGACGCCGCGCCTATCTGGTGCCCGCCACCGGTGCCCTGGATATCGACGGTACAACCGTGAACGCCCGTGATGGTGCGGCCTTGACCGAAGGCAGCTTCACGATCCGCGCCACCGAGGACGCCGAAATCGTCCTGGTCGACGCGGCCTGACCCATTCTCGTCCCTCTCCCTCTCCCTCCCGGGGAGAGGGACAACAAGGAAGCTATAATGCCAAAAGTCCTCGTCCTTTATTACTCCAGCTATGGTCATATCGAAACCATGGCAAACGCCGTTGCCGAGGGCGCGCGTAGCGCCGGTGCCACGGTCGATATCAAGCGCGTACCCGAAACCGTGCCCGAGGAAATCGCGAAGAACGCGCATTTCAAGCTCGACCAGGCCGCACCCGTCGCGACCATTGCCGACCTCGAAAATTATGATGCGATCGTCGTTGGCACGGGGACGCGTTTCGGTCGCATGTCATCGCAGATGGCAGCATTTCTCGACCAGGCCGGTGGCCTGTGGGCGCGGGGTGCGCTCAACGGCAAGATCGGTGGTGCCTTCACATCGACCGCATCGCAACATGGTGGCAACGAGACCACGCTGTTTTCGATCATCACCAATCTGCTGCACTTTGGCATGACGATCGTCGGCCTCGATTACGGCCACGCTGGTCAGATGGGTCATGAAGAGGTGGTCGGCGGTGCGCCCTATGGTGCGACGACGATTGCAGGTGGACAGGGAGAACGCCAGCCTTCGACCGCCGAACTTGACGGTGCCCGTTATCAGGGCCGCCGCGTTGCCGAGGTTGCGGCCAAGGTGTTCGGATAAGCCATGACGCGCCAACCGGCTTTGTTCGTATCGCACGGATCGCCGATGATGGCACTCGAACCCAGTCCGGCGCGGGATTTCCTCGCCGGGCTGGGGACAACTCTGGTGCGGCCCGAAGCGATCGTCGTGGTGTCGGCGCATTATGACGCGCCACGCGTCACGATCACGTCCGGCGCAACACCGCCGACGATCCATGATTTCGGCGGGTTTCCGGATGCGCTGTACCAGATGCGCTATCCGGCGCCGGGTCATCCGGCGCTGGCGTCAAGGATTGCCAACCTGCTCAAGCAAAGCGGCATTCCGGCGGTCCTCGATCCATCGCGCGGGTTTGACCACGGTGCATGGGTGCCGCTGACCCTGATATATCCCAATGCCGACATTCCGGTGATCCAGGTGTCGATCGACAGCAACAAATCGCCGGAATGGCACCGGGGGTTGGGCACGGCTTTGGCGCCCCTTCGCGACGAGAATGTCCTGATCATCGGGTCGGGCAGCATGACGCATGACTTGGGCAGCTTTTTCAAGCTGCGCCCGTCGATAGATACCGTCGCGCCGGACTGGGTGATGGCCTTCGCCGATTGGGTCGATGACCGGCTGCAAGCGGGCGATGGCGATGCTGTGCTAAACGCGGTCGATCGCGCGCCGTTCGGGCGACGCAATCATCCAACGATGGACCACATTCTGCCGCTCTATGTCGCGCTGGGTGCGGGCAGCACACCGTTTCACGCCCGCGCGCTTCACCGCAGTACGACTTACGGCATTCTTGCCATGGATGTTTACGCGTTCGACTGAAGCGCCATTCGCTCGTAAGGGCGCGTGATGCTTTTAGCCGACCGTGTTCTTTTCATCGATGCCGAGGCCATGGTCCTCGACAAACCGGCGGGCCTGCCCGTTGACGCGCCGCGCGACGGTTCGCTGTCGCTGGTCAATCATATCGAGTCGTTGCGCTTCGGGTTCGAGCGACATCCGCTCGCCGTCCACCGGCTCGACCGCGACACATCGGGATGTCTGTTGCTCGCGCGCAATCCGCGCGCGCACAAGCGCTTTGCTGCGGCATTCGAGGCGGGGACGGTGAAGAAGGTCTATCTGGCTGTGCTGGATGGCGTTCCGGCCGAACAAAGCGGACGGATCGACCTGCCATTGACGAAGATCAGCAGCCGCGAGGGCGGCTGGCGCATGGTTGTCGAGAAGCTCGGCAAGTCGGCGGTCACCAATTGGGAAGTCGCAGGGATCGTCGGCGGGCGGGCACTGGTGCGCTTCACGCCAGAGACCGGCCGGACGCACCAGTTGCGCGTCCATGCGGCAACCGGGATCGGCATCCCGATCGTCGGCGATCCGGTGTATGGCAAGGCTGGCGAACCAATGCTGCTCCACGCGGCGAGCCTCACCGTCCCGCGCGACAACCACGGGGCTATCGAGGCGACGGCACCGCTGCCTGAGAGCTTCGCCACCGCCGGATTCCGCGATGGCTGACGCTCCGCCGCCCTTGCCGGAGGCTGCGCTTGAGGAATCCTTCCTCGCCGGAACCGGGCCGGGCGGACAGAACGTGAACAAAGTCGCGACCGCCGTACAGATGCGGCTCGACGTCTTCGCCCTGCGCCTGTCGCCACCGGTCTATGCGCGGCTGAAGACGCTGGCGGGCAGCCGCTGGACCAACGAGGGCGAAATCGTGATCACCGCGCGGTCGCACCGTACCCGCGAAGCCAACCGCGCCGACGCGCGCGACCGGCTGGCGGCGCTGGTCGCGAAGGCCCATATCGCCCCCGTGCGGCGCGTGAAGACGAAGCCGTCGAAATCCGCCAAGGAAAAGCGCATGGTCGGCAAAGCGGTGCGTGGCGAAGTGAAGCGAGGGCGGGGGAAGGTGAGTTTAGACTAACCCTTTAATTCGTCATTTGATCGGTTATAGACTGGGATCGACTTAAGGGGGCGTTGTGTTTCATCCATTCTGTCCAAATTGCGCAAAAGCCATTCCTTTAAAAAAGGCGGTTTGGCATCTGGGTCGTGAATTCAACTGCAGTAAATGCGGATCTCCTCTGATTGTGCCAAAATCCGGAGGTAAGTATGGTGTGGCCCTCTACGTAGCATCGTATCCAGTTGTTCATCCGTTTTTGAAGGTTCAGCCGGTGATGTTTGTTTTCTTGATGCTGATAGCGGTCGTCCTGATACAATACCTCATCACAGAACCGCGCTTGGTTAAGGCAGACGCGGATACATGAATTCGGCAACTTCCACGCTTTCACGTGGAGGTCGATCACGGTAGGTCGATGGCCATGTTCGACTTCAAAACCACCGCCAGCGACAAGCCCGCGCTCTACCGCGACCTGCTGTCCGCCGCCGATGCGCTGACGGCGGGGGAGCCGGATGCGATTGCCAATATGGCCAATGTCGCGGCGTTGCTGTTCGACTGGTTGCCCGATCTGAACTGGGCTGGGTTTTATCGAGCGATCGGCCAAGAACTTGTCCTCGGGCCATTCCAGGGCAAGGCGGCGTGCATTCGCATTCCGTTCGGTCAGGGCGTGTGCGGTGCGGCGGCGGCGAGCGGAACGAGCCAGCTGGTCGAGGACGTCCACGCCTTTCCCGGCCATATCGCCTGCGATGCGGCGAGCGCATCCGAGCTGGTCGTGCCGGTCATCGCGCATGGCAAGGTCGTTGCGGTGATCGATCTCGACAGCCCGACGCCCGCACGGTTCGATACCGACGACCGGGTCGGCATCGAGGCGGTGGCGATGATGCTGGCGGAGCGCATCTGCCCCTGAACGGGACGCTGCGGCTGGTGCGGCACCGTTCCGGAAATGGCCGGATAATGCTAACGCGGCGTTAAGCATTCGCGCGGGAACGCCGCGAGAATACGCCATTTTGGGGAGCATTTACCATGGCAAGGCTCGGAACTGCTGGCATTGCGCTGGCTTTGGTGCTCGCCCCCGGTATCGCGATGGCCGCCGCCGACTCGGCTGTGGGGGCACCGCCCGTTCCGCCGATGCCGGTGATGCGTTCGATGCCGATGCCGCCCGCACCCATGGCGCCGCGCCCGATGATCTCGGATCGCTGGACGTCGGTCCCCGGTGGCTGGGGGGCGTACCGCCAGCCGGGCTATGGCTATACGCTGCCCCGTTACTGGGTCGCGCCGTCGCACTTCATTGCCGATCCGCGCGGCTATGGCCTGACGCAGCCGGCCTGGGGCTACGGCTGGTCGCGCTATTATGACGATGTCGTGCTGACCGATCGCTGGGGCCGCGTGTACGACTGGCGCTCGGGCGACGATCTGCGCGATGCCCGGATGGGCAGCGGACGCCCCCACAAGCGCCGCGACCGCAGCGGGATTGTCGGTGCGATTGTTGGCGGCGCGGTGGGCGCGCTGACTGGCAATGTCATCGCGGGTGCGGGTAGCCGCCTGGCCGGATCGCTGATCGGCGGCGGCGTCGGTGCGCTGGCCGGACAGGCGATCGACAGGGACAGTTCGCGTGGCGGTCGTCGTCATGGCGGTTATTACGGCGATGCGGCTCCGCTGATGCGTCCGCACTGGGACATGACCTACGCAGCGGGTCCGGTGCCCTGCAATTGCGAGGAACCGGTGGCCGTGGTCGAACCCGCGCCGCTGCCGTGCCGCGAGGTCACGACGGTGCGCTACGTGACCGAATATGTGCCCGTCCGTACCAAGGTGCCGCGCACAAAATACGTGCCGCAGCGTCGCGCGAAGGAAATCCCGATTACCTGATCGACGGGGCTGGCAGGCCGCCGAAGGTGACGAGGCTTTCGCCGCCGCTTGCCGAGAGTGCCGAAACGCCGACGAACGTGTCGTCGACGATAATTCCGTCGAGCTTTGCCTGCGTCGCCGACGCGGGGACGTCGCGTGACGATTCCCATGTCGTCCGGTTGGCGCGGCGCCAGCGGATGCGATAGCCGGACGCGCCGGGGACTGTGGTCCATTTGACATTGGTGTCGGTCGAGACCGCACCCTCAAGCACCACCGATGCAGGCGCCGACGGTGCCGCCGCCAGCGAACGCAGCACCGCAACGTTCAGCGCGGTCACCTTTGCAAGATAGGCGAAGTCCATCCGGTCGATCGTGTCGCCATAGATGCGGCCGTTTTCGGTGCGCAGATTCTGGTGCTGGGCATCGTAATTCTCGACGCCGACGGTGAAGCGGACGGCGGGGTATCCCGCTTCGAGCAGCGGCGTGTGGTCGCCACCGCGCCCGAAACGGTCGGGACGGCGGACCAGGAACGCCGCGACGCCGCCCTTGCCGACAGTTGCAACCTCGCCGACGCGCTTGGCGAGCGCACGCGACGAACTGTCGTCCTCACCGCCCGACGCGCGACGCCATTTCGCCGTCGCCAGGTCTTCGGATGCACGGGCGCCTTCGCTGAACACGCGGACGCGGTCGGCGACGATGCGCCCGTCCTGTCCCTTGGTATTCCCGACGATGTCGTTGTTGAGCATGCCACCGACGATCCAGCCGCGCGCCTTGGCGGTGTCGGCGAGCAGCTTGCCGCCCCACAGCCCCTGCTCCTCGCCCGAAAGTGCCGCGTACACGATGGTCGCCTCGTGCCTCTCCTTCGACAGGATGCGTGCGGCCTCCATCACCAGCGCCACGCCAGAGGCATCGTCGTTGGCGCCGGGGGCTTCGCCGGTCGCGTCCATCGGGTCCGAATTGCGGCTGTCGATATGGCCGGACACGATGACGACATTATTCGGGTCGCCGGTCCCGCGCTGGATGGCCAGCACGTCCTCGATAATGACACCGTTGGGGGCACGTGGCCCCTCGAACCGGGCACTCGGCCGGTCGACCGTGATGCAGCCGCCGCATGCAGCCGACAATTTCCGGAACTCGTCCGCCACCCAGTTTCGCGCCGCGCCGATGCCGCGTTTCGGGTCGGACGTGCTCGATGCACTGTGGCGGGTGCCGAACGACACCAGCTTTTCGACCGTTGCGCGCAGGGCCGTGGGCTGCGGCGCGGCGGCGGCATGCGCTTGCCCTGCGACAAGGATGGCGAAAGTCACGAAAGTCATACCACGTCGCGCGAAAATTCCGACGAACCGATGCAATATGGCGACAGATGAAGTGAAGTTTGGCGAAGTGTCCATGGCAGCAAGTCAAGCACAGGCCGCACCCTGTAGGACAGCGAAAACTTTCAGCTCAACCGGTCGAGCGCTTCATTGTCGAGGCCGCCCGGTACCACCATGACGGGGCAGGGCATCTGTCCGCCCTCGACACAGGCGAAGTGATTGACCAGCGGACCCGACGATCCGGTCGCCGCGGCGCCCAGCACAAGCGCCGCGATATTTGGATTGTCGGCCAGCGCCTGACGGATCAGCGCCACGGGCTCACCCGCCAGCACGACGATCGATGGCTGGATGCCGGTTTCTTCGATCAGGATGCTCGCCGCACTCGCGACCAGCGATTCGGCGTGCTGCCGCGCCTCCTCTTCCAGCGTCGCCTGTACGCCGCCGAGGCCGACAAATTCGACCGGCGGGATCAGCGCGAGTATCTGCACGGTGCCGCGCGTCTTTGCGGCGCGGCGCGCAGCAAAGCGGAGTGCGACCTCCGCCTCCGGCGTCTCGTCGACGACAACTAGATAAGTCCGCAAGGTCGTTCCCCTCCAACCAGGATGCAATGCTGCACACAGGCGGCTCTTGACCGCAAGCCCTCCGATGGAAGAAGGCATTCCCCGACGCTACGGCCATAAGGAATCGCGATGCCGATCGAGCTTAAGATGCCCGCTCTCTCTCCGACGATGGAGGAAGGGACGCTTGCGAAGTGGCTCGTGAAAGTCGGCGACACCGTGAAGTCGGGCGACGTCATGGCGGAAATCGAAACCGACAAGGCGACGATGGAATTTGAGGCCGTCGATGAGGGGACGATTGCGTCGATCCTGGTGGCCGAGGGGTCCGAGGGTGTGAAGGTCGGTACCGTGATCGCGACGATTGCGGGCGAGGGTGAGGATGCGAGTGCAGCACCGGCACCAGCGCCTGCCGCTGCTGCGCCAGCCGCTCCGGCTGCGCCAGCGCCCGAACCCGTGGCACCTGCCGTCGCCCCGGCGGAGGCCGGGGCCGCCCCCAACAAGAATGCGCCTGCGGATGGCGGCCCCG
>JBDUBD010000070.1:0-14614 GCA_040004295.1 Sphingomonadales bacterium | reverse complement strand
TGCGGACCGCGTCCAGCCCTTTCAGGACTTTGATCGAGTCCGCGCCATATTCGTTCGCATTAGGAAGGTTCTGGGCGGGAAGATTTTCGGGGATTTGGTCGTCGCTGGTTGCCATGCCAAGTCTATAGGGTCGCAGACGCAAAAACCCAAGCATAATGCGTTACAAGCCGGTGACCGGCTTGCAATTGTTACGCACCCGCGCAAGAGTTGCAATTGGGCCGCAGAAACAGTCGCATAGAGAGGGATTGCGCGGAATAATGCTGCAATCGCGCAACTACGCGCCGCCACCGGATCTTGCGCCGTTCGTGCGCCAGTTCTTCGTGTTTCGCGCGCAACTGCCCGCCGACTACGTGCTAATCGACCGGCTGATTTCCGAGAGCGCCATGATCCGTCTGCTGCTTGCGGGCGAATGGTCAGCGCAAATGAGCGGCGAGGACTGGCGCAGCGAAGGTCCGGCAGTTCTGTTCGGTCCTAATTCGCGCGGGTTCATGGTGCGTGTGAAAGGCCCTTTTTCGGTCGTCGGCGTTGCCCTGCGACCGAGCGGTTGGGCCGCACTGTTCGAGGCGAAGGCTGACGGCTTTGCCGATGCGATGCTCGACCTGAGCGCGATCTGGGGCAACCATGTCGCGCAATTATGCCATGACCTGATACGCACGACGCCCGACGACGCCACCGTCGTCGAGGCCATCGAGACGTGTGTCCGTGAGCGGCTGGCAACGCTGGGAAATCATTCCGTCGATCCCGCGATGGCGACATTCGAGACGATGGCGCGCGAAGACAGCACGATGCGTGTTGCCGATGCGGCGGACCAACTCGGCCTCTCCGGTCGCGCACTCGAAAGGCGGTGCTGTGCGACGTTCGGCCTGACACCGAAGGCTATCCTGCGCCGCAGCCGTTTCCTCGACATGGCCGCCGCCGTTCGCGGCATCAGCGACCCTGGTGAGGAAGAACGCGCCGCGCTGCGCTTTTCGGACCAGTCGCACCTCAACCGCGAATTCCGCCACTTCATCGACATGACGCCCGGTCAATTCGAAAAGGCGCAGACGCCGCTACTCAATGCGGTGCTGAAGCTGCGGCACGACGGGTTGAGCTAGGTTATTCGGCCAGTCCGACCGGCACTCGCACGCCGGCATGGCCGCGATCCTTCAACTGCGCTTTCAGCACTTCCGGCTTCGGTGCCCAGAGGAAGCCGAAGCTGACAGTCCCTTCCTTCGTCTCGACGACGTGGTGCAACCGGTGCGCCTGGACGATGCGCTTCATATAGGTCGAACGCGGCACATAACCTGTGCTGACGCGCTTGTGGACGATCACATCGTGAAAGCCGAAATAGATCGCGCCATAACCGGCGATCCCCGCCCCGACCCATGTCGTCCATGGCGCCCAGCCCAGCTGGACTCCGCCCAACAGAAGCACGAACGACGGCACCGCGAAGATCACTGCGTAAAGGTCGTTCAGTTCCCAGTTTCCGGTGCGCGGGCGGTGGTGGCTTTCGTGCAGGAACCAGCCGAACCCGTGCATGACCCAGCGATGCGCGACGTACGCGACGCCCTCCATCGCAAGGATGGTCGCAAGGAAAATGATGAGGCCGAGCCAGATGGGCATGGACGGTATTTAGGCGCTTGCCCCCGTCCCGTCATCCCCGCGAAAGCGGGGATCCAGCTTCTTTTCTTTCATGGCTGGTTCACATGGCACATGCAGAGAAGGCAGCTGGATTCCCGCTTTCGCGGGAATGACGAAAAGATAGATGACCACAATGACCAAAGCCTTGCTGTTTGCCCTCCCCCTGCTCGCCCTCTCCGCCTGCGCGACACCCGAATCGCGCGTGCGTACCGCGCTGCTCGATGCGGGCCTGCCGCGCCCGATCGCGACATGCATGGCGCAGCGGATGGTCGATCGGCTGTCGCTCGCCCAGTTACAGCGCCTGTCGCATCTCTCGGGTCTCAACGAAGCGCAGATCGGGCAGATGACGGTCCGCCAGTTCCTGCGTAAGGTCGATGCACTGGGCGATCCGAAAATCCTGAGTGTCGTCACAACAGCAGGGCTTGGGTGCGCAATAGCCAGCTAAGGCTTGGCAAGACCGACGGAGTCATGCTTTAGGCCACGGCAATCCTTTCAAACCGGAGCGCCCCTCTCGTGAACATCCATGAATATCAGGCAAAAGAACTGCTCGCGAAGTTCGGCGTCCCCGTCCCGGCCGGCTACGCCGCACTGACCGTCGATGAGGCTGTGGCCGCCGCGGGCAAGCTCCCCGGACCGCTCTATGTCGTGAAGGCGCAGATCCACGCGGGTGGCCGCGGCAAGGGCAAGTTCGTCGAACTTGGCCCCGATGCCAAGGGTGGTGTGCGCCTCGCCAAGACGCTGGACGATGTCCGTGCGGCGGCAACCGACATGCTGGGCAACACGCTGGTGACGATCCAGACCGGCGAGCACGGCAAGCAGGTCAACCGCCTGTACGTCACCGACGGCGTCGACATCGAAAAGGAATTCTACCTCGCGCTGCTCGTCAACCGTGCGTCGGGCCGGATCGGCATGGTCGTCTCCACCGAGGGCGGCATGGATATCGAGGCGGTGGCGCATGACACGCCCGAAAAGATCGAAACGCTCGACATCGACCCTGCGACCGGATTCATGCCGCATCACGGACGTGCCGTGGCGGCGGCGCTCGGCCTGACCGGTGACCTCGCCAAACAGGCGTCGAACACGGCGTCGAAACTGTATGACGCCTTCCTCGGCACCGACGCGGAGCAGATCGAAATCAACCCGCTGGCGGTGACCAAGGACGGCAAGCTGATGGTGCTTGACGCCAAGGTGGCCTTCGACGGCAACGCCTTGTTCCGTCACCCCGATCTGGTCGAACTGCGCGACCTGACCGAGGAAGACGCGTCGGAAATCGAGGCATCGAAATACGACCTCGCCTATATCAAGCTCGACGGAAACATCGGCTGCATGGTCAACGGTGCGGGCCTCGCCATGGCGACGATGGACATCATCAAGCTGAACGGTGAATTCCCCGCCAACTTCCTCGACGTCGGCGGCGGCGCTTCGAAGGAAAAGGTGACGGCGGCGTTCAAGATCATTCTCGCCGATCCGAATGTGAAGGGCATCCTGGTCAACATTTTCGGCGGCATCATGAAGTGCGACATCATCGCCGACGGCATCGTCGCGGCGGCGAAGGACGTGAATTTGTCGGTGCCGCTGGTCGTGCGCCTCGAAGGCACGAACGTGCAGCAAGGCAAGGATATCCTGGCCAATTCGGGCCTGCCAATCGTCGCGGCGAACGATTTGGGCGATGCCGCGAAGAAGATTGTCGCCGAGGTTCGCAAGGCTGCTTAGCAAATAGAGTACCGTCACCCTGAACTTGTTTCAGGGTCCACGCATCCGCACGGGCGGATGTTCCTGCGGAAGGGTGGATGCTGAAACAAGTTCAGCATGACGGAGTGTGGGATTGAAATTCCGGCGCGTGTCATGCATTGGCCGCGCATTGACGTTAACGTAAAGCGATTCTTTCGGAGAGCGACATGAAAATCCTCGTCCCCGTAAAGCGGGTCATCGATTACAATGTGAAGCCGCGGGTGAAGTCCGACGGCAGCGGTGTCGATCTTGCCAACGTCAAGATGAGCATGAACCCGTTCGACGAGATCGCAGTAGAGGAAGCGATCCGCCTGAAGGAAAAAGGCGTTGCGACCGAGATCATTGCAGTCAGCATCGGCGAACAGAAATCACAGGAAACACTGCGTACAGCGCTCGCCATGGGTGCGGATCGTGCGATCCTGATCGTCAGCGAAACCGAGGTCGAACCGCTGGGCGTCGCCAAGCTGCTCGCCAAGGTTGTCGAGGAAGAGGCGCCAGGTCTCGTCATTTTGGGCAAGCAGGCGATCGATGACGACAGCAACCAGGTCGGGCAGATGCTTGCGGCACTCACGGGGCGTCCGCAGGGCACGTTTGCCAGCGCGGTCGTGGTCGAAGGCGACACGGTGACCGTCACGCGCGAAGTCGATGGCGGACTAGAAACCGTAAAGCTTCAGACACCCGCGATCGTCACCACCGATCTTCGCCTGAACGAGCCGCGCTATGCGTCGCTGCCGAACATCATGAAGGCGAAATCGAAGCCGATGGCGCAGAAGACGCCCGCGGATTACGGCGTCGACGTGACCGCCCGGCTGAAGACGCTGAAGGTCGTCGAACCGCCCAAGCGCAGCGCTGGGATCAAGGTGGCCGACGTCGATGCGCTGGTCGCAAAGCTGAAAGATATGGGAGTCGCCGCTTAACTCCGCATCCCTGAGCTTGTCGAAGGGTTGCCCTTCTTCTGGCCCAGGGATGAAGTAGAAGGGCAGGGCTTCGACAAGCTCAGCCTGATCGGAATTTGTTAGCGGTCCTGATAAGGATGACAGACATGAAGACACTTGTTTGGGTCGAATATGATGCCGGGGGCATCAAGGACGCGACGCTCTCCGCGATCACCGCGGCATCGCAACTTGGCGAAGTCCATCTGCTGGTTGCAGGCAAGGGCATCGCAGCCGTTGGCGCAGATGCCGCCAAGATCGCGGGCGTGGACAAGGTGCATGTCGCCGACGATGCCGCATTCGACCATGCGCTCGCCGAAAACGTCGCGCCGCTCGTCGTCGAGCTGATGGGTCACCACGACGCGTTCGTCGCGCCCGCAACCGCCAACGGCAAGAACATCGCCCCGCGTGTAGCCGCCCTGCTCGACGTGATGCAGATCAGCGAAATTCTGTCGGTTGAAAGTGCCGACACGTTCACCCGCCCGACCTATGCGGGCAACGCGATAGCGACCGTCCAGTCGAGCGACGCAAAGAAGGTGATCACGGTACGCGGCACGTCGTTCGCCAAGGCAGAGCGTAGCGGCGGCAACGGAACGATCGAGGCGGTTGCCTCGACCGGCGACAAGGGGCTGTCCAGCTTCGTGGGTGCCGAACTGTCGAAGTCGGATCGTCCCGAACTCGCGAGCGCGAAGATCATCGTGTCGGGCGGTCGGGCGCTACAGAACAGCGAGAATTTCCACTCCATCATCGAGCCGCTCGCCGACAAGCTGGGCGCGGGCGTCGGCGCGAGCCGTGCGGCAGTTGACGCGGGCTATGTCCCCAACGACTATCAGGTCGGCCAGACCGGCAAGATCGTCGCCCCGGAGGTCTATATCGCCATCGGTATCTCCGGCGCGATCCAGCATCTCGCGGGGATGAAGGACTCCAAGACGATCATCGCGATCAATAAGGACGAGGACGCCCCGATCTTCCAGGTTGCGGACATCGGCCTTGTGGGCGATCTGTTCAAGATCGTGCCGGAGTTGACGAGCAAGCTGTAAGCGGGGTTTCATGCTCTGGAAGTCGGCAAAGCAACGCAAAGCTGAGACATTTGAAAGAGCTTTGCAGGAAATGCTTCCTGCTGCCCTGCAGGTCGCTGAGAAATGGCGGCTGTTCGAGGAAACGGTAAAGTTTCATGACGACATACTGCTCAGCGAGCAGGTTAGAATGTTCAGTTTTCCGTTGGCTGATTTCTTTCGCAAGGCTTATCCAAACATCTCGAAAACGGACTCGTTTGTGTATCTGGCGACGCTGTTGATCGGGGTATACCTTGCAAAGACGCATCCGATCCCAGAGGTTTTGGGCGTAGCTCGACACCTCGATGAGCAGCTAGGTGCTCCTGGTATCGAGCAGATGCTCCATCGGTTCATACAAGGCACTCCAAACCACTAGCCGTTAAAGCGATTAGCGGACTCGCTGCCGCCAAAAAAACGTGTTCAGTGGGTTGTGGTTTTAGAACGATGCATTACAACGTAATGCATGACTGCAAATGCTCTCGTCCAAACCCGTATCAATGGCGTCGTCAAGGACGAAGCCTCCGCTGTCCTCGCCACGATGGGGCTGACGGTGTCCGATGCTGTCCGCCTGCTGCTTACGCGCGTCGCACACGACAAGGCGCTGCCCTTCGAGCCACTGAGGCCGAATGCCGAAACCATCGCCGCGATGGAAGAGGCTCGCAGAGGCGGCGGCAAGAAGTTCGACAGCATCGCGGCATTGATGGCCGACCTGAATGCGGACGATTGAGCAATTCGGGTGGGTAATTTGGAAACTGTGACGCTTGCTGAGCTGCAAGCAGTTCGTGATGCAGACGATTGGGGCATCGTGTCTGAAATGTGACGCACGTTTTTTCGTCAATCCGCCCCTTGAGGGGCGGCGACGCGAAGCGGAGGGGGTGCAAAGATAGCCAGCGGAAGCTGGCTGCGCGCTTTGCGCGCACGTTAGCTTGCACCCCCGGCTTCGCCGCCACCCCTCAAGGGGTGGAGTTGATCAAAGCTGAGTCGATGCTCCTGTGCTGCGGAACCGCATTACCATTTTGTGCTGTCCTACAGGATCGCGACCATGTTAGCCCCGACGGGTTCTTTGAATCGGTCGGTCAGAAATATCGCGTGTCGGCGCGTCATCCGGCGTTGGGTGCGAAGCGAGTTTTTTCTCCACACGGCTAACCTTCGTGACCTTTGACCCATTATGGGACAATGATCCGGTTCAGACGATCCTGAAGCTGTAACTGTAGCTCCGCACGACTCCGCGTACCCTTACGTTCGCGATGGCGACATCATAACTGGTGCCCGCCACCACGCCCGCGACCTTCCATTGGAGATTGTTGGGGACGCCGTATCCGTCATTGTCGAAGGCGACGGCGGACACGGTCAGGTTGGTACTTCCCCCTGTCGCGCGGACGGTGATCGTCGCGGCAGAGAAATCGACCGACGTGTTGCCGCCAAAGGTCGTCGTCTTGTCCGCGACGACCGTGAAGGAATAGAGCGCGCTCGTGTCGAAATAGCGCGCAGGGTAATTGCCGACGGGATAGGCGACATAATCGGGGATCGCGCTCGCCGAGGCGACGCCGCTGCCCGTGTTGTTGAAGACCTTGAGCGCCGCCGAGTCGATCCGCTGGGTCGAGGTGTACTGGCCCGCTACCCGGCCATAGGCCACCGTTCCCAGGAAGGGATCGAGGATCCAGCGCCTGTGCCCGACGCTGTTGGCGACCAGATTGTTCACCTCCGTCATCCAGCCCGCAAAGATCGTGTCGTTGCTGATCAGCGAGAGCGAGGGTGACGGGAACGACGCGTAAAGGTCGCTGCTGCCCGCACCCGCCGACCCTGCGGCGGTGTAGCACAACCAGGTCGTCGGCGGGGTGTGGCTGAGCTGCGAATTCGCGGACATCATCAGCGATGCTTCCATCGCGGCCTGCTGATCGACGGTAGACAGTGTGACCGCAGGCAGACCGTGAAGCCCGCGGATGGTGTTCAGCGACAGCAGAGCGTCCTGCAACGCCGTGTTGGACATGACCCCGGCGGAGCACCCCGCAATATCGGGCAATTGCGTGTAGGTCGCCGCGCGGCCAGCGACCCAGTCGGTCGGGATGGTCGTCGGCGCGGGTGCCGGTGTCGGCGAAGGCGTTGGCGCGGGCGTCGGGGCCGGGGTTGGTACAGGCGATGGAGTGGGAGTGGTGCCGGTCGGCGTCTGGCCGCCCGAACTGTCGCCACCGCCGCATCCCGCGACCAGCGCGGCAAGCGCGATCGCAGCAATCAGATTCGTCTTGCGCGTCCGCATGATCTGCCCCTTTTGAAGGGGGTCAGAATCGCTCCGAAAATGTGAACGACAGGTAAATGGTCGGGTGCTTCGGCGGACGCCGCGCACGGCCTGTCGATTACGCTGCCCTTGGGCAGCAAAAGTCAGCCGTGACCGGGGCGTCCGACGCGCATTTCTTCGACGCGTTCGAGGCGGGCAGCCATGCTTTCCCAAGCTGCGGCAGCACGAAGGCTGCGTTCGCGGACATTGTCCAGCGTGGCGGCGGCGGCATCTGCGGCAGCCTTGGTCGCCTGGGTGCGATAGAATTCAAGTGGGGACATCGCGCACCCCTTTCCAAAATCTGGAGGAAATAGAAGCGGCGCAGGAGGATCGCTCCCCCCGCGCCGCTACTTCAGTAGGCTTAGGCCGACTGCAGGTTCACTGCCGAAGTCTTGCCGCGCTTGTCGGTTTCGAGTTCGTAGGTGACGCGCTGGTCCTTATCGAGCGTGCGCATGCCGGCGCGTTCTACGGCCGAAATGTGGACGAAAGCATCGCCACCGCCGCCCTCAGGCGCGATGAAGCCATAACCCTTGTCGGCATTGAAGAATTTTACTGTTCCGGTGATCATGTCGGCATTCCTTGTCCGAAGTTTCTTTGCGGACCCGATTCACGCCCCGCTGCGCGGGCCGATCGGGATCCGTTTGACGGGCATAGCCACAACGTGCGGCCATCCCGGCGTCGTGAAGCGAAGAGAGGGACAAGAGGCACACCGCGCATGCCAAAGGGAGCACGCGGCAGGTCGATCATCCGCCGCAAAGCGACGTTCAGCCCGGTTATAATAGCAGAACGGGGTCAGAACGCAAATTTGCCGCGTTAGCGTCGCCCGGAAAGGGCCAGCACCGCCGTTCCGGCAACAGCCGACAGTAGCGAACCCATCAATACGCCGATCTTCACCGCATCTGCTTGAGGCTGTTCGGGAAAAGCCAGGCCGCCGATGAACAGGCTCATCGTGAAACCGATACCGCACAGCAATGAGACGCCATAGACCTGAGGCCAGCTTGCCTTCGACGGACGGGTCGCGAGCTTGAGTCGGACGGTGAGCCAGACACTGCCGAACACGCCCGCTTGCTTGCCGACGAACAATCCCAGCGCAATCGCCAGCGGCAGTGAAGCGAACGGCGAAACCGCACCACCCAATGCAACGCCGGCGTTGGCGAACCCGAACAGCGGCACGATAGCAAAGGCGACCCAGGGGTGAAGGCCGTGTTCCATCCGGTGCAGCGTCGAATGCTCATCATCGGGCGCGCCGGGCGTTTTGGTGATCGGCACCGCCAGCGCGGCAAGCACCCCCGCCACGGTCGCATGGACGCCCGACAGCAACATGAAATACCAGAGCAGCACAAAGGCGGCGAAATACCAGAGCGGATGCTTCACGCCCGCGCGGTTCATGCCGAACATGCCCGCCAGCACGAGCATCGACAGGCCGAGCGCGGTCCAGTCCAGCGCCGCCGTATAGAACAGCGCGATGATTGCCACTGCACCGACATCGTCGACGATGGCCACCGTCGTAAGGAACAGTTTGAGCGACGTCGGCGCGCGCCTGCCGAGCAACGCAAGCAGACCGAGTGCAAACGCGATATCGGTTGCCGCCGGAATTGCCCATCCGCGCGTCAGGCCGGGTGTCCCACCGGTAACGCTGAGGTAGACGATCGCAGGCAAAGCCATTCCTGCCGCTGCGGCAATGAATGGCAGGCGGCGGTCGGCCCAGCTCGACAAATGGCCGTCGAGGAACTCGCGTTTGATCTCCAGCCCGACGAGGAAAAAGAACACCGCCATCAGCGCGTCGTTGATCCATAGATGCAGCGTCATCGCGCCAAGCTTCGGAGTCAGAACCGGCCCGGTTTCGAGATGCAGCGCGTGGAAATACACCCAGGCGAGCGGCGAGTTGGCGACGATCATGGCCAGCGCCGCCGCTGCGATCAGCAGGATGCCTCCGGCTGCTTCGGACTGGAGGAAATCACGTATGGCAGATCGTGGGCGATGGGGAGGCATTGTCATCGCACGGTGAATCGCACCTGGTCGATCACGCGTCCACCCGGATCGAGCAATGCAAGCCGGTGCATGCCCGGCCCGGCCAGCACCTGTGGCCGTGCATCGGCGTCGCCAAGGTCGCGTCTGTCCAACACAAGCCGGTGGCCTGCAACCGCACCCGTCACGGCGACGCCCATCCGCTGACGATCGATCGGGATATCTGGGTCGAGCGCAAACACGCTGCCTGACACCGGATTCGTAATGCGGGGCCGACGCGACGTTGCGGGTGCCGCCGCGAGCCATGTCTGCGCAGTCCCGGTCAGGAACCAGTCGGTGCGCGGTGGCTCGATTGCATTCGCGAAGGACACACGACGCGCCTCGAGTCCGGACGGCTTGACCGGCGGCGCATTTGCACGGCCGCGATTGAGCGCCATCATCACGTCGCGCCAAACGGGTGCCGCGCCGCTGGTGCCTGACACGGCCTTCATCGAGTCGCCCTCCAGATTGCCGACCCAGACGGCGACGGTGAACTGCTGCGTAAAGCCGACACACCAGTTGTCACGCATCGCCTTTGACGTGCCGGTCTTCACCGCCGCCCAGAACGGTAGACGCAGTGCGGAATCAACGCCGAAGGTCGAGGATCTTGCCGAGGCGTCGGACAAAATGTCCGACACGATCCACGCCGCCTGGGGTGAAAGCACCTGCCGCGCGCCACCCGAAGGATCATCCGCCCGTAACCGGAGCGGCGCAAACCGCCCGCCATTGGCGATGCTGCGATAGGCGTTGGCCTGTTCGAGCAAAGTCACTTCGGCGGAACCCAGTGCCAGCGAAAAGCCGTAATACTGCCCATCCTCGACCAGCCCCCTGTAGCCGGTGTCCCACAGCCGGTTGCGGAACGCCTCGACTCCGTCGATCAGCAATGTTCGCACGGCTGGCACGTTCAGTGACCCGGCCAGCGCCGTTCGCACGCTGACAGGCCCCTTGAAGCTCCGGTCGTAGTTCTGCGGCACGTACAGCCCCGATGCTGTGTCGAGTTGAACCGGTGAATCATCGAGGATCGACGCCGGGGTCAGCCAGCCTCGCTCGATCACCTGACCGTAGAGGAATGGCTTCAGCGTCGATCCGGCCTGGCGATAGGCATTGGCGCCATCGACTTGTGCGGCCGTCGATCCCAGCCCGACGCCGCCGACATAGGCAAGCACATCGCCCGTGGCGTTGTCGACGACCACCACAGCGCCGTCGCGCGCACGACCCGGCCCCAGTCCCTGCAACTGGCGGCTGAGTGCGATCGTCGCCACACGCTGAATATCGGCGTCGAGCGTGGTCTTGATCCGCAAGCCAGGCTTGTCGAGCAGCCGCGCGGCAAGATGGGGCGCAAGGCCGGGATCGAGCGCGCGGGCGCGGTCGGTGGAGAGGGCGGCTGCAACGCGTTCCGCACATTGTGCTGCGAGCAAACGACACGCGCGATCCGCAACCCGATCCACCGATGCACGCGGATCGGGCAGCAGCGCCGCAACGATCAACGCATCCGCCTTCGTCAATTCCGAAGGCGGTTTACCAAACAAGGCCTGCGCCGCAGCGCCGATCCCTTGCGCCTCTCCACGGAACCCGGCCAGATTGAGATAGGCTTCGAGGATCTGGTCCTTCGACCACTGTCCTTCCAACGCCCAGGCCGCGCGCATCTGGCGCAGCTTGTCGCGCCATCCGCGCGTGCCGGGCTTGGCCAGATCGGGCGACAGAAAGCCGGCGACCTGCATTGAGATGGTCGATGCGCCGCGCGACCGTTCCCCCGACAACCGCGCACGTATCGCGCTGCCCATAGCAAGCAGATCGACGCCGCCATGGTCGCGAAACCGCCGGTCCTCGCTTGAGACCACGGTTGCGACGAGCGCTGGCGACATTGCCTTCAGCGGCACCCACTCCAGCCGCCGCGCCTTGAACGCGACCCGCTCGCTGTCGAGCAGAGTACCGTTGCGATCGTAAAGCCATGCTTCGGATGGTTTCCATCCTGCGATGACATTCGCGGCGGTGGGAAGGGGTGGCGGAAGGGTGACGAGGAAGAGGACCAGACAGCCCAAACCCGTCATTCCCGCGAAAGCGGGAATCCAGCTTCTCGGGCGCTGGGCCAAAGAAGCTGGATTCCCGCTTTCGCGGGAATGACCGGCGTCACTCACAACCCGACCTCTATCCCCCTGTTCGGAAGCGCGGCACGTATCTCGGGCGAATACATTGCCTCGACCCGCGTCGGCGGCAGGCCGAACCGCCCGACGCCGTTCAGCCGCACGACGTAACTCACTGTGAAACGCCCACGCGGCACCCATTGGAAGTACCCGCGCCATGCGTCGCGTCCACGCTCGATGTAGCTCGGCTGTATCCCTTCACCTGTCGTCAGATTGCCCAGGATAGACGACTGGCCACCAAGCCCGCCGACGATCGTGGCACCGGGGGGCACGGGGTCACTGACCACTACCCAGTTGCGGTCTGCGGTCGCGTCCACGGTGATCGTGACCTTCATCACGTCGCCACGCATCAGCCGCCCCTTGACCTTCTGGCTGACCATCTCGGTCGTCTTCTCCATCCGGTATCCGGCATAGAGCGGTTGCACGAGCGGCACTGCAGCACTGACCGAAACCGTCGCCCATGGCCCGGCGCCACCCGACTGGCTGAGCATCAGCGGGCCCGCGACAACGGGCAGGCGCAGCGGCGATGCAGTTGCCGCCATCGGCCATGCCTGCGTCCTGCTGACCCCTCCAAGTGCAATCGTCGTCGTGCCGGTGATTGCGCTCGCCGGATAGAGCGCCGCGAACCGACGCGCAGCGACCGTGCCCCAAGCGTTGGCGGGCGTGGTGTCCCAGCGACCGCGTTGCTGGCGCAGCGCTACACCGACCATCATCTTCGGCCCTTCATTGTCCCAGCCGGGACGGCCGAGGATCGCGCCCAGCGCCTTCAGCACCATCTCGTCATCGCTGACCATCATCCACCAGGGCGCATTGCTGGCGTCTGTCAGGTCGATCCGCGTCCCTTCATAGACCAGCCGCTTGCGCAGTGCTGACTCTGCCGTCGCGCGCAGGGCCGCCGCGTTGCCAAGGCCCGGCGTCCGGTCGATCGCGACCATCCAGTCGGCGAGCGCGCCTGTCGGCATGTCGGCGGGCGCTATATTAATCGCGCCGAGCAGGGCGGGCGTAGAGGCACCATTACGCGCGAGCGCGGCGAGCGCGGCGACCTTGAGCAGGCGGTTATCGACAGGGCCGTATTTGTCCTGCTTCAGCCTACCCTCGATCACTGCCTTCAGCGCCTCGATCGCCTTTCCTTTTGCCGCCTCGGGCATGGCAAAGCCCGCTTCGGCAGTCATCGAAAGAGCGTAGGCGGTCAGCGCTTCCGATCCAGGCCACTCCCCCGGGAAGTAGCGTATCAGCCCGTCACCGTCCTGGTACGTCGGAATCGCGCCCGCGAGCGTATTCCACGCCGCTGCGTCGCCCAGCACGACCGCACGGCTCAGCTGCTGTTCGAAGCAATTGTACGGATACGCGGCCATATACGCCCGTACGCCCGCCAGCGGCGGTGCCAGACTGTCGGAGAGTTTCACATCGACATAACTGCCCGCAAGAGCTCCCGCAGGAGGAGCGATCGGCATGCCGGGGCCGGTTCCGACCCGCGCCAGCGTCGCCGCCCAGACTTCGAACGGAACCGCGGGCACGATCTCCTGCGACGCCGCGATCCGGTCAACCGCCTTGCCATCAGCGGATTTCGCCTCGACGGTCCAGTCGAGTTTCGACAGTCCCTCGGGTGCAGTCAGGTTCCACGTCACCGCCTGCGCACTGCCCGGTGCCAGATCGACGGTCAGCGGCTTGCCGCTGGCGATGCCGGGATTGACCTTGACCGTCGCCGTCACGCGCATCGGCTTGTCGCTCGAATTGCGCAGCGTGAAGCTGGCACCGAAGAAGTCGCCGGTGCGGACGAGCGGTGGCAGCGCGGAGAACAGCTGTAAATCCTGGCTCGTACGGACGCTCGCCGAGCCTGTGCCGAACAGGCTGGTCCCGGATGTTGCGACCGCGACCATCTTGAACGACGACAGCGCGTCGGACAGCTGGACGGGGATACGCACATGGCCGTTGGCGTCGAGCGTGACACGGCCCTTCCACATCAGCACCGGTTTGAAATCGTCACGCGTGACGGCGCTGGCATCGCCGCCGCCACCGCCCGCTTCGACTGCCTTCTTGCCATAGTGGCGCTTGCCGACCACTTGGGTCTGGTTGGTGGCGGTGAGGACGTCGAGTGTGCGGTCGCCCATCATCGCGTCCAGAATCTGCCAGCTGTCGTTGGGCTGAAGCTGCAGCAGCGCCTCATCGACCGCAGCAAAGGCGATCTCGGCGGACCTGGCCGGCTTGCCGTCGGGTTCCGTCACCGCGACATCGACCTGCGCGGTATCGCGCACGCCATATTTCGGCTTGTCGGCGGTGACCTTGACGCCGAGCGTATGGCCTTCCCAGCCGACCTTCACCTTGGCGATGCCGAGGCGGAAGCTGGGCTTCGCCAGATCGACAAGGGCAGTGGGTGAAGCCCCTTCACGGCTGAAGAACGGCAGATTCCACCGGCGTGCGATGTCCGCCCACCACAACGACCAACCGCCGATGCGTCCGCGCACGGCCATGACAGAGACATAAACGTCCGGCGCATAGGCCGCGGGCATCGGCACCGACACGACCGGATTCTTCCCCGACAATTCGGTGACGAAGCTCGACAGCACGCCCTCACGTTCGACCGTGACCAGCGCCGTGGCGTTGCGGAACGGCATGCGGACCTGGAACTTGGCGGTTTCGCCGGCCTTGTATGCCTTTTGCTCGGCGATCAGGTCCATGCGGTCGCCATTGTCGCCGCCGAACCACCAGTCGTCGTCGCCCGCCAGCCACACGGTACGCACCGCGCGCGCAACATTGCCGTCGGCATCGGTCGTTGTCGCGACCGCCACGACTTCGCCCGAGACGTCAGGATCGAGCGCGCAACTGGCCAGCCCCTTGTCGTCGGTCGTC
>JBDUBD010000139.1:0-4325 GCA_040004295.1 Sphingomonadales bacterium | reverse complement strand
CAGATGCATGGCGGCATCGGCATGACCGACGAATATGACATCGGCCTCTACATGAAGCGCGACCGTGCACTTGAGGAATTCTTTGGCGATGCACGCTTCCATGCGGAGCGCGTCGCGAGGATGAGCGGATATTGAATTATTGAAGCCCCTCCTCCTTCAGGGGAGGAGTTGGGGTGGGGTCTGTCCGCAGGAACCGAAGTACCGCGTACGTTGATAGCCCCCACCCCAACCCCTCCCCTGAAGGAGGAGGGGCTAAGGAGAAGAAGATGTCTCTCGACCAAGAAACGTTCGATGCGCTGATCGACATGGTCCGCCGCTTCGTCGGCGAGCGGTTGCGGCCCAACGAGGCAATAGTGGCCGAGAGCGACGCCATCCCGGCGGAACTTGTTGCCGAAATGAAGGAGATGGGCCTGTTCGGCCTGTCGATTGACCCGGAATACGGCGGGCTGGGTCTCTCGATGCTCGAGGAAATCAAGGTCGCGATCGAACTGGGCAAGACCAGCCCGGCCATGCGTTCGTCGTTCGGCACTAACGTGGGCATCGGTTCTCAGGGCCTCGTCATGGCCGGGACGCCCGAACAAAAGGCGCAGTGGCTGCCGAAGATTGCGAGTGGTGAAATCATCACCAGCTTTGCGCTGACCGAACCCGATATCGGTTCCGACAGCGCCAACGTGAAAACCCGCGCCGTAAGGAACGGCAACCAGTGGAAGCTGACGGGCGCCAAACGCTACATCACCAATGCCGACAAGGCTTCGTTGTTCACCGTCATGGCGCGGACCGGCGGGGAGGGCGCGCACGGTGTGTCGGCGTTCCTCGTGACCGCAGATTCACCGGGAATCACCATTGGCGTTCCCGAAAAGAAGATGGGGCAGCATGGCGCGCACGTCTGTGACGTCACGTTCGACGATACGCCGGTTCCTGCAGAAAACATGCTCGGTGCGGAGGGTGAGGGGTTCAAGGTGGCGATGCGCGTGCTCGATCGCGGTCGCCTGCATATCTCCGCAGTGTGCGTCGGTGCGGCGGAGCGGTTGATCGCGGACTCGGTCGCCTATGCCAATGAGCGCGTACAGGGCGGCAAGCCGATTGCACAACACCAGCTGATCCAGGGCATGATCGCCGACATGAAGACCGAGTGCCTCGCCGCCAAGGCGCTCGTGTTGCAGACGGCAGCGGCCAAGGATGCGGGCGAAAACGTCGTCATGGAGGCCGCGGCGGCGAAGTATTTCGCGTCGGAAATGGTGGGACGCGTTGCGGACAAGGCTGTCCAGATTTTCGGTGGTGCGGGCTATATCGCCGATTACGGGATCGAGCGGTTCTATCGCGATGTCCGCCTGTTCCGGATTTACGAAGGCACGAGCCAGATCCAGCAATTGATCATCGCGCGTGAGACGTTGAAGCGCGGCGGGTGAATGAAAATGTCCTCTCCCCTTCAGGGGAGAGGGTTGGGAGAGGGGCAGTCTTTTCCCGATCGACATCAACCAGGGCCGGGAACCCACTGCCCCTCTCCCCGGCCCTCTCCCCTGAAGGGGAGAGGGAGTACTGAAATGGACACTTCAAAACTTTTCCGCCTCGACGGGCGGGTCGCGCTGATCACCGGCGGATCACGCAACATCGGCAAGTGGATTGCCGAAGGCTTCATCGCACAGGGTGCGAAGGTCTACATCTCGTCGCGCAAGGCCGACGCGTGTTTCGCGACTGCGGCTGAGCTCGGGCCGAACTGCATCGCCCTGCCGCAGGATGTATCGACAGTTCCCGGATGCAAGGCACTCGCGGCACAGCTGGCCGAACATGAGAGCAAGCTCGACATCCTCGTGAACAACGCAGGAGCAGCCTGGGGCGGACCGTTCGACAATTTTCCCGAAAGCGGCTGGGACAAGGTCATGGACCTGAACGTCAAGTCACCGTTCTTCCTGACGCAGGCCTTGTTTGCACCGCTGAAGGCGGCTGGATCGCCGGGCCAGCCAGCCAAGGTGATCAACATTACCTCGATTGACGGCCAGCGGCTGAACCCATGGGAAACCTATAGTTATCAGACGTCGAAGGCGGCGCTGATCTACATGACGAAAGTCCTCGCCGCGCGGCTGGTGAAGGACAATATCAACGTCACCTCGATTGCGCCGGGGGCGTATCCATCCGAGATGAATAAGGCGGCGCGCGACCATGGTGATGCCGTCGCAAAGAGTATTCCGTCGCAGCGACTGGGTGTTCCCGAAGATCTGGCAGCGGCGGCGATCTACCTCGCCTCACGCGCAGGGGACTATGTCGTCGGTGATACGATCACGGTCGATGGCGGCCTCGTCCATGCTGCCGCAGGCACGTCGATCGACGCCTGACCGAGAGGTGACGCAGCATATTCTCGATCGGCCTGTCTGGCATGCACTGGCGACCCGCCAGGCGCGCTTTGCTGTCGGCGATGGCGCGGCGCGGCGCTTTGCCGGCGACATCGGGCCACTTGCCGGGGTACGGGACGAAAGCGACGAGAGCCTGAACGATCTTGCGCGGTTGTTGCCGCATGAGGGCGTCCTGGCCTTGTTCGCAAATGCCGATGACCCGTTGCCGTCTGGTGCTTTCCTCGAACGCGGGAGAGAGGGCGTTCAGATGGTTGCGACAGCGCGTTTCGGCGAGCAGTCTGCAGAGGGATTGCTTGCGCTTGGCGACGATGACGCACCGGAAATGCTCGTGCTGGCGCTGCTGACGGAGCCGGGGCCGTTTGCTGCGGGAACGCATCGGCTCAGCCAGTTCTGGGGCATTCGTGAAAACGGCAGACTCGTCGCCATGGCCGGCGAGCGGTTGCAATTAACGGGCTACAGCGAAGTCAGCGGCGTCTGCACCCATCCCGACCACCGCGGGCGCGGCCATGCCGTCCGCCTGCTGAAATTCGTCGCGGCGCAGATCGAGGCGCGCGGTGAAACGCCGATCCTGCATTCCTATGCAGCCAACACCGGCGCGTTGAAGCTTTACGAAACGCTGGGTTTCGAAACACGTCGCAGCTTTACCTTCAAGTTCGTCCGTCGAAATTAGCGCTCGATCAGGAACTTTAGATCGGCGCGGGCAATCGGCTTGGCTTCGTCGTCCTGCCATGCGGTCGCGATGACATTGGCCACGCGTCGTCCCAGCCGCTCGACATGCGCGCTTGCATAGGCCGGTTCCATCTTTCCGCCGCGCATGAAGTCGATCGTAATGCCGATTGGTTTGATGCGTGCCTCGGCCTCCAGCGCGTCAAGCAGGACGACCCATGCCGTGTGATCGAGCAGACCGGAAATGGCCCCTCCGTGCAAAAAGCCTGGCCGTCCGCGAACGCCTTCGTCGGGTGCCATCGTAACGATGGTACGACCGTCACTGCGGTCGAGGGTCAGCCCTAATGTTTGGGCATAGGGGGAGGAGAGCCTAGCCATCGATAAACATAAATGTCCCGGCGACATGCGCGATCGGTCGCGCGGGGTCACCGTCATGTGCTTCACCGCGAACAAAGCCGACCGATTTCGTTATCTTATAGCATTCGCCGTGTCCGATCACGGTTTTCCCCGGTTCGGCTGGCCGCAGATAATCGATGCGCAGGTCGAGCGTCGCTTGCGGTCGAAATACGCCGCCAGCGAGCCAGATCGACAGGCTGGTTGCCATGTCCATCATCGTGATGATCGGACCCGACGCGAGGATGCCCGTCGAAACGTCGCCAACGAGATCTTCCCGCCACGGCAATCGCAACTCGCACCAGTCGGGGCCGTGTGCGTTATAGTCCATGCCGACCAAGCCATTGTGTCCGCTTCGGGCCATCGAGCGGATGAAGCGGACAGGATCGAACTCGGGCGTCATTTCAAGAACGTCTAAGCACGGCTTTACGTTTGCGTAAAGCCGTGCCTTCGCTAGATTGTGCCGCAGGAGAGAGCCATGCACCCATTCCAGCACGCGGCGACAACGCCCGATAAACCGGCCGTTATCGTTGCCGAAACCGGCGCGACGATGACCTATGCCGAGCTGGAGGCCGCGTCGAACCGTGTGGCACAACTGTTCCGGTCGCTGGGATTGCAGCCGGAGGCTCGGGTGGCATTTTTCCTGACCAATACGCCCGATTATTATCCGCTGGTGTGGGGCGCGCAGCGTGCGGGGCTGCGCTACATCGCGGTCTCGTCGAAACTCACCGCGCCCGAAGTCGACTATATCCTGACCGATAGTGGCGCCGAATTGCTCGTCGCGGGCGCGGATCTATCGCAAGTCGCGTCGTCGCTCGCCGCACCCTGCGCGCGGTTCTGCCTTGGCGGTCCGATAGCGGGCTTTGCGCCGTCGGGTGTGTGGACGACCTCCGGGTGGAACATCGTCGCGTAAAA
>JBDUBD010000069.1:0-15168 GCA_040004295.1 Sphingomonadales bacterium | reverse complement strand
TCCTTGCGGAACGGGATTTTGAATCCCGCGCGTCTACCAATTCCACCACGCCCGCACAGCATGACGACGCGCGCTTAGCTCCGCCGCGCGCCGCCATCAAGGATCAGCTGAACACTTCGCCCAGATTGGCCTCGGGATTCTTTGGATCGGGGCCGAAACGGTTGGGGCCACGCGTGCCGTCGAGGCACATAAATACGAGAAGCGCAATTGCGCACATAAAGCCGACAAGTATTAACACACCGCCGGCGGCTACTGCGCCACCAGACGCCGCCGTCATCCCGCCCGATCCGATGCCGCTAAACGTACCGCCCAGCAGTAGCACTGCACCGGCCGTCGCGGGAACGATGGGGATTAAAATCCACCAACCGGTCCGGTTGGTGTCGTGAAGCCGCCGCACCTGAACTGTAATACTGGGGATGATCGTCGCGAGCGAAAATAACCCTGCGAGCAGGCCGCCGTTTACACCTGCTGACGCGCCGTAACCGGTCGCACCCGATGGAAGCGTATTCGACGAGTAGGTAGAGCCGCCTAATCCCAGCATGGCGTCAACGATGCTAAGCACGATCGAGACGGCGATCACGAACAGCATATACATCCAGAACTCTTTGCGACGTGACCGCCCGCTGAACTGGAAATATCTTTTGAACGGTAAAATCATCCATTCCATGGCTTTTCCCCTCCTGTTAAACTCAATTTCGCGGTGCCTGCCGCCGGTAACTCAGCGCTTCCGCAATATGGATACGCCCCACCGTATCGCTTCCGGCGAGATCGGCAATCGTTCGCGCGACGCGCAGGATGCGGGTGTATCCGCGCGCTGACAGTCGCATGGCTTCGGCGGCCTGCGCCAGAAGCTTACGTCCGGCCTCGTCGGGCGTGGCATGCGCATCGAGCACGTCGCCGTCGGCCTCGGCGTTTGTGCGCGGCCCTCCCACGCCATAGCGTGCCGTCTGGACCGAGCGCGCCTTGACCACGCGGACGCGAATTTCGGCCGATCCCTCGGTCGGCGGGCGCAGCACGAGGTCGGCGGCGCTGACGGCAGGCACATCGACGTGGAGGTCGATCCGGTCGAGCAGCGGGCCTGACACCTTCGCCTGATAATCGGCGGCACATCGCGGGGCACGACTGCACGCCAGCGCAGGATCGCCGAGATGGCCACAGCGGCACGGGTTCATCGCTGCGACCAGCTGAACGCGGGCAGGAAAAGTCACATGTGCATTGGCGCGCGCGACGCTGACTTCGCCGGTTTCGAGCGGTTGGCGCAGCGAATCGAGCACGGCGCGCTGGAACTCGGGCAATTCGTCGAGGAACAGGACGCCGAGATGGGCAAGGCTGACCTCCCCCGGTTTGACGCGCAACCCGCCACCGGTGAGCGCAGCCATCGAGGCCGAATGGTGCGGAGAGCGGAACGGACGCGTCCGGATCAGCTTTCCGCCCGACAATTCGCCCGCGACCGACGCAACCATCGAAACCTCGAGCGCTTCGGGCGCGGTCAGATCGGGAAGGATGCCGGGAATGCACGCCGCCATCAACGATTTTCCCGAGCCCGGTGGGCCGACGAAAAGCAGATTGTGGCCGCCGGCCGCCGCGATCTCGACGGCGCGCTTGGCGGTCTCTTGCCCCTTCACCTGCGCGAGGTCGGGACCGTGATTGCGGTCCTCGACGATACCCGCGCCCGGCGCAGGCAAGAGTGCCGATCCCTTAAAATGGTTGAGCAAGCTGAGCAGATCCGGCGCAGCCACGACCTCGACCTCTCCGGCCCACGCCGCTTCCGGCCCCTGTGCTTCAGGACAAACGAGGCCCCTGCCCTCGCACGACGCGTGAAGCGCTGCGAGGAGTACACCCGGCGACGGCGCGACGCGACCGTTCAGTCCGAGTTCGCCCACCACGACATAACCGGCAAGCGTTTCGGCATCGACGATCCCCATTGCGCCCAGCACGGCCAGCGCAATCGGCAGGTCGTAATGCGACCCTTCCTTGGGCAGATCCGCAGGCGACAGGTTCACAGTAATACGTTTGGGCGGCATCGACAGGCCGAGCGAGGCGATCGCGCCGCGTACGCGTTCGCGGCTCTCATTGACCGCTTTGTCGCCAAGGCCAACGACTGTGAAATTCGGTACGCCCGGTATCAGCGAGCATTGCACTTCGACGGCGCGCGCCTCCAGCCCAAGATACGCCACTGTCGGCACTGTCGCGACCATCAATTCCCCCCTGATCAATTCCTGCCTAGCGTTTCGCGCCTTGCGAACGCAACAACCGCTGCCCACATCGAGTCCCATGACGATACGTTCGCGCTGGCGCGCCTTCGAACACAGCCGGATCGGGCGCAATATCATGGTGGGCCTTGGCATCCTCCTGATTACGCTCGGGATTATCGTCGGTCCGCTTCCGGGACCGGGCTTTATTCCGCTGTTTGTCGGGGGGCTGACGCTGCTGCTGCGCTATGCCCAGTGGTCGAAGCGCCTGTATGTCCGGTTCAAACGTCGCTGGCCCAGGCACGGCGCCCTGACCGACAAGGGGCTTCGCCGGGCCAGTGCCAAGCGGCGCGCCAGCATAGCCACGCGCGAGGGTGATTGACTTTTGCACGGTCCAGACATAGGCGCATTTCCAGCAATGGTCGTCCGGACGCCGGGCGGCCTTTTTTCTGTTATCGAATTCGAAGGCATGAGCGATGAAGCGCACTTTCCAGCCGAGCAACCTCGTCCGAGCACGTCGTCACGGTTTCCGCTTGCGCATGGCAACTCCGGGCGGTCGCGCGGTAATCCGGGCGCGTCGCAACCGCGGCCGTGCCAAGCTGTCGGCATAACCGATTTCGAGGTGGACCATGGGTCCACCGAATCGGAAATCACGACCACGAAAATTTCCACGCTAATACGGCGGGCCGATTTCCTCGCGGCCAACGCCGGGCGACGCGCGCCGATGCCCGGTTTCGTGTTGCTTGTGCGCCCCCGCGCCGATGAAGATTCCGCAATGCGAATCGGCTACACAGTCACTAAGAAGATCGGCGGCGCGGTGATTCGCAATCGCCTGAAACGGCGTTTTCGTGCGTTGGCGCGTGAAATTTTGCCCACCAGCGGTATTCCGGGCGCCGATCATGTGTTGATCGGTCGCGCAGGTGGCCTCGATCGTGATTTCGCAACGCTCCGTCACGATCTGGTCAAGGCATTGGGCAAGGTCGCAAAATGATCGCGCGCTTGCTCATCATCGTCGCGCGCGGTTGGCAGGTCGGCCCTTCACGTGTGCTTCCGCCGAGTTGCCGCTATGCGCCGTCATGTTCGGCCTATGCGATCGAGGCGCTCCAACGCTATGGGGCGCTGCACGGTGGCTGGCTCGCAGTCCGTCGCCTGGCCCGTTGTCACCCATGGGGCGGCAGCGGCTTTGATCCCGTACCCTGAAGTTTCTCAGCGAAAGCATAACGCCCGTGCAATCCGAACAGCGTAATTTCATCCTGGCCATCGTTATTTCGGGCCTGATCCTGTTCGGCTGGAGCGCGCTTGCAAGCCGCTGGTTTCCGCCCGCCAATCCGCCGGTAACGAAGGTCGAGGGCGGCAAGACGACGCCGCTGCCCGCACCCGGCGCCCTCCCCGCCCCGGCACAAAGGGTCGTCAAGCAATCGCGCGACCAGGTTCTGGCGGAAACGCCGCGCATCGCGATCAAGACACCCAAGCTGTCGGGTTCGCTAAACCTGAAGGGCGCGCGGATCGACGACCTGATCCTCAACACCTATCGCGAGACCATCGCGAAGAATTCGCCGAACGTCCGGTTGATGTCGCCGCAGGGTGCGCCGCAATCGTACTTTGCGAGCTTCGACTGGATGGGCACAGGCGTCGCCGTTCCCAATGCCGACAGCGTCTGGCGCACGGGCAGCACTGAACTTGCCCCCGGAAAACCCGTACTGCTGCGGTGGGACAACGGCCAGGGCCAGACGTTCGTCCTGAAAATCGCGGTCGATGACGAATATATGTTCACCGTCGAGCAGCGCGTCGCGAACACTGGTGCGGCACCCGTCGTCGTTCGACCCTATGCGCTGGTCAATCGCGCCGAGCGTCCTGCCGATCCCGACAACTGGGTCGCACACATCGGGCCGATCGCGGCGCTGAATGGTGCAGTGAATTATGACATCAACTATCATTACCTCACCGCGACCTCTGTCGCGTTCTGGGACCGGATTTTCGGAACCAAGGCGGTGCCCGGCGTCAATTCGGCAAGCAGCACGGGCGGATGGCTCGGCTTCGGTGACAAATACTGGCTGACGGCACTGGCCCCACAAGGCGCGGCGCGCATCGATGGCACATTCCGCGCCGGCGACGGCAGCTTCCAGGCCGACATGCTTCGCAATCCGGTGTCGGTCGCGCCAGGCCGCGCGGCGGTCACGACAACCTACTTTTTTGCCGGCGCAAAACAGATCAACGCGCTCGACAAATATGAATCGACGCTCGGCATTCCGTTGTTCGGTAAGGCGATCGACTGGGGCTGGTTCGAGATCGTCGAAAAGCCGATGTTCCATTACCTGCACTGGCTGTTCGGCGTGATCGGCAATTTCGGCCTCGCCATCATGGCGCTGACGCTGACGGTGCGGGCGCTGATCTTCCCAATTGCACAGAAACAGTTCGGTTCGATGGCGCAGATGCGGATCGTCCAGCCGAAGATGAAGGCGATCCAGGAGCGTCACAAGGACGACAAGGTCAAGCAGCAGCAGGAGATCATGGCGCTCTACAAGACGGAGAAGATTAATCCGCTTGCGGGCTGCCTGCCGATGTTCATCCAGATCCCGATCTTCTTCGCGCTCTACAAGGTGCTGATGCTGACCATCGAAATGCGACACCAGCCGTTCGTGGGCTGGATCCAGGACTTGTCCGCACCCGATCCGCTGACGCCGGTAAACCTGTTCGGCCTGTTGCCGTTCACGCCGCCGCACATCATCGCGATCGGCGTGCTGCCCATCATCCTGGGCGTGACGATGTTCATCCAGTTCAAGCTGAACCCGCCACCGCCCGATCCCGTGCAGGCACAGATGTTCTCGATCATGCCATGGGTACTGATGTTCGTAATGGCACCGTTTGCTGCGGGCCTGCAGCTCTACTGGGCGACGTCGAACATCCTGACGATCCTTCAGCAGAAATGGCTGTATTCGAAATATCCCGAGATGAAGACGGCGATTGCCGCCTCGACGGCGAAGTGACCGACGACCAGGTTACGGGCGACAGGATCGAGACGGCGCGCAAGGTCTTTGCGGGTCCGGTCGCGTTCCTGAAGTCCGCACCATCGCTTGAGCATCTGCCATCGCCGGATGTGCCCGAAGTGGCATTCGCCGGTCGGTCCAACGTCGGCAAATCGTCGTTGCTAAACGCGCTGGTCAATCGCAATGCACTGGCACGCACGTCGAACACGCCCGGACGGACGCAGGAATTGAACTTCTTCGACGTCGGCGATCCACTGCGGTTCCGGCTGGTCGACATGCCCGGCTATGGTTTTGCCGAGGCGCCAAAGGACATGGTCAAGCGCTGGCGTTTCCTGGTGAACGACTACCTTCGCGGGCGACGCGTACTTGGCCGTGCCTTCGTACTGATCGACAGTCGGCACGGCATCAAGCCGGTCGATATCGACATCATGGACATGCTCGACGGAGCGGCGGTCAACTACATGGTCGTGCTGACGAAGGCCGACAAGATCAAGGCGACCGACCTTGCCGATGTGACAGCTAGGACGGCAGATGCCGCCAGAAAGCGTGCCGCTGCCCATCCCGACATCCTCGCGACATCGAGCGAGAAAGGCATGGGACTGCCCGAGCTACGGGCGGCGGTATTCGACGCGACGCTCGCAGGGTAGCGGCAACAGCACGACCCCTGCGATATACGCGCTGTCCTACACGCAATTATGCAC
Organism: Sphingomonadales bacterium; assembly: GCA_040004295.1. Classification (GTDB taxonomy): domain Bacteria; phylum Pseudomonadota; class Alphaproteobacteria; order Sphingomonadales; family Sphingomonadaceae; genus Sphingomonas_O. The sequence continues at coordinate 9,288 of JBDUBD010000069.1, read as the reverse complement.
CTAATCAGGACTGAGATTAAGACGAAGCACTGTTCGAACAGGAAGAATTCCACGACAAGTTCAGTGTATACTTTGGCGGAAAACGGGGATTTTTTTCGATTTCGTCAGATACGTTCCGCCGGATAATCGGTGCCATCCTTGCGCGTGTACCGGTTGTCCGCAGTGAACAGCATGTCGATGTCGGAATAACCGCCACCGGTGCGCGGTCCGACGCCGATGGCGACAAAACAGCAATCGGCGTCGCTCCGGTTAATAAGGTGATGGCCGTTGGTGCTCCCTTTCGGCCATGCGGCGCAGTCGCCGGGCCGCAACACGGTTTCCCCATTGTCCTCGACCAGCACCGCCTCACCGGCCAGCATGACAACGAGTTCGTCCTCCCCGTCGTGCCAGTGACGCTGCGAAGACCAGGCACCGGGTTTAAGGACGACATGGCTCGCACCAAATTGGGTGAGGCCACTCGCAGGGGCCAGTCGGCGATACCAGCGCCCTTCGACGGCGGCATCGAAGGGCGGAGGATAGCCGGTCGCATTGGTCTGCGGGATTGCGTCGAGATCGATCTTGGGCATAGCGGCAGGATGACCGATGCAATCGAACTCGCCAAGGCCCTGATTGCGGCACCAAGCGTCACACCCGCCCGGGGCGCGGTATTCGATGTGCTGGCGTCTGCTCTCGATGCACAGGGATTCTCGGTAGATCGTTTCGTGGTGGGTGAGGCACCCGACGGCCCGGTCGAAAACCTGCTCGCTACGCGCGGCTCGAACACCGGACCTCATTTCGCCTTCGCGGGGCACCTCGATGTCGTCCCGCCGGGCGAAGGCTGGGCATCGGATGCGTTTACACCCGAAATCCGTGGAGAGTTGCTCCATGGTCGTGGTGCAGTCGATATGAAGGGCAGCATCGCTGCGTTCGCTGCGGCGGCGGCGCGCCAAACCGATCATTCGGGGCGGCTAACACTCATCATCACGGGCGATGAAGAAGGGCCGGCTACTTACGGGACAGTGGCGCTGATCGACCGGATGCAGGCGCAGGGATTACGGCCCGACATGTGTCTCGTCGGCGAACCCACTTCGACAAATCGACTGGGCGACACGATCAAGATCGGGCGGCGCGGATCTGTCAACATCTGGATCGAGGTCGCGGGGACGCAAGGTCACGTCGCCTATCCGCACCTCGCCGACAACCCGATTCCGGCCCTCGTTCGCATCCTAGCCTCGATCGACGCGATCGTGCTGGATACAGGCACCGACTGGTTTCAGGCGTCGAACATCGAAACGACGACGGTGGATGTCGGAAATCCCGCGACGAATGTGATTCCGGCAAAGGCAAGCGCGCGGCTGAGCATCCGGTTCAACGACCGGCACACGGGCGCAGCACTCGTCGATCAGATCACCCGGATTGCAACCGCCGAAAGTCCCCGCGCAAGTGTGACAGCCCGGATTTCGGGCGAAGCGTTTCTGACACCGCCCGGAGAACTCAGCGCTCTGGTCTCCGAGGCTGTGTTTGCGGTGATGGGTCTGACCCCCGAATTGTCGACAACCGGTGGCACGTCGGATGCGCGCTTCCTGTCGAAGCTGTGCCCGACCGTCGAATTCGGCCTGCCCAATGCAACGATGCACAAACTGGACGAAGCAGTTGCGCTCGCCGATCTTTCGGCTCTGACCGAAATCTACGCGACCATCCTGTCGCGTGTGTTCGCCATCCAGAATCGGCAATCGTCCTCCGTCATCGGCGGCGCAATCGCATAGCCCTGCGCCGCGTCGCAGCCCATGACGCGCAGCATATCGAGTTGAAGGTCGTTCTCGACGCCCTCGGCCACGGCCTGCGCCCCAAGGCTGTGGATGAGACCGACAACGGCATGTGCAATGTCGCGCGCGGCAGGATCTGTATCTATGCCTGCGATCAGCACATTATCGAGCTTGATCGTGTCGAACGGCATCGACCGCAGCAGTGCCAGGCTCGAAGATCCAGACCCGAAATCGTCGATCGCGATCCTTGCACCCTGTTCACGCAACTCGACGATCTGTGCAATCGTCGCAGAACTGCAGTCCATCAGTATAGACTCGCTGATCTCGAATTCGATCGCCGACATCGATGCGTTGTGCCGGTACAGCGCACCACGCAGATTGGCAAAGAATTCCGGACGCGACATCTGATGCTTGCCGATGTTCACACCCAATCGAGGTGCGAGCGCATCCCGCGGCCATGTCGCGACGCGTTGCGCGAACGAATCCACAATCCGGTCACTGATGTCACCCATCAGCCCGCTTTCCTCCGCGCAAGCGAGGAACGATATCGGCAAACGCAGCCCGTCGATGGGGTGATTCCAGCGGAGCAGCCCTTCGACGGCCTGAACCTGTCCCGTCGCCAGCGCGATCTGTGGCTGGAATACCAATGTAAATTCGTCGTTCGCGATCGCGGCGCGAAGCTCGGTTTCGAGGCGCGAGCGCTGTGCCATGCGCTCCGCCATCGCCTCGGCATAGAATTGGAATTGGCCGCGACCGTTTGCTTTGGCCTGATACATCGCGACATCGGCGGCGCGCATCAACTTGGTCAGGGTCTCGCCATGCTCGGTTGCAAGTGCCAGCCCGATCGAGGCGCCGACGACAATTTTCTGGTCACCTAAATTGATGGGACGCATCAGCGAAGCGAGTAACTCTGCCCCCAATCGTTCGGCATCGCCAAGACCATCGATGTGGCCGAACAAGACGGTGAATTCGTCACCAGCAAGGCGACCGATGATCGGCTCGACAGTCCTATCGGGCTGCCGAAGCGTTTCTGCAGCGGCGGTCGTACGAAGCCGATTGGCGATTTTACCGAGCACCAGGTCGCCGTTGGCGTGACCGAAGGTGTCGTTGACCGCCTTGAACTGATCGAGATCGATGAAGGCAAGCAGCGCAATTTCATCTTTGCCCAACCCCTCCAGCACCCGCTCGGCCTCGGCCCTGAAGTGCGTCCGGTTGGCGAGCGACGTGACAGGATCGAACAATGCCATGGTCGTTGCGCTTTCCAGATTACTTCGGACCTTGGCGAACATGCCGTCGAGCGCGCCGGACAATTGCGGCAAAGCACTACCAACGATATCCGGGGTCGGTGTTGACAGGTCGCCCCTCGATGCGTCCACGATTCTTTCGATAGCGCTGTCCATAGCGGCGGCGACGCCGGAAAGCGCGCGTTCCGCAGAGGCCCAGCTCAGGATGGCGCAAACGATTGCGATGCTCAGTCCGCGCGCGATGGATTGCGAGGTAGAGGTGCCATCCGATGCGGCAACGACCGCAAGAATGAACGCGACTGCGCCCACACAGAACGCAAATGCGACAGCGCGCGATTTTAGCGTTACTCCGTGCATCGGTTCCAGGTCTCGTGTCCATCTACCGGGATGCGTCGTCCCCTACGCAAGTCCCATGAAGACGATGGCACAACGACGGTTAAAAATGTCTATGCGCCGGGCGGCCTCGGTCGGCGAATGACAACATAAATCGCGCCTGCTCCACCATGGCGTGGATGCGCGGCGCGCACTGCGGCAATTCTGCTGGCAACCGGCGACGCTGCGAGCCAATCGGCAATGGAAGCACGGATGATACCGCGCAGCGGCATATCGACACGGCTGGTGCCTGCTGCAGGCGCGCGACCGGTGATCAGCACGACTATCCGATCCCCGGCACGGACTGCCGCCGCCACTGCATCGACTGCGCGACGGTGCGCGGCATCACGCGTCAGACCGTGCAGGTCAACGACGCGATCGGGCTCGACTTGTCCTCCACGCAATTTGCGATCCCAGCTGGCATCGAGCGTTGTAGCAGTGACCGGCTTTGTATGTGCGGGATGGCGAGGCGGCATAACCGGCCTTGGTGTCGGCGGGATTCGCGGTTTGGCTACTGGTGCTGCCGCTGTCGGCAGTTTCTCATCGTCGATACGCCGTATTGCCGGACGCACATCGGCAGTAACCCGCCGCCACAGCAATCGCTCGTCAGCGCTGAGTGGGCGCGACATCGTTTACACTCGCCGATGCCGCCAGCCGGGCAAGCGCGCCGCGCGGAACGAGTATGAGAGCGGTCCCCCGCCCCGACATTCCTCCTGCGATGCGCCGCGCCTCTTCGCCCGCGCCCCAGAATGTGTCGAAGCGGTTTGCGCCCTTGATCGCACCGCCGGTATCCTGCGCAATCCAAAGCCCGTCGGCTTCGACCCGGTCGAGATCAAGCCAGACCGGGGCGCCGAGCGGCACAAATGCCGGATCGGCGGCAACGGTTGCCCGCGGTGACACCGCAATGCCCAATGCGCCGACTGGCCCCGCGCCTGTCAGTTCGCGGAAGAACACATAACTCTTGTTCTCATGCATGATCGCCATGCCATCGACCGGATTTGCCCGGAGCCATGACATTATGCCCTGCATCGATTGCTGGTTGGGACCAAGCAACCCCCGGTCGCGCATTAACGCGCCGATCCCGGTGTAGTCACGCCCGTTTTGCCCGGCATAGCCGATCCGCATCACTGATCCATCGGGCAGCCGTAGGCGCCCGGACCCTTGAACCTGAAGGAAAAAAAGCTCGACGTAATCGGCGGCCCAGGCGATCGGCATCACGCGCCCATCAAGCACGCCCGCATCGATTTCGCTGCGATCGAAATAGGGTACGAATGCCGTGCGATCCACGCGTCCGCGGATCGACTTGCCTTTGAACGCGTCTGAGAAGAGGCCGAGGTCGACCTCGATCAGGTCCACAGGGCGCGGATAAACGGGAACCTGGTGCGTGGCATCGCGCGTGCGACTGCCCTCGATCTCGGGTTCGTAATAGCCGGTCGCAAACGCCACGCCTGGTCCGACCCGCACCGTTTCGAAATAGGTACGAAAGAAGCCAAGAGCATCAGACGTCGTGACAGCTGCCGCACATGCCGCAGACCAGTCAGCCCCTTGCGTCAGGCCGGTTCTGTCGATTCGACGCTGGAGAGCAGGGCAACTGGTTTTGAACGCCGCGAGCGCACGCACGGCACCGCCGTTATCGAGCGGCAACCTCGCAATATCAAGACCGGCAACAACACCGACAGTGACTGCCGTGCCGGTAACCGGCGTAGCCGGACGTGGCAACGTCATAGGGATTGGCGTAACCGGCTTCGATACAACCGGGGGAGGAATAGGACGCGAAGGCGGGGTTACGCCGCCCACGCACGACGACAGTGCAAGCGCCGCTAACGGCGCCAGCGCAATCCTCATGCCGATTCGTCGGTGTCGATCAATATCCAGTTCGGATCGTCACTGCGCAACGTCCGCGCAAACGTCCAGACGTCGGTCGTGGGTACCGCATCCGACAGCGAGCCCGCGATAACATTGCCCTCGGCATCGCGTGTCACTGTCGCGATATCAGCCTCGAACCGCACCGTGACCTTCGCATCGCGCCCATCGACTTCTGCGTCGAGAATACTTGCTTTCTCGATCGTGATGAGGCGATTGTCCAACACGTGTCCGGCGGTGTGGCGGTCGGCGATCGACGCCGCAAATGCTTGACGGACCTCATCGCTCGTCAGGCCTTCGAGCTGTCCGGCCTCTCCACGCCAATAGGCTTCGAGAATCATGCGGTAGGCGGCTTGCGCGCCTTCGACGAAGCGACCGACATCGAACGAGGGTTCCGCAGCGACGATGGCGCGTATGCCGGAGGCTGCACCCGGTTCAAAAACATTGTCGCGCGTTGTAACCGGTGTGGCACGAGCGCCATCAAGCGCAGCGGCTGGTACTTTGGCTACCCGCTCTTCGATCGGCGGCAGCGGCTGTTCATGGCCTGTACGCTTACCGAGGACCGAATAAAGACGGAGTGCCAGGAAACCAGCAACCATCGCCAGAACGACTATTTCGACCATTCCTGTCACAACTCACTCCGCTACCGGATCATTACATAGGCGCATCGCCACGACTCTTCAAACACCCAGCGCGACAGTTTCGTTTCACCCGCCTTGCCCTGACGCCAAAGGGCGGCTAACCGCGCGCCATTCAACCGCCTTTCGAAAGCAGACCGACCGATGGCCGACGACGCCGTACCCGAATTCTCTCTCGACGAACCGCTGAGCAACGGTGCCGACACCGCACCCCAGGCCGGCCTGATCTCGCAGTACGTTAAGGATCTGTCGTTCGAAAACCCGAATGCGCCTGCGGTTTACCAGTGGCAGGGTCAGCCCCAGATCGACATCCAGTTCAACATTGCTTCCGGCCAGGTCGGCGAAGATGCGTTCGAAGTGATTCTGAAGGTCGAAGTGAAGGCAACCGCCGCCGACAAGGTCGCGTTTCAAGTCGAGCTGTCGTACGCTGGGCTGTTCGCGATCCGCAACATTCCCGCCGACCAGATGCAGCCGTTTCTGCTTGCCGAAGCGCCGCGCATCCTGTTCCCCTTCGCCCGCCGCGTCCTGGCCGATGCCGTGCGCGATGGCGGCTTCCCGCCGTTGCTGCTCGATCCGATCGATTTCGGACAGCTGTACATGGCGCAGCAGGACCAGGGCGGCGTGTTGGCCAATCCGGTCGGACAGGCCTAACGCGGTCCCCGTGACGGGGAAACGCGCAACATCATGAATCTCGTTCGCGCCACCGCGTCGATCGGCGGCCTGACACTGGTCAGCCGCGTGCTCGGCATGGTGCGCGACATGCTGATGGCGCGTTTCGTGGGTGCGGGCTTCGCATCGGACGCGTTCCTGATCGCGTGGCGCCTGCCCAATCTGTTCCGCGCGCTGTTTGCCGAAGGGGCATTCGCCGCCGTGTTCGTGCCGATGTTCAACCGGCGCATGGCGGAGGCCGATAAGAACGATCCGGGAAGCGGTCTCGCCGCAGCAACGGCTTTTGCGGGGCAGATTCTGTCAGTGCTGTTCCCCTTCCTGCTGGTCTTTACGGCAGTCATGATCGCGGCGACCGGCCCGATCGTCTGGGCGATGACCGGCGGCTTTCCCGATGGCGGGCCGGAAAAGTTCGCGCTCGCCAGTCACCTGACGCAGATCACCTTTCCCTATCTGGCGCTGATCAGCATGGTATCGCTACTGGGTGGCATCCTGAATTCGCTCGGTCGGTTCTGGGTCAATGCCGCCGCCCCCATCCTGCTCAATATCGCGATGATCGTCGCAATCCTGTTTTTCCGTGGAGATAGCCCGACCGAGACAGCGGAGACACAGGCTATCGCTGTCACTGTTGCGGGTCTCCTCCAGCTTATCTGGCTGATCCTGACGTGCCGTGCCGCCGGAGTTTCGCTGCGCCTGACGCGCCCCCGCCTGTCGCCGGACGTAAAACGACTGCTGTTGCTGATCGGCCCGGCCGCGATCGGACAGGGCGCGATCCAGTTCAACCTGCTGATCTCCACGTCACTCGCCGCGCGCTTTCTGCCACAAGGCGCGGTCAGCTATCTCTATTACGCCGATCGCCTGAACCAGCTCCCGCTCGGGTTGATCGGGATCGGCGTCGGCACGGCGATCTTGCCGACATTGTCACGCCAAATCGGCAGCGGCGACACCAAATCGGCGGAATATACCCAGAACCGCGCGCTCGAACTCGCGTTGCTGCTCGCTCTGCCAGCGGCGGTCGCGCTCGTGGTATCGGCAACTCCTCTAGTCCGGGGCGTCTTTCAGCACGGCGCCTTTACGGCGCTGGATACTATGGGCGCATCGGCAGCGCTGGCCGCCTTCTCCCTAGGTGTTCCCGCTTATGTGCTGATCAAGGTACTCACCCCAGGCTTTTACGCGCGGCAGGACACGAAGACACCGGTTCGCCTCGCAATCGTCGCCATGCTGGTCAATCTCGCCGGCAACCTCGCTTCGGTGCTTGTCCTCGACGCGGGGTTCGTCGGGATCGCGCTGTCTACGGCTGTGTCGGCCTGGGTCAACGTCATCCTCCTGTGGTGGGCGCTGCACCGGCGCGATCACATGCGCTTGGACACACGCTTCAAATCGCGCGCGCTCCGGATCATCGCAGCGAGCGCGGTCATGGCAGGAGCGCTTGCTCTCGCCAACCCATGGATCGACGTTCACACCGGACGCGACCTGTGGGAACGGATTATCGCACTCACCATACTTTGCGGTGGGGGCGCTACGATTTATGGCGGTGCGGCCCTGGTCTTCGGCGGCGCCAAGCTCAGCGAAATCCGCCAGCAATTCTTACGGAAATCATGACTATGCGCGTCGTTTCTGGTATCCAACCGACAGGTAATCTTCATCTCGGAAACTATCTCGGCGCGATCCGTAACTGGGTGCGCATGCAGAACGATGTCGCGGCAAACGGCGGCGAATGCCTGTTTTTCCTCGCCGACCTTCACTCGCTGTCGGAGCATATCGACCGGTCCGCCCGCATTACCGGCGTGCGTGACATGACCGCCGTGCTGCTGGCGAGTGGCATCGACCCGACCAAGGCGATCCTGTTCAACCAGTCGCGCGTTTCGGCGCATGCCGAACTCTGCTGGCTGCTCAACGGCACGGCACGCATGGGTTGGCTGAACCGCATGACGCAGTTCAAGGACAAGTCGGGCAAGAACCGCGAGGGCGCGTCGGTCGCGCTGTTCGACTATCCGGTGCTGCAGGCCGCCGACGTGCTGCTGTATCAGACGACGCACGTTCCGGTCGGCGACGACCAGAAACAGCATCTGGAACTGGCGCGCGATATCGCGACCAAGTTCAACACCGATACCGGCGTCGATGTCTTCACTTTGCCCGAACCGACGATCCCCCCTGCAGCGGCGCGGATCATGTCGTTGCGCGACGGCGCGGCCAAGATGTCGAAGTCGGACCCCAGCGACATGAGCCGGATCAACTTGGCCGACGACGCTGACACGATCGTACAGAAGATCCGCAAGGCAAAGACCGACCCCGAGCCGTTGCCGTCGGAGGCGGCAGGGCTGGCTGAGCGCGCCGAAGCCCGTAACCTGGTCGGCATCATGGCCGCGATCGAGGACCGTAGCGTCGATGCGGTGTTATCGGAATATGGCGGCGCGAACTTCGGACCGTTCAAAGCCGCGCTTGCCGAGCTGCTGGTGACCACGCTCGCGCCGATCCGTGAACGATACATGGGTCTTCGCGAATCGACCGAAATCGATTCTATTCTGGAATCGGGTGCAGAGCGCGCCACGGCCCTTGCGCGTCCTACCCTCAACGCCGCCTACGATGCTCTCGGGCTGTTGGTGACGCGAGGCTGAAGCGCGACGAAACGAAAACGTTCAACGCGCGTTCACACCCTACCGCCCACGATGCACAACATCGAACTGCAAGGTAGCAAATTATGAACCGTTTTCTCGCCGCTCTGGCACCTGTCGCCCTGTTGACGGTAGCTGGTTGTGC
>JBDUBD010000068.1:0-15174 GCA_040004295.1 Sphingomonadales bacterium | reverse complement strand
CCGCGCGGTCGATCCGCTCGAACCGGAGCATGTCGCGGTTGCCGCGGCGGAGCTTGGCCTCGAACATATCGTCGTGACGTCAGTCGACCGGGACGATTTGCCCGACGGCGGCGCGTCGCAATTCGTGAAGGTGATCGAGGCGCTGCGCCGCAATACGCCGTCCACAACGATTGAGATCCTGACGCCCGATTTCCGCAACAAATCGCAAGCGGCGGTCGAGGCAATCGTTGCCGCGCGGCCCGACGTCTATAACCATAATCTCGAAACCGTACCGCGCCTTTACCCGACGATCCGGCCCGGTGCGCGTTACTATGCATCGCTGCGCCTGCTCGAGAGCGTCAAGCGCCATGACCCCTCGATCTTCACCAAATCGGGCATGATGATGGGGCTGGGCGAGGAGAGGATGGAGGTTCATCAGGTGATGGACGACATGCGCTCGGCCGACGTCGATTTCCTGACGCTGGGCCAATATCTCCAACCGACGCCGCGCCACACCAAGGTCATCGAGTTCGCGACGCCCGCTATGTTTTCTGCCTATGCGGCGATCGCGCGCGCCAAGGGCTTCCTGCTGGTCGCCTCGTCGCCGTTGACGCGGTCGAGCTATCACGCGGGTGACGATTTCGCGAAGCTGCGCGCGGCGCGCGAGGCCAAGCTGGGCATCTGATGCCACGCCATCACGAGCGGCGGTCTTTGCCCTATGGGGCCGAGGCGATGTACGACCTGGTCGCAGACGTCGGTCGCTATTCCGAGTTCCTGCCCTGGGTCAGCGCGGTTCGCGTACAATCGAACAGCGAGACTGAGATGGTCGCCGACCTGATCGTCGGGTTCTCCTCATTGCGCGAACGGTTCACCTCGCGCGTCGTCAAATCGCGACCACGGACGATCCACGTCGATTACGTCGACGGACCGTTGAAATTCCTGCGTAACGACTGGACGTTCGAACCCACCGCCGAGGGCTGCACCATCGATTTCAGCGTCGAATTCGCGTTCAAGAACCGCGTGTTCGAAGCGATCGCCGGGCAGGTGTTCGATCAGGCGCTGCGCAAGATGATCAATGCCTTCGAGAAGCGTGCCGCAGTGCTCTATCCGGCCTCGTCGGGCATCAGCAGTTCGAGTGCGCACAGGGCAGCCTGAAGGCGAACGCCGCCGCGCCCGCTGTCCGGGAAATGACGCTTGTCCGACACGATATCGTCGGGGTCGCCGCCCTTGATCGCCTTTGCAAAGATGACCGTGCCAACGGGCTTTTTCTCGGTGCCGCCATCGGGGCCGGCAATGCCGGTAATCGCGACGGCAACATCGGCGCCACTGCGTTGCACCATGCCGCGCGCCATCGCCCATGCCGTTGCAACCGAAACGGAACCGAACGTCTCGACGATGTCGCTGCCGACGCCGAGTAGCGAAATCTTCGCTTCGTTGGCATAGGAAACGATGCTTGCGAGGAGGACATCCGAAGATCCCGGAATCTCGGTGAGCGCCGCGCCGACAAGCCCGCCGGTGCAGCTTTCCGCCACCGACACGGTGCGGCCGATCGCGCGGTTGGCATCGATCACCCGTCGTGCCGCAGCGACCATTTCGTCGGGCAGCAATGTATCGCGACGCGCTGGCGCGTCGTCCGTCGTCGTATCCGTCACATGTCCTCCGGAAGGCGAACCGTCGCGATGGCCTGCGCAGCGATCCCTTCGCCACGTCCCGTAAAACCAAGCCGCTCGGTTGTCGTTGCCTTAATACTAATGCGCGTGGGCAGCACGTTCAAGATTTCCGCGATCCGCGCCCGCATGGCGTCCCGATATGGGCCGACCTTGGGGGCTTCGCAGATGAGAGTCAGATCAACGAAGTCGATGATACCGCTGCGTTGCACGATCAGGCCACGCGCATGGGCGAGGAAGAGATGCGATGCCGCGCCGCGCCACTGCGGATCGCTCGGCGGAAAATGGGTGCCGATGTCGCCCGCACCGATACATCCCAGCAGTGCATCGGTGATGGCGTGCAGTGCGACGTCGGCGTCCGAGTGTCCGGCCAGGCCGTGGCTGTGCACGACTTCAACGCCACCAAGCCAGAGCGGCTTGCCAGCCTCGAGGCGATGAACGTCGAAACCGCTCGCGCTTCGCGAGATGTAGCGGGCGGCAAGCTGAGCCTCGGCCCTTGCGAAATCCGCAGGATAGGTAATCTTGTCGAGCATCGGATCGCCGGGCACCGTAACCACCTCATATCCCGCCGCACGGGCCATCTGCGCATCGTCGGTCGCTGGATCTCCCGTCCAGCGATCATGTGACGTCATGATGGCATCGAAGCGGAACGCCTGCGGCGTCTGGACGCGGACAAGGCCGGTGCGGTCGATGGTGTCACCCAAGGTCAAATCCCCACGCGCTACCGTATCCGCCACCCCCAGCACCGGTACCGCCGCATCACGCATATCGAGCGCGGTTATCAACGCATCGCGGACCGAGGCGGGGAGGAGCGGGCGAGCGGCGTCGTGGATCAGCACCTTCGCCGCACCTCCGGTCGCCGCGACCGCCGACAGGCCGTTGCGCACCGACTCCTGTCGCGTTGCGCCGCCCTCGACCATCGTCACGGAACGATTCCCCAAAGCATCGGCCAGCAGGTCGCGCTGGTCCGCACCTGTCACGACGAATACAGGCATCCCCGCAAAAGCATCGACCGCCCGCGCGACGATCGGCACACCGCCGAGAAGCGCAAATTGCTTCGGCACCGAACCACCGGCACGGGTGCCGGTCCCTGCGGCAACGACGATCGCGACCGTATCAGTCATGGGCGGAAGCGCGGAAGTTCACAGAAAGGCCACACCAAAACCGGTTTGGACGGACGACATATCATCGCGAAAATCGCTCATATCGAACCTGTCGATGTGCGGCAGTTTACGCATCGGCGGGCGAGTGACGAAAATGCTCATGTGATAAGCCTAGGCAGGTTTTCGGCGTGTAGGACAGCACATTTTGGCGCTGGTCGATGGGCATCCTTCAGGTCGCAATTCAGGAATAGTTGCCGTCCGATGCTTTCGCCCGCTCGATCCTACTTCGACAAGTCGGTGAGGAGCGACCGATAATACAGAATACCGGGCGCAATGTTGGAGACCGGCGTGCGCTCGTTCAGCCCGTGGCTGAACTGATCGGAATCCTTGACGAAAATCGGGCTCGCTCCGTAGCTCGCCACGCCCAGGTGCCGGAAGTACATGCTGTCGCTTGCCCCCGACGATTGCGACGGGATGATCGGCACGCCGGGATAGACTTTCCCCATGGCGCGGGTCACCGCCGCGACGAAATCGGGACGCATGGGGGAGGCGTCGCTGGGCACCGATCCCTCGGTCACGTCTTCGAATTTCACCTCTGGATTGTCGGCAACCTTGGCCAGTTCGGCCATGATGTCTGCGGGTTTGTGTCCGGGGAAGATGCGACAATTGATGTTAGCGTTTGCCCGCTGCGGCAGGGCGTTTTCGGCATGGCCGCCGCTGACCAGTGTCGGTACACAGGTGGTGCCGATCATGCCGACCGTTGCCGGATTGGCGGCAAGTACCGCGATCGCCGCCTCATCGGTGGGATCGTTCGCGAACGCCTTCATCGCGGCGCCCGTCTGCGGCTCTTGAAAGACGGCAGCCTTGGCCAGCGCCTCGCGCGTCAGCGGGCTGACTTCGGGCCTGAAGCGATAGCCTCCGATCTTCTCCAGTGCTTTCGCAAGGACAACGATGGCATTGCGGGGACGCGGCGCAGAGGAATGGCCGCCGGGGTCGGTGACCGTAAGGCGGAAATCGGCGTAGGTCTTCTCCGCGCCTTCCCAAACCCAGTATTTCGGCTTGCCGGTCGCCTCGTCGAGCGTCCCGCCACCGCCGTCGATGTTGATCACCAGTTCGGCATTCTTGAGTCGATCGGCAATCAGTCCGGACGTCTTCATTACCGTTTCCTCGTCACCGGAAAACTCGATGATGATGGTGCGACGCGGCTTGTAGCCGGTGCGGCGCAGATCGTTCAGCGCTGCGATGGCGATGGTGCCGCTGAGCTTCATGTCGGTCGCGCCGCGCCCGAACATATTGCCATTCTCGACGACCGGCGTGAAAGGATCGCGCTTCCAGTCGGCGGGCTTCGCTTCGACCACGTCCATGTGTCCGCTGATGACCAGCGGCTTGAGCTTCGGGTCGCTGCCGCGCCAGGTTCCGATCAGATACGCGGTATCGTCGACCCGGGTGATCTCGATATCGGCAGCGGGCATCCCCCCGGCGACGAGAGCGTCCCTGTAGAGTGCGGCAACCTCGGGCGTCTTGTTGTCCGGCCCGCGCACCGAACGCAGCGCAATCGCCTTTTTGGCGAGGTCGAGCGCCTCGTCGGCGGCGATATTCGGCGCGGCAAACGCCGTGCCCGAAAGGAGGAGGCCGACAACTGCCACAACACCCGGATACCGCATAATTTCTCCCTCGCGCCTCGCGATGACCCGAGCGTAGCGATGCCCGTCACGGGCGGCAATGACATGGTGGGTTCTTCAATGCCGGTCGCATCGCATCTGCGCTGCCGCCAAACCCTTGCCCCAGCCCCCAACCTCCGCTACTGCCCAAAAAACAGGCAAACAGTATCCATGACCCTCATTCGTCCCATCAACATCGGTCCGATCCGTATCGAGGCACCCGTCATCCTCGCGCCGATGACGGGCGTGACCGACATGCCGTTTCGCCGGATCGTGCGGCGTTATGGGTCAGGCCTCAACGTCACCGAGATGATCGCCAGCCAGGCGATGATCCGCGAGACGCGGCAGTCTTTGCAGAAGGCGGCCTGGCATGCGACCGAGGAACCGGTGTCGATGCAGCTTGCCGGTTGCACGCCGCACGAACTGGCAGAGGCGGCCAAACTGAATGCGGATCGCGGTGCTGCGATCATCGACATCAATATGGGCTGTCCCGTGAAGAAGGTCGTGAACGGCGATGCGGGCTCCGCGCTGATGCGCGACCTGCCACTCGCAGCGTCGCTGATCGCGGCGACGGTGAAGGCGGTGGATGTGCCGGTGACGGTGAAGATGCGCATGGGCTGGGACCATTCGCGGCTCAACGCGCCCGAACTCGCGCATATCGCGGAGGATTTGGGCGCGCAGTTGATCACCGTCCATGGCCGGACACGCTGCCAGATGTACCGTGACACCGCCGACTGGGCGTTCGTGCGCAAGGTGAAGGATGCTGTGGGCATTCCCGTAATCGTCAATGGCGATATCTGCTCGCCGGAAGACGCCGTGGTGGCGCTCGATGCATCGGGTGCGGACGGGGTGATGATCGGGCGCGGTGCCTATGGAAAGCCTTGGCTGCTTGGCCAGACCATTGCCCATCTGACCGGTGGCCGTGCGCTCCCCGACCCAACGATCGAGGAGCAATATCATCTGATTACAGAGCATTACGAGATGATGCTCGAGCATTATGGCGAGCCCACCGGCGTTAACATGGCGCGCAAACACATCGGGTGGTACACCAAGGGGCTGACCGGTTCGGCCGAATTCCGCAATCGCGTGAACCAGATTCCGGACGCGCAGACTGTGCGCGCCATGCTCCACGATTTCTACGGTCCGTGGCGCTCGCGCGCAGCCGCCTGAACGGCGGAGACGGGCCGACGCCCGACGCGTTGATTGCCGCGCTTCCGGCGGCAATGTTCGTCATCGACGCCGAAGGATGCGTGTCGAGCGTCAATGCCGCGGCCGAAATGCTGATGAACGCAAGTGCCGCGAACCTGAGGCACAAGCCGCTGGGCATCGTCATGCGGCTTCCGCCCGCCTGCCTGGAGGGGCTGCGCGAGGAGGCGGTGTTCGCTGCCTATGACTGCTCTGTCGAGACGGGGCGAGGCGCCAAGATGCAATTGGATATCCACGCCACGCCTCTGCCGGATTACCCCGGATGGCGGCTGCTGACGCTGAACACCGGTGCGGCGCGGCAGGCGATGGGCCAAAGGTTCGACCGGCGCGACCGCAGCCGGTCTGCCATCGGCGCCGCAGCCATGCTGGCGCACGAAATCAAGAACCCGCTCTCGGGAATACGCGGCGCCGCACAATTGCTGGATTCGCAGGTCGGCGGGGAAGGGCAGTCGATGACGCGCCTCATCCGGGATGAGGTCGATCGCGTGACGGCGCTGATCGACCGTATGGAGGCGTTTACCGACGAACGGCCGCTGCCCCGCGCTTCGGAGAACATCTACGCGATCCTGGAGCATGCCCGTGCCGTTGCGACCGCCGGGTTCGGCGACCGTATCGACATTCAAGACGCCTACGATCCTTCTTTACCACCGGTCTATGTCAACCGTGATACCATCGTGCAGGTCGTGCTGAACCTCATCAAGAACGCGGCGGAAGCGGTACCGCAGGGTAAGCGCGGCAATGTTTTACTCGCGACCCGTTATCGCCATGGTGTCTCTATCGGCTCGGGAAGCAGCCGACGTTCGTTGCCGATCGAGGTGAGTATCATCGACGACGGCCCTGGGCCGAGCGAGGAAATCGTCGAGCATTTGTTCGAGCCGTTCGTCTCGTCGAAGTCGTCCGGACGTGGGCTGGGCCTCGCGCTGGTCGACAAGCTGGTTCGCGACAATGGCGGCATCGTGCAGTTCACGCGCGAAGGCACACCGCCCAGGTCAGTCTTCCGCCTGTTATTACCACGATCGAAATGAGGACATTCAAGTGAGGGGCGCACGCATATTGGTGGTCGATGACGACGCCGCGATCCGGACGGTCGTCAGCGAAGCGCTTCGCCGCGAAGGCTATCAGGTGCAGACCGTCGCGAGCGTGGCGGCGCAGACCGAGGCTTTGGCGAGGTTCGCACCCGATCTGCTGATTACCGACGTGATGCTTCCCGACGGCAACGGACTCGATGCGATTCCCGCGATTCTCGATCGACATCCCGATCTGCCCGTCATCGTGCTGTCGGCGCAGAACACGCTGACTACCGCCGTGCGCGCAACCGAACGCGGTGCGTTCGACTATCTCCCCAAGCCGTTCGACCTCGATGCCTTGTGCCAGGCCGTTCGCAGCGGATTGTCGCGCGTGCCGGGCGGGGAAGGGGAGGCCGCATCTCCCGATGCCGACCTTCCCCTGATCGGCCGGTCGCCGCCGATGCAGGACGTGTATCGCATGATCGCCCGCGTCGTCGGAAACGATCTGACGGTGCTGGTGCTGGGCGAATCCGGCACGGGCAAGGAACTGGTCGCGCGCGCGATCCACGACCTTGGGCCGCGCAAGGCGAAACCGTTCGTCGCGGTGAACATGGCGGCAATCCCGCGTGAGTTGATCGAGGCTGAATTGTTCGGGCACGAGCGTGGGGCGTTCACGGGCGCCAATGCGCGCGCCACTGGCCGCTTCGAAGAGGCCAATGGAGGGACGCTGTTCCTCGACGAGATCGGCGACATGCCCATGGAGGCGCAGACGCGGTTGTTGCGCGTGCTCCAGTCGAACGCTTTCACGACGGTCGGCGGTCGCACGGTTCAGGTCGATGTCCGGGTGATTGCGGCGACCCACCAGAACCTGGCGAAACTCATCGAGGCCGGACAGTTCCGCGAGGATCTCTACTACCGACTGAACGTCATCCCGATTTCGCTGCCGGCCTTGCGTGAACGCGGCGACGACATCGTCCTTCTCGCGCAGAGTTTTCTCGAGCGGGCCGCAGCGGAGGGACTTCCGCGTCGCCGTCTTTCGGGCGATGCCGAGGCGAGCCTGAAGGCACATCACTGGCCCGGCAATGTCCGCGAGCTCGACAATCTCATGCGGCGGCTATCCGCGCTAAGCCGCGACACGATCATCCCGTCGTCGCTCGTCGAGGGGCAACTGGGCGTGACAACTCTCGATCGGCAGGTCGTGCCGGCCAGTCTGTCCGAAGCCGTCGAAGCGCATCTTGCACGTTATTTCATCGGCTTTGGCGAGGAACTGCCGCCGCCGGGTCTTTATGATCGTATCCTGGCCGACGTCGAACGCCCACTGCTCGCCGCAACGCTGAATGCGGTTAGAGGCAATCAGTTGAAGGCCGCCGATCTTCTCGGCATCAACCGCAACACCCTGCGCAAGAAGCTGACCGACCTCGGCGTCGTTCCGACGCGGGGTACGCGCGGTTGAACTCCAAACGCGACCGACTGTGCTTGGAAAGCCACGCAGTTGTTGTAAAGCAGTCACAATGACTTCGCCTCCGACCCGGTCCTTGCGTGTTCGAGCCGCTTTGTGGTTCCGAAGGCGTCGATGGGTGCCGTTCGTCGAGATTGCGACCGGGGCCGCATCGATCGCGATGGCGCTTGCAACCTGGGGAGTGCTTTCGGGAACCGGCAGCCAAAAGCTGCTGACCCCGCCGCTGGTCGCGCTTCTGCTGATGGGCAATCTCATCCCTGCAATCGCGCTGCTGGTGCTGATCGGGCGCCGGATTGCGAAGGGCAGGGCAGCACGGTCCATGGTCGGGGGCGACGGGCGGCTGCACGTGCGTCTCGTCGCGATCTTTTCGCTGGTGGCGAGCGTTCCGACGCTGCTGGTCGTGGTGTTCGCGTCGCTGCTCTTCCAGGCGGGCGTGCAGTTCTGGTTTTCGGACCGCGCGAAGGCTACGCTAGAAGGGGCGACATCGGTCGTCCAGGACAGCTACAGCCGCGAGGAGGGCCGGATTGCGGGCAATACCGAGGCTATGGCCAGCGACCTCGCCGACGCGCTGACCCGTGTCCAGATCGACGATCCGCGCTTCCTGGACTTCGTCGGCAAGCAGCTGGTTTTTCGTGAGATGTCGGAAGCGATGGTCCTGCGCGCCGAGCCGGGCAAGGAGATCCAGTCGCTCGTCCTGATCGACCCGCGCGTTCGCGACCTCAACCGGTTCATTACGCCCGCCATGCTGGATGCCGTCCGGGCCGGCAAGCCGAGCGTGATGGTGCGGAGCCCCGATGGCATCGGGGCGCTCGCGCGTCTGCCGATCGGCAAGGATAATTTCATCTACGCCGCGCGGTTCGACACGGTCTTCGGACAGCAGATCCAGCGCGCCCGTACGGTGCTTGCGGATTATCGCGAGCTGTCGGCGCGATCGCGCTCTCTCCAATTGCAATTCAATGCGGCGCTGCTGGTGATTTCGCTGCTTATCGTTGGCGCGTCAGTGTGGATCGCGCTGGGCGTTGCCGACCGGCTCGTGCGCCCGGTGGGCCAGCTCGTCGATGCCGCAAGGCGCGTCGCCGGGGGAGACTTGTCCGCCCGTGTTGCAGGCCCGCATTCGCGCGACGAGGTCGGGACACTGGCGACGGCGTTCAATCGCATGACCGGACGCCTGCAGGAGCAGACGACCGACCTCGTCGCGGCGAACGACCAGATCGAACGCCGCCGCGCCCTGATCGAAGCGGTGCTGTCGGGCGTGAGCGCGGGTGTGGTGTCGGTCGGGCGGTCGGGCGAGATCCGCCTTGCGAACGGGTCGGCGGCCAGCCTGTTGTCCGAACCCGGCACGATATTGGTGGGCCAGCCCTTGGCCGCTGTTTCAGCCGAACTGGGCGCCTTGCTGGACGACGGGCAACGGGAAGCCGTCGTCGAGGTGAACCGGAACGGCGACCTGCGAACGCTTGCGGTCAAGGTCTCGCGTGACGTCGCGGGTCATGTGCTGACCTTTGATGACATCACGCAGCAATTGAGCGACCAGCGCCGCGCCGCCTGGTCCGACGTTGCACGCCGTATCGCGCACGAGATCAAGAACCCACTGACGCCGATCCAGTTGGCGGCGGAGCGTTTGAAGCGCCGGTACGGCAAGGAAATATCAAGCGATCCGGCAACCTTCGCCAAACTGACCGACACGATCGTGCGTCAGGTCGGCGACTTGCGCCGCATGGTCGATGAATTCTCGTCATTCGCGCGGATGCCGAAACCCGTGTTCCGCCCCGAATCGATTGTCGATATCGCGCGGCAGGCACTGTTCCTTCATGAAGTCGCGCATCCGGCGATCCGCTTTTCGTTGTCCGTGCCGGATGACCATCCCGAGCTGATTTGCGACCGGCGGCAATTGGGTCAGGCCCTGACCAACCTGATCAAGAATGCTGTCGAAGCGGTTGAGGCAGTCGGAACCGAGGGTGGGGAAGTCTCACTCTCGATCTTCGAGCCGGAGGAAAATGCAGTTCATCTGTCGGTCAGCGACACCGGCATAGGCCTGCCCGCAGACCGCGAACGGCTGGTCGAGCCCTATGTAACGACGCGTGCACGCGGCACCGGCCTGGGCCTCGCGATCGTGAAAAAAATTGTCGAGGAGCATTTTGCCACCATGCGTTTCAGCGATCGTCCTGATGGCGGCACCGTCGTCACCGTCGTTTTCGACACTGCCACGCTGGCGGCGCATGCAACGGAAGTCACCGAGACCGGTATAATGGAGGCACGTGCCTGATGGCGCTCGATATCCTGATCGTCGATGACGAGCGCGACATCCGCGAGCTGGTGGCCGGTGTGCTCGAGGATGAGGGCTATACCACACGGGTAGCCGCTGACAGCGATGCGGCGCTCGCCGCGCTCGCCGAACGGCGACCATCGCTGGTGTTGCTCGATGTCTGGCTACAGGGATCGCGGCTCGACGGACTCGAATTGCTCGACGTCATAAAGGAGCGCGATCCGTCGCTGCCGGTACTGATCATTTCCGGTCACGGCAACCTCGATACCGCCGTGCATGCGATCCGGCGAGGCGCCGCGGACTTCATCGAAAAGCCGTTCGAGGCGGAGCGTCTTGTCCTCCTCGTCGCCCGCGCGACCGAGACCGACCGACTGCGACGCGAGAACGAATCGCTGAAGGAACGTGGCGGTGTCGATGAAGAGCTGAACGGCACGTCGAACGCAATCAATGCCGTTCGCGCGACTTTGAAGCGTGTTGCTCCCACCGGAAGCCGTGTGCTGATCACGGGGCCAGCAGGGGTCGGGAAAGAGATCGCTGCGCGCATGCTCCACAACTGGAGCCCGCGGATCGGGGCTCCGTTCGTCGTGGTCAGTGCGGCGCGCATGGATCCCGAACGTGTCGAGGAAGAATTGTTCGGGAGCGAAGAGGGCGATGAGGTCCGCCCGGGTCTGCTAGAGCGCGCGCATGGCGGAACGCTGTTCCTCGACGAGATCGCCGACATGCCGATGCCGACGCAGGGAAAAATCCTGCGTGTCCTGACCGACCAAAGCTTCACGCGCATCGGCGGGCAGCGGACGGTTCGTGTCGACGTCCGCGTCTTGTCGGCGACGGGGAAGCCGTTGGCGGAAGAAATCGAGCAGGGACGTTTCCGTGAAGACCTCTTCTATCGGCTCAACGTGGTGCCAGTTCACTTGCCGCCGCTTGCCGAGCGGCGTGAGGACATCCCGATGCTCGTCGAGCATTTCGTGGCGCGGTTTGC
The DNA here is from genome assembly GCA_040004295.1 of Sphingomonadales bacterium. Taxonomy (GTDB): domain Bacteria; phylum Pseudomonadota; class Alphaproteobacteria; order Sphingomonadales; family Sphingomonadaceae; genus Sphingomonas_O. The sequence continues at coordinate 3,850 of JBDUBD010000068.1, read as the reverse complement.
GGCGGAGCGGCGCGTCCGTACCCCTGAAATCGCGAGTGACGCGATGGCCGCGTTGCAAGCATTCGACTGGCCGGGGAATGTCCGGCAACTGCGTAATGTTGTCGAACGGACCATCATTCTTGCACCCGGTGAGCGGATCGGCCGGATCGAGGTCGATCTTCTCCCGAACGAGATCACACAGGCAGAAGCAGGCGGCAGTCCGGCGACGATCGCCATGGGAGCGCCCCTTCGCCAGGCACGTGAAGCCTTTGAACGCGAATATCTTCGCGTCCAGATCCGGCGCTTTTCCGGCAACATTTCGCGCACGGCATCCTTCATCGGGATGGAGCGGTCGGCACTCCACCGAAAGCTAAAGATTCTGGGCATCGCCGAGGATCGGGACGAAATCGACGATTGACCGGCTTGCAGGCGGGCGTCGATCCGCTATCTTGGTGCTGCGCAGCAAGCGCCAAGAGCAGAAGGTAAAAACAATATGGCGGACAAGCCGAACAACCTCCAGGACCTGTTTCTAAACTCGGTCCGCAAGGCAAAAACCCCCGTGACGATGTTCCTGGTCAAGGGCGTCAAGCTGCAGGGAATCATCACCTGGTTCGACAATTTTTCGGTGCTGCTGCGTCGCGATGGCCAGTCGCAGCTGATCTACAAGCATGCAATTTCGACGGTTATGCCATCCAACCCGCTCGACCTGGCGCCCGTTGCGGCTGCGTTTGCCGAAGACAACACCAAGCCCAAGCAATTGCAGGATATTTTCCTGACCGCCGTGCGTCGTCAGAACAATCCGGTGACGATGTTCCTCGTCAACGGCGTCATGTTGCAGGGTGAAATCGCGGCTTACGACCTCTTCTGTATGTTGCTGCAGCGCGATGGCATGGTGCAGCTGGTCTACAAACATGCTGTCTCGACCGTGCAGCCCGCACATCCCCTGAACCTCGCCGAGGAACAGACGAGCGACGCCGACGATTGATCGTTTCATGACCGGTGTCGATTTCAAGCGCGAAGAGGGCATTACGCGCGGGGCGCGTGCGATCGTCGTTCTACCCGAGCGGTCGGGCGCGCATTCGCGCGATGCGGATGCGCGCCTCCAGGAGGCAGCCGGACTGGCTGCGGCGATCGGCATCGATGTCGTCGACCGTGTTGCTTTCCGGATACGCGACCCGAAGCCGGCGACCTTGTTCGGCAGCGGGCAGGTGGAGGATATTGCGGCGCGGGGAAGGGCGGTCGAGGCGGACCTCACCATCGTCGACGCGTCGCTTTCCCCCGTACAACAGCGCAATCTGGAAACCGAGACAAAGACCAAGGTGATCGACCGGACCGGTTTGATCCTCGAAATCTTCGGTGAGCGCGCCGCGAGCGCGGAAGGGCGGTTGCAGGTCGAACTCGCGCATCTTGACTATCAGGCGGGGCGGCTGGTGCGCAGTTGGACCCACCTCGAGCGCCAGCGCGGCGGCTTCGGCTTTCTGGGTGGTCCGGGTGAAACGCAGATCGAGGCCGACCGTCGCCAGATCCGCGACCGCATGGCGAAGTTGAAGAAGGAACTCGACCAGGTCGTGCGGACGCGCGGCCTGCACCGCGATCGGCGGCGCCGTGCGCCCTGGCCGGTCGTGGCGCTGGTCGGGTATACCAACGCGGGCAAATCGACGCTGTTCAACCGGATGACCGGCGCGAAGGTGATGGCGGAAGATCTGCTGTTCGCGACGCTCGACCCCACGATGCGTGACGTCAGTCTGCCGGGCATCAGCAAGGCCATTTTAAGCGACACGGTGGGATTTGTCTCCGACCTGCCCACGCAACTTGTCGCGGCATTTCGGGCGACGCTGGAAGAAGTGACGTCGGCGGACCTTATCATCCACGTCCGCGACATTGCCCACCCCGATACCGAAGCCCAGGCAGCAGACGTCGAGACCGTCCTGCGTGATCTGGGTGTGATGGGAGAGGCCGATGCGATCCCGATGCTCGAGGCGTGGAACAAGATCGACTTGCTTAGCGGCGAGGCACGGGAAGTCATGATGAACGAAGCGTCGCGACGCGACGACGTCATGCTGGTGTCGGCACTCACCGGGGAAGGGATCGACGCTGTCTCTGCAAAGGCAAGTGCCGTCCTGACAGCGGCGCGGCGGCTTCATCTTTTGACGGTGGACATCAGCGACGGTGCCGCGCTTGCCTGGCTTCATGCGCACGGCAATGTCGAGGGCGAAGAGACCAAGGCCGGGAGCGTCGAGGTGTCGGTGCGGCTGACCGACGACGATCTGGCACGTTTTCAGTCGCGCTGAGCGGCCTTCGCTGCTTGCCAGAGCGCTTCCTTGGCATCGAGCGACAGGGTTTCGAAACCGGGTTCGGTTTCGATTGCCCTGAACCGACGTTCGAACTTCGCGTTCGCGGTTCGTAGCGCAACTTCCGGATCGACGCCGAGATGGCGCGCGTAGTTGACGACGGCGAACAGCAGGTCGCCGACTTCTTCGGCGCGATCCGTGGCATTCGAAGCTTCGCTGATCTCGATCAGCTCTTCATCGATCTTGGCGCGCGGTCCTTCTGCGTCGGGCCAGTCGAAACCGGTACGGGCTGCGCGTTTCTGAAGTTTTTCGGCGCGCATCAGTGCGGGGAGTGCGAGCGCCACGCCATCGAGCGTGCTGTCGTCACCGTGGCGTTCGGCAGCTTTCAGGGTTTCCCAGTCGGGCCGCGCATCGGCATCGCCGAAGAGATGCGGGTGGCGACGTTCCATCTTGTCGGCGATTGCGGTCGCGACGTCGCCTAGGTCGAACAGATCCTGCTGGGCCGCAATGCGACTGTGGAGGACGACCTGAAACAGCAGGTCTCCGAGTTCGTCTTTCAGTGCGGCGCTATCATTGCGAACGATGGCGTCCGCGACTTCATAGGCTTCCTCGATCGTATACGGCGCGATCGTCTCGAACGTCTGGACGCGATCCCAGTCGCATCCATCGACAGGGTCGCGAAGCCGCTCCACGATGTCGATTATCCGCGCGAGGGGGGCTTGGAATTCAGACATCAATAAGTCCGATAATATACATTATGTTAAATGACGTCAGGGCTGGAGGAGGAGGGTGCGGCCCTCGACCTTCCAGCTTTTGAGCGACGACAGGAAGCTCATCCCCAGCACATTGGTCTCGCCGAAGGCCGCGCTGACGACGGCACGCGCGTTCGTTTGGCTGATCGGGCCGACGTCGAGCTGCGTGATCCGCGCGGTCTGCGCCTGGATGCTGCCGTTCGCGGTATTGAGCGTCACCGGAAATGCTTCATCGATCTCGACGTCGGCCGATTGCGCCAGATCAAGCGACAGCGCCGTCGTCGTTGCGCCACTGTCGACCAGGAAATCGGCTTCGCGACCGTTGACCGTCGCACGAATCCAGAAATGACCGTCGTCGCGCATCGGTACGCGCAAGGTCGATCCGCTCACGGTTCCGCGTGATCCTGCGATGTCCGTAGTCGCGCGGTTCCACACCGCCTTCCCTTCCTCGCGAAAAAGGAACAAAACAAAAACAACAGCGAAGATCGCCAGCCAGCCAATTGCCATGCGAAGCGTCTGTCCGAAGTTCAGGCGCCGCGCGAACAGGCTGCTGCCCACAAGCATGAGCATCATCCCGCCTGCGATCATGCGCGACACATCGTCGCCGTTCATGGCACAATGACCAGGCCGTCGTACCCCGGCTCGACGCCAGCGGGCAGTTCCGCCTTCAACGAAAAATAATCCATCGACTGGTCCATGTGCGTGAGGACGGCGCGTTTCGGTTGCAATTCATCGATCCATGCCAGGGATTGTGTAAGATGCGGATGCGTCGGATGTGGTGTCCGGCGAACGGTGTCGACAATCCATACGTCGCAGCCTTTCACCATT
>JBDUBD010000067.1:0-15232 GCA_040004295.1 Sphingomonadales bacterium | reverse complement strand
TCCAACGAATGAATCGCACCATCAAACCAAGGGATCAAACAACTAGTGAGATGTGGCGGATATCGCGAAGCGTCCATCCACTATTCCCAGTTTCCTGCTGAATTTCGATTTTCATCCGGTTGAGACTGCCCGCAGCGATCGCCACTTCATCACTGTGGCGGCCGGGGAAATAGAAGGCGCCAGCGTTTGGACGAGCATCGAGGATTGCAGATGCGAGGGGCAAGAGCGGGATGCTATGGTCCCGGCCATTCTTCGTATGTGAACCAGGGATGGTGAGCAGGTCATTCCTGCGCCACGCGCGTACAGCAGAGCATGTTTCCTCATTGCGCGTGCCCCAGAGGATCAGGAGGCGGATAGCCAATCGCGATCCGGTATTACATGCGTTCCAAACGGCGCAGAGCTCGTCGTCGGTGAGCGTGCGGGTTCCCTTGCGGTCCGTGCTGGGGGGCGGATACCCATCCATCGGCGACTGCTTCAGATATTTGCGCGGTGGGCGCGTACACCATTTCAAAAAGGTGCGTACCGCTCGATAAACATGCAGCTGTTGGCTTGGAACGTGTGCGAGTTTGGCGAGCGCGGTAGCGATGTCGCTATCATCTATCTCGGCCAGTTGCTTGTGCTCAATCTTCTGGAAGTCCTTCTCGAGCATGATCTTTACGAGATGCGGCCAGCGTGATGTGTTGCCCGCATAGTGCTCCGCGAGGAATTCCGTGCGTGCCTCTTTGAACGTTTTGGTTTTCGGACGGTCGCTTATCGGGCTGTCATCGCAAAGCAGGCGCAACGCTTCGCGCCTGGCATCGGCGAGGCTAATGTCCGGGTACTGACCGATCGACACGCGCTCGCGCGTCCGTCCCCGCATAACAGTCCACGTTCGGCTCCGTTTTCCGACGCGAATGCCGAAGCCAGGTGTGCTGGCTGACCAGTACGTCACATGCTTTTCGCTCGGCTTGAGCGACTTCACCGAAAGATCGGTCAAATGAACAGTGGGCACTTTTTGTCTCCGATTTGTCTCACAAAAGTGAGGCTTAGGAGTGAGTAGAAGTGTGCCAGATGAGACGGTGTCTTGCCAGTAAGTTATTGACTTACTTGCATTTTGAGAAGCTATGAGATTGTATGTTCAGCTAAGCAGAAAGCTTGGAAGGCTTCTGCTCTACCATTGAGCTACACCCGCGCGCCGGTCGCCTTTAGCCGTGACTTGGGGGCCATCGCAACCCCGCCTGTCACGCCATCAGTTCGATCAGATCCTTGATCCCGATGAATGCGAAGCCGATCGAGCTGTCGGCAATGCCGAACGGCAGGAACAGGTCGTCGCCGACCTTCATGGCACCGCAGGTATAGACGACGTTCGGCACGTATCCGTCGCGCTCGTCGTCGAGCGGTTCGAGTAACGGGCGTGTCGTACGGCCGATGACCTTCGACGGGTCGTCCTTGTCGAGCAGGATCGCCCCGATCGAGTATCGCCGCATCGCGCCGACGCCGTGGGTGAGCAGCAACCAGCCTTCGTCTATTTCGATGGGTGCGCCGCAATTGCCGATCTGAATGAATTCCCACGCGAACTTCGGCCGCGCGAGCAGCGTGCCTTCGCCCCAGTCGGTCAGCGTATCGGAGGTCAACAGGAAGATGTTCTCGCCGTCCTGCCGACCGATCATCATATACTTGCCGCCGACCTTGCGCGGGAACAGGGCCATGCCCTTGTTGCGGGCGGCCGGGCCAGTCATCGGGACGAGGTCGAATTTGCGGAAATCGCGCGTCCGCATCAGTTCGGAACGGATACTCTTGCCGTCGTACGCGGTGTATGTTCCGATCCACTCGGTACGCTGCTCGCCCTTCACCGTACTGACGAAGGGCGTGATGCGCAGATCCTCCAGGCCGTTACGCTGGGCGTCGGTCATCGGAAAGATGACGGTGCGCGACAGGTCCGAATCGGCGTTGCGATAGATGGTGATGCTCTCGTTCGGTTCTACGGGCTCGCCACGCTTGACGGCGGAGACGTCGGCTGCTGTCGCAATACGGGGTGTGGGGGCAAGGCTGACCTCGCGGCCCGGCCCAACGATTCCCTGCGCGAATGCGATGGAGCTGATGTGCCCTTCGCCTACCGTCCGTACCGACATGATAAAGCGGATCGCGTCATCGGTTACGCCCGACTGGTCGGGCGATGCCACGACGCTGGGGTTCATGATGGCCGCTGCGGCATAGCTGTATTCGTGGCAGAGATAGGCCCCGAGCAGCTGGCGACGCCGCGGCGTGAGCTTGGCGGCAGTCAGTGCCTCGTCCATCGTCTCCCGAAACTGTTCGTAGCGCGCTTCGAAAACCTTATCCACCTGCCAGTGGCGAGCGTCGAAGTGGTGATAGACGCGCTCGAGTTCCTGGGTAACATCGTCGTTGCTGAGGCCCGCGACATGGCTGATCAGACGCAGCGCGCGACTTGGCTCGGTACCTGTGCTTTGCCAGGCCAAATGGAATGGACGAACGACTACGCGGCGGGCATCGGCGTGCAATCGCTGCGGCATGATATCTATAAGGGAAATGGAGACTCTCCGCGGTTCGCGCGGAGTATCTATGCGGCCTCCGCGACGGGCTCGTCCATGTCTTCTAAATCGCCCACCGTTTCAAACAACCCCCGAAAGGCGCGATGTCCGGCCTGCCATGCAATAATCGACTCGGCGCCCTGATTACGATTTGCGTCGAAACGGGTCAGGCCATCGTGACATTCGCCGGTTTCGGCGTCGATGATCGGTACCGACAGCGTGTTGGCGCCGAGGAACCAGTCATGCGCGGCGGTCGCACGGTCGATCCAGATCGTGTCGCCCGAAGCGGCCCATGCAACCGCACAGGCGTCGATCATCGCCCATGCTTCCAGCGGCTGCTGGTCGAAAATTGCTGGCTGGGCAAAGGGTACGCTGAAACTTTCGGTGCCGACGGGCTGGAACTGGCCATCGTGCGCGGTCGTCTGGTTCGATACCCAGTCGAGCGTGTCGAGGCCGGTCGCGACCAGAGTTTCATCGCCCAGGATGACGCCCGCTCGGATAAGAGCTTCGGGCAAGCGGGTATTGTCATAGGACAACACGATTTCGAACCAGGCCCAATCGGGGCGGCTGTTGCGGGCTACTAGCGCGGACAGCATTGCTGCGCCCTCGCGCAGCACAGTCAGTGCAGCCTCGTCGCCGGGACGGACCGCGATGATTTCGGCAGCAGCCAGCATCTGGAAAGCGCGGGCGCGCAGCGATGGCAGCGGACCCATTTCGACCGACGTCTTGTCGTACCATTCGGTCGCCCATTGCCGGATTGCAGCGGACGGGCCACGTGCGGCGGAAATCGCCAGCGACCACAGGGTGCGGCCATTGCTGTCTTCCGACCCGATATCCTCGAGCCAGCGACGATCGAACGCCATGAAATTGCGGAAACGCCGCGTGTCCTCATTCCAGGCGTGCTGGACGAAACTGGCGTAGGTCATCGCAAATTCGGTGCGTGTTTCGTCCGGCAGATCGTCGGCCAGCGCCATCAGCATCAGGCCGCGGGCATTATCGTCGATGCAATAGCCATGGCGCCGGTCGGGAACGCCCATGATGCTGTGCTGGAGCATCCCGGTGCTGTCGGTCATGCGTTCGATCGGCGTCAGTTTCAGCACCGGCGCAATGCGGCGCGCATATTCGACGCGCTTCTTGCGAAGGTCGCGCATGATGGTCGCCAAAACGTTTTCGGCATTACGCGGCCAGATCATCGAGCGACCGCGCGCATAGGCGCGCTGTGCCATTGTCGTGCGCAGCGTATCGTCGGTCAGCAAACGCGCAACAGCCTCTCCAAGCGCGGCAGGCGACTGGACTGGAACGAGAATGCCGTGCTCGTCGGCAAGTATCTCCGTCGCGTGGACATAGGGCGTGGACACCACGGCTTTGCCCAGGCCAATCGCATAGCTGAGTGTGCCCGAGGTGATCTGCGCGGGGTTGCGGTAAGGCGTGACGTAGATGTCGGCGGCTGCAAGCCAATCGGTCAGTTCGACGATGTCGCAGAAGCGATCGACGAAGCTGACATTGTCGGCAAGGCCAAGTTCCTCGACGCGCGCGAGCAGCGATTCACGGTATGCTTCGCCTTCGTTGCGCTTCAGATGCGGGTGTGTGGCGCCCAGCACGACGTAGTGGACGCGGGGGCAACTCTCGACAATCGCGGGCATCGCCTCGATCATGTCGGCAATGCCCTTGTCGGGCGACAACAGGCCGAAGGTCAGCACGGTCGGACGGTTCGCCAGCTCCAGCCGCTGGCGCGCTTTCGACGGATCGATCAGGGGGCGATCGGGGATGCCGTGCGGAATGACGGTGACACGTGCGGGGTCGATGCCGTGCGTTGCCGCCAGGATGTCGCGGCCTTTTTCGGCCATGACGATGATCGTCGTTGAGCGCGCGAGCAACGCATCCATCATCGCGCGCTGGGTGCCGTTCGGGTTTTCAAGAATGGTGTGCAGCGTGACCGCAATCGGCGTCTTCACGCGATTGATCAGCGCAAGCAGGTGGCTGCCCGATTCGCCACCGAAAATGCCATATTCGTGCTGGATCCACAGAACCTGCGCGCCGCTGGCATCGATACGGTCTGCCGCCGCCTGATAGGCGGTGATGTCGTCCTGCGGGATCAACTGCGTGATCTCCGGCCCGTAACCTTCGACCTGACCGTCATCCATTGCGTAGACATCGACGGTCGGATTTGTCGGGTGCGCGCTCAACGACTGCCAGCAGTCGTACGTATAGGTCGCCAGACCGCAAAGGCGCGGCGGGAAATTACCAAGCAGGGCAACATGAGACGGTACTCGCTTCGAACGCGAGGAGCCGGGCCATGGCAGGGGATCGAACGTCATCGAACCTCCGTTATCGGGACAAGCATCGTTAACCGACAATACGGACCGAAGTTCCACCGACTCCTGTTGCATTGCAACATTTTTGTTGCATTAGCGAATGGATTCGAAAGATCGTTTCGTTTGCGATACTTAGCCGAAGCCGATGATGGCGCCGGTGGCCTCGAGGCCGATATGTTCTGCCGAAGGAATGTAGGGTGATCGGGGTGCCGCCGAGATACGCAGACCGCGCCGACGGGGGCTTAATTGAGTGCGGGCGATCGCGAGGTCTGTCTGCATTGCCGATGCGGTGAGCGTAGAGCCGTGAACCCGCAAACGCCCGGATATGGAAAGGGCGGGGCGCATCGCTGCACCCCGCCCCAATCGGGATAATTCGAAGTGCTTAGCGCTTCGAGAACTGGAAGCTACGACGGGCCTTCGCCTTGCCGTACTTCTTGCGCTCGACGACGCGGCTGTCGCGGGTCAGGAAACCTTCGCGCTTGACCGCGGGGCGAAGCACCGGCTCGTAGCGGGTCAGCGCCTGGGCGATGCCGTGAAGCACCGCGCCGGCCTGGCCCGACAGTCCGCCGCCCTTGACGGTGGCGATGATGTCATACTGGCCGGCGCGATCGGTGATCCCGAACGGCTGGTTGATGACGAGGCGCAACGTCGGGCGGGCGAAATAGACTTCCTGCTCGCGGCCGTTGACCGTGATCTTGCCCGAACCCGGCTTGAGCCAGACGCGTGCAACCGCATCCTTGCGGCGGCCGGTAGCGTAAGCGCGGCCGAACTTGTCGAGCTGCTGCTCGCGAAGCGGGGCCTCGGGCTGGATGTTGACCGGAGCGGCCGGGGCTTCGTCTTCAGCCGCGGCAGCGGGTGCGGCATCTGCCGCAGGGGCGTCGGCCACGGCGGTTTCGGTCGCTGCGGTCTCGGCGGGAACCTCGGGCGTTTCGCTGGTCAGCGCGCCGAGGTCGGACAGGGACTTTTTCTTGTCGGCCATGTTATGCGCCCACCTTGTTCTTGCGGTTCATCGCGGCGACGTCGAGCGCCTCCGGGCTTTGGCCACCGTGCGGATGTTCGGCGGTGTTGTAGAGGTGCAGGGCGCGCATCTGGTCGCGACCAAGCGGGCCGCGCGGGATCATCCGCTCGACGGCCTTTTCCAGGATCCGCTCGGGGAAACGACCCTCGAGGATCTTGTCGGCGGTCACTTCCTTCAAGCCACCGATGTAACCGGTATGCTTGTAATAGACCTTGTTCTGCAGCTTGCGGCCGGTGAAGCGCACCTTGCCGGCGTTGATCACGACGACATGGTCGCCGCAATCGACGTGCGGGGTGTAGCTCGGCTTGTGCTTGCCGCGCAGGATATTGGCGACCAGGCTGGCCACACGGCCAACGACCAGTCCGTCCGCATCGATCAGATGCCAGTCTTTTACCACGTCGTGCGGCTTGACCGCCTTTGTGGTCTTCATCAGCGCCTTCATGGTGCCCGAAACCTTTTCAAACGAAACACGCCGCCCCGGAACGGAGCGGCGATCTGAAGGCCCAATGATATGAGAGGTGCAGAAAGTCAAGCATATCCGCCGGTTCGCTGGCGGGTATTTGAATACCGAGCAGGGAACCGAGGGTTAATTCAGCGTGCGGCGATCTCGGTCGATGCCTTGCTGGTGACGACTTCACGGGTCGAAAACGATACCGGGCGACCGGATACAGTGCCGGATACAGTGCCGGACACGCGTGTACCGGAAACGCGGAGTATGAAGGGTTCGCGCGTATCCATGTTCCGGCCCGAGATAACGCTCGTGGTTCCGCGCTGTGCAACTGTGTAGCTATAGGTTGTGCCGTCACGCGTGAAGGTTTCGGCAAGAGCGGGCTGCGCTGCGGCAGCGAGAACGGTGAATGCGATAAAAGTCTTGATCATGGCAGTTCCTTTCGGGGAGAAAGTGTCTGCCGTTCAGGCGTGTTTTTGTTGTGCACTGCAACCTAGCTATTGCTGCCCGCAGGTCAAACGCGAGTAATGCAATCGCATTTGCAATTTGTGCACTGCAATATTTTTAACGCCTTCGGCGCCCGAATGCATGTGCGCCCCAGGTCGTAGCGGCGACCAGCAGCGCCCCAACCGCCTGATGCGACACCGCAAGGACGATGTTCACGCCCGTCATCACGGTTGCGATGCCCAGCAGCACCTGGATGCCAAGCGCACTGTGGATGGCGATTGACGCCCTGCGCGCACCTTTGCGCTTCACGGCGCCGGCCATGCCGCCGATGGCAATGAAGGCGACGAACGCCCACCAGCGGTGGATGAAATGGACGAGATAGGGATCAGCGGTGAACGTGGCCCAAAGCCCGCCCGACCAGTCGATTCCAACAGGCAAGAAGCCGCTGCCCATCATCGGCCAGCTCTGCGTCACCTTGCCCGCATCCATTCCGGCCACCCATGCACCGAACAGCAATTGGACGAATAGCACGACAGCGACAGTCAAGGTTGCCGGTGTCATCCTTGAGGGATGCGCCGCAGGATCACGTTCCAGCTGCTTGAGGTCGAGCGCAGTCCACACCAGCCCTGCGAGAATGAACAGCGCGAGCAACAGGTGCACCGACAACCGGTAATGGCTGACCGCAACACCCTGCCACAATCCCGATTTTACCATCCACCAGCCGACCGCACCCTGCAGTCCCCCGAGCGCCAGCAGCGCCAACAGCCGCCCCTTGTATCCAGTCGGAATAGCCCCACGCAGCCAGAACCACAGCAGCGGCAGCGCGAACGCGAGGCCGATCACGCGGCCCAGCAACCGATGGACCCATTCCCAAAAGAAGATGAACTTGAACTGCGCCAAGGTCATCGTCGCATGGATGGCCTCATATTGCGGTACCAGCTTGTACGCCTCGAACGCCGCCAGCCAGTCGCGCTCGTTGAGTGGCGGCAGCGCGCCGGTCACCGGCTTCCACTCGGTAATCGACAGCCCCGATTCGGTCAGGCGCGTAATCCCGCCAACGACAACCATGGCAAACACCAGGAATGCGACCGAAAAGAGCCAGGTGATGAGAGAGCGGGCGCGCGCTCGCGAAGCCGGTGATGCCATGCCGTGCGCCATAGGCGCGGGGCGGGGGCGAACTCAATCGCCCTGATCGTACTTCACTTGCCATGAGTGGCACGATCGGCGGACATGCTGCGTTCAACATCGGAACAACACAGGGTCATCATGCGCCATCTTATTCTCCTGACCGCTCTTATGGCGGCCACGCCCACCCTCGCCGCGCCCGATGCTCCATCCCCCATCCTGACGACGCCCGAAGCCAGGGACGAGCTGACCTATGCCGAGCCGGAAATCGCCCGCGTTACCCATGTCGATCTGGACCTGACCGCCGATTTCGACGCAAAGGTCATGAGAGGCACGGCAGCGCTCGACATTCTTGCCAGGCCTGGTGCGCGCCGAATCATTCTCGACGATGACAATCTGGTGATCGCAAACATCACCGACGCTGCGGGACGCTCCTTGAAATGGACGGTCGGCGCGCACGTCGCGGAAAAGGGCGCGCCGCTTACCGTTGAAATCGGCGCGGCGCGGCGGATCGTCGTCACCTATCGTTCGGGGCCGGACGCAAGTGCGCTCGGCTGGCTGCCGCCCGCGCTCACGGCAGGAAAAGCCAAGCCGTATCTGTTCACGCAGGGACAGCCGATCAACAATCGCAGCTGGATTCCCACCCAGGACAGCCCCGGCATCCGCCAGAGCTGGACCGCAAAGATCACCGTGCCTGCATCCCTTGTCGCTGTCATGAGCGGCGAACGGTTGAGTCCAAAGGGTGTGCGGGCAGCACCCGGCTGGCACAGCTATCGTTTTCGTATGGAGCGCAATGTTCCGCCCTACCTGATCGCCCTCGCTGTCGGTGACATCCGTTTCAAGGGCATCGACCGCCGCACCGGCGTCTATTCCGAACCATCGGTGCTGGGCGCTTATGCCGCTGAACTGTCCGATACAGGCAAGATGGTGACGGTGGCGGAGACGCTTTACGGCCCCTATCGCTGGGGCCGATATGACGTGCTCGTCCTGCCACCGTCGTTTCCCTATGGCGGCATGGAAAACCCGACGCTGACGTTTGCGACGCCAACGATCATGACCGGCGACAAATCCAACGTCGATGTCATTGCGCACGAACTGGCGCACAGCTGGTCGGGCAATCTGGTCACCAATGCCACCTGGTCGGACAATTGGCTCAACGAAGGTTTCACGACCTATTTCGAGAACCGGATCGACGAGGCGCTGTACGGCAAGGAGCGCGCGGCGGTGCTGGCCGATCTGGCGTGGGACGATTTGCAGCGCGACCTGAAGCGCGCACCGGACCCGGAAGCGACACGATTGCATGGCAAGCCGAACGGCGAATATGGCGAACTCGCTTATAACAAGGGCGCGACCCTCCTGCGCACAATCGAATATGCGGTCGGACGGGCGCGTTGGGACGCCTATCTTCGCGGCTATTTCGACCGCCACGCTTTCCAGCCCCAGACCAGCGCGGGCTTTCTTGCCGACCTGCGCGCAAACCTGGTCAAGGGCGATCGGGCGATCGAGGCGAAGCTGCAACTCGACCGGTGGGTTTATGAGCCGGGCCTACCGGACAATGCGGTTCATGTGAAATCGGCGACGCTGGCGCGGATCGACGAGACGCTCGCCAGTGTGGCGACCGGCGTGCCGATAAATTCCGTCGACTGCAAGACTTGGTCGACACAGGAATGGCAGCGCTTCCTGAATAGTTTGCCCCGACAGCAAACGGCGGCGCGGCTGGCGGAACTCGACGGCGCATTCGGCCTGTCCGCTTCCCCCAATGCCTATGTGCGATCGGCCTGGCTCGTTCTCGCAATCGAGAACCGCTACGATCCCGCTAAACCCTCGATCGCGCAATTCCTGCCGGGTATCGGGCGCGGCCTGCTGGTCAAGCCGGTCTATACTGCGCTGAAAGCGCAGGGCGATTGGGGCATGCCGATTGCCCGGGCGATCTATCCTACGGCGCGCCGCAACTACCATCCATCGACCGTGCGCGCGATCGACAAGATCCTCGGCTGGAAGGGGTAGCCCGGACCGATCCCAATCCCGTCCCGACGGTAAAGATGCCTTTACCCTTATGACCCATACCAATGTTGCCGGATGACGGCGACAAAGGATTCGGCGTCAATGGAATGGTTTAGCGATCGACGTTGGGGGAAGGCGGCCCTGACGACGGTAACGCGGTATCTGGGCGACCTGACCCGGTTCGATGTGCCGGATGATGAAGTCCGCCGCCGCGTGTTTGCGCGTCAGGTCGATTCTGCAACGGCATCCCTGCGATCGCTGATGCTGACCGGCGTGTTCGTTGCGCTGATGCTGCTTTACGTATTTCGCGAAACAACCAATGCAGGGTTGCTCGGGATGGGCGTGGCGGTTGTTGCGGCGGTCGGGCTGACCGCATTCTTCATGCTGCCCCGAACGACCGATCCTGCCGATGCCAAAAATGTCGCGCGGATGCATACTGTCGTGGCGGCAGCGATCGGCACCGGCTGGGCGATGACATGCGCCGCTCTGATGATGGCCAGCGATGTGTCGATCCTGTTTCTGGCCATTGCGCTGCAACTCGCGCTCGTCGCGATCGGGATGATCCTCTACCTGAACTTGCCTGTCGCGTTCCTGGCGTTTTCAGGTGTCATTTCCGCCGGGCTGATCATCAATTTGGGGCGTACGAGTGCCGACGGAACTTGGGTCGCCATTCCGTTCGTCCTGTATTTCATGCACATCCTGGCGCGCACGGCTGTCGGGCAGATGCGCCTGTTCACGGAAAACGCGCTGGCCTCGGACAAGATCGTCGCTGCCGAGGCGCGTGAACGTGCGGTCGAACGCGAACAGGCCGAGGCGCTGATCGCACAGGCCGCGCGCGAGAAGCGCGCGAATGACGAACATCAGCGGCAACGACAGGCGGATATGGTCGGCCTCGCTGCGCAGTTCGAAACGACGGTGGTGACGGTCGTCGGATCGCTAGCCGGTGCCGTCAACGACATGCAAAAGGCGACGCAGCGGCTGGACGCCATGACGATGGCGGCACGGGCATCTGCCAAGGAAACGGCGTTCCAGGCCACATCGACGTCGAATTCCACGACGACGCTTGCGGCGGCCACTGCGCAGCTTGCACAGTCGATCCGCGACATTGCGGCGCGGGTCGAGGACCATGCCGTTGTCAGCGATCGCGCTCAGGCGCTGGCTGTCGAGAGTGAAAGTGCCGTCGCCGCGATGTCGGCTGAGGCGCAGCGCGCGGTGAACGTGGTGGCCCTGATCGAAGAGGTTACCGCGCAGACCAATCTGCTCGCACTCAATGCGACGATCGAGGCAGCGCGCGCTGGTGAGGCAGGGCGCGGATTTGCAGTCGTCGCCAGCGAAGTGAAGTCGCTTGCCCGGCATGCGGGCGATGCTGCGCGCGAAGTCGCCGGGCAGATCGAAATGGTGACGACGAACGTTACGGCGGCATCGTACAGCATCCGCAATACATCGCGTGAGATCGACCGTGTGGCCGACATCGCAACGTCGATTGCTGCGGCCATCGTCCAGCAGCGCGCCGCCACCGACGAGATCGGACGCGAGGCGGAAATCGTCGCCGAAAATGCCCACGACATGCGCAAGCGCATGGCGCAGTGGTCGCAAAGTGCGGGGACGGCGAACGAACTAACGACGGGCGTATTTGCGACGGCCGCGAAACTTTCGGAGCAGGCCGAAAACCTGAAAGCCGAAACCGACCGCTTTCTTCAGCGCCTTCGCGCCGCCTGATCCGATCGCACGTTTCGCGGAATTATTTCGCGATGCATCCAATGTTATATTGTATCCTTGATCGATCGGTGCCATCAGGCGCTGCGATGAAACGTGATTCTTCCCTCCCCGGCCTCGACCGCGTCGCGATTGGCCTGTCGGGTCTGTGCGTCGTCCACTGTGTGCTCAGCGTGGTGCTTGTCGCTGTGTTGTCGGGAAGCGCGACTTACCTGACCGACCCCATTGTGCACCGTGTCGGTATGGTGGGTGCCGTGCTGCTGGCGGCGGTCGCATTGCGTCAGGGATATGTCTCGCACGGAGCGCGCCGACCTGCATTGTTCGGTTTGGTGGGGTTGTCGCTCATGGCGTTCGGCCTGTTCGTGCCGCATGGCTGGGCGGAAGTCGCAACGACCGTGGCCGGTGTCAGCGTCCTTGCCGCCGCACATCTGATGAACGTCCGCTCGAAGGTCGCGCCCAGGCCCTAGCGTTGCGAATACTGTCGTTCCCATTGGCCTGACCGTATTTGGACCCTAGATAGTGCTGATGGACCAGCACGCACATACATTGCATCACGGAACCCCTCTAGCAGAGGCGGCCCGGACGGCACTTGAGGCTTCGGGCGAGCAATGGACCGACATGCGCGCGCGCGTCTTCGATGCACTGGCCACGTTCGAGCGACCGGCGTCTGCCTATGACATTGCGGAAGCCATGTCGAAGGCCGAGGAGCGCCGAGTCGCCGCCAACAGCATCTATCGCATCCTCGACCTGTTCGTTGTGGCGAACCTTGCGCGGCGCGTGGAGAGCGCGAACGCGTATCTGGTGAACACGCACCCTGATTGTATCCACGACTGCATCTTCATGATCTGCGACTCGTGCGGAAAGACGACGCATATCGACGATGACGCAGTAACCGGCGCGGTGCGCGCGGCGGCGGGCAAGACCGGCTTCGGCGTATCCCGTCCCGTCATCGAAGTGCGCGGAACCTGCACCGCCTGTCGTTAGGCGATCGATTTTCCCATTCTGACGAGCGGCACGACGACGCCATCGACTGGCGGCGCGGCGGTGCGTTCGATCTCCGTATAGCCACAGGCGCCGTAAAGCGGCTCCCCCGACAGTGTCGCCATCATTTCCGCCCTTTTGAACCCTGCCGCGCGCGCAGCCGATTCGCAAAGGTCGAGAATCAATCGCCCCAGGCCCCGGCGGACGTAGTCCGGGTCGGTGTACATCGCGCGTACCCGCGCGGCGTCGCTGGCGGGGTCGAGCAGCTTCGGATCGCGCAGGCTGGTGCTGTGGTCGCCGCCGTAAAGCGTCGCACGGGCGCTCCATCCACCACTGCCGACGATCACGTCGCCGTCGCAGATCACGAAATAGGTGCCGTCCGCGATCAGCTGCGTATCGAGGCCCATCACCGCGTTGCTGGCCCTGATCTGCGCCTCGTCGAGAAAGCTGCGCTGGTTTGCCGCAATGGCCCGCGCCATGAGATCGCGGATCGCGGGAATATCGTCGGCGGTCGCGATACGATGGTTCATTCGGTTTCTGTCCGATGCCGGTCGGAACGGGTCAAGGCCCTGAAAGTGCAGGGAGTCGATTGCGGCATGGAGCGCGACCCTATATTGTCCCACGATGTCCAGTCGTCCCGAGACGCCATTGCTCGACACGGTTCCAACACCGCACGAGCTGCGCAAACTGAAACCAGAACAGCTTCGCCAGGTCGCCGATGAACTGCGCGACGAGATGATTTCCGCCGTCGGTGCGACCGGCGGTCACCTGGGATCGGGGCTGGGCGTCGTCGAACTGACGACGGCTATCCATTATGTCTTCAACACGCCCGACGACCGGCTGGTGTGGGACGTCGGCCACCAGGCCTATCCGCACAAGATCCTGACCGGGCGGCGCGACCGCATCCGCACCTTGCGCCAGGGCGGCGGCCTGTCGGGCTTCACCAAGCGGACCGAGAGCGAATACGACCCCTTCGGCGCGGCCCACTCATCGACGTCAATCTCGGCGGCGCTTGGTTTCGCCATCGCTAACAAGCTGAACGACAAGCCGGGCAAGGCCATTGCAGTCATCGGCGACGGGTCCATGTCGGCGGGCATGGCGTACGAAGCGATGAACAACGCCGAGGCCGCGGGGAATCGCCTGGTGGTCATCCTCAACGACAACGACATGTCGATCGCACCGCCGGTTGGGGGGTTGTCGGCCTATCTCGCGCGGATCGTGTCGAGCCGTGAATTCCTGAGCGTTCGCGAAGTCTTGCGGCGTCTGGCACGCAAGCTGCCCGGGCCGCTGCACAAGGCTGCGCGCAAGACCGACGAATTCGCGCGCGGCATGGCGATGGGCGGGACGCTGTTCGAAGAGCTCGGCTTTTATTACGTCGGGCCGGTCGACGGGCATAATCTCGACCAGTTGATCCCGGTTCTCGAAAACGTGCGCGACGCGGCGGAGGGGCCGTGCCTGATCCATGTCGTGACCAAGAAGGGCAAGGGCTACGCGCCCGCCGAGGAGAGCGCCGACAAATACCACGGCGTACAGAAGTTCGACGTGATCTCCGGTGTCCAGGCAAAGGCACCGCCGGGGCCGCCCAGCTATCAGAATGTGTTCGGCGAAACGCTGGCAAAGCTCGCCCAGGCCGATCCGCGCATCGTTGCGATCACTGCGGCGATGCCGTCGGGCACCGGCGTCGACAAGTTTGCCAAGGCGCACCCCGACCGTGCGTTCGACGTGGGCATTGCCGAACAACATGCCGTGACGTTCGCGGCGGGTCTCGCGGCACAGGGCATGCGCCCGTTCTGCGCGATCTATTCGACGTTCCTGCAGCGCGCCTATGATCAGGTCGTCCACGACGTGGCGATCCAGAATTTGCCGGTGCGCTTCGCGATCGACCGCGCGGGTCTGGTCGGCGCGGACGGTTGCACCCATGCCGGGTCGTTCGACGTGACCTATCTGGCGACGCTCCCCAATTTCGTGGTGATGGCGCCGTCGGACGAGGCCGAGCTGGTCCACATGACCTATACCTGCGCGCTGCACGACAGCGGGCCGATCGCCGTGCGCTACCCCCGCGGCAACGGCACCGGCGTCGCGCTGCCGGATGTTCCCCAACAGCTGGAAATCGGCAAGGGCCGCATCGTCCGCCACGGTAAGAAGGTCGCAATCCTGTCGCTCGGCACACGGCTGGAGGAAGCACTGAAAGCCGCTGACGCGCTCGAGGCCAAGGGCCTGAGCACCACCGTCGCCGACCTGCGCTTCGCCAAACCGCTCGATGTCGAACTGATCCGCAAGCTGCTGACCACGCACGAAGTCGCGGTGACGGTCGAAGAAAACAGCATCGGAGGTTTCGGCGCCCATGTCCTGACGATGGCGAGCGACGAAGGCCTGATCGACGCGGGGTTAAAGTTGCGCACGTTGCGGTTGCCCGATGTGTTCCAGGATCACGACAAGCCGGAGATTCAGTACAAGGAAGCCGGGCTGGATGCCGATGCGATCGTGGAGACGGTGCTGAAGGCGCTGCGGGTGAATAGTGTGGGCGTGGTTGAGGAAGTGCGGGCTTAGGGTGGCCAACACCACCAGTGAAATAGGATCACGTCGAACCGAGTCGTTGCCTAGGTGTTTAGTCCCGGCATTTGATGGTGCATTATTCAGCCAGCAATGG
>JBDUBD010000066.1:0-15351 GCA_040004295.1 Sphingomonadales bacterium | reverse complement strand
GCCAGGCGGTGTCCTCATAATGCGACGGGAAGATTTCGAGATTGTCGCCCTTCACGCGGAAATTGCCGCGCTGAAAGCCGGCGTCGTTGCGCTTGTATTGCAGCGCCACAAGCTTGCGCACGATCTCGCGCTGATCGACCGTTTGCCCCTTTTTCAGGTCGAAGATCATCGCCGAATAGGTCTCGACCGACCCGATGCCGTAGAGGCACGACACCGAGGCGACGATGATCACGTCGTCGCGCTCGAGCAGCGACCGCGTCGCCGAATGGCGCATCCGGTCGATCGACTCGTTCACCGAGGATTCCTTCTCGATGTACGTGTCCGATCGCGCGACATAGGCCTCGGGCTGATAATAGTCATAATAGCTGACGAAATATTCGACCGCGTTTTCCGGGAAAAACGACTTCATCTCGCCATAAAGCTGCGCCGCGAGAATCTTGTTGGGTGCGAGGATCAGTGCGGGCCGCTGCAACTCTTCGATGACGCGCGCCATGGTGAATGTCTTGCCGCTGCCGGTGACGCCCAGCAGCACCTGGTTTTGTTCGCCCGTGCGTGCGGTTTCGACAAGTTCCTTGATCGCCGTCGGCTGATCGCCCGCCGCGCTGTAATCGCTGACAACCTTGAAAGCCTTGCCGCCCTCCACCTTGGGCGGGCGCTCGGGGCGATGGGGGACGAAACTCTGCCCTGTTTCCGGTTCGTCGAGCGTGGTCCGGATCTGAATTGCCATGGGCATGATATGCGGTGGGCGTCACCGATATTCCAGTGTCAGTTTGGCGGTGCAAACATCATGAAGCCGCTGCCGCTGTCCGTTGCATCGCCATGAGTGATGAAGATCCGCGGGTCGGCCCAGGCGCGCGCAATGTTCCCGATTGCAGCTGTATAAAGCTGTCGGACAAATTCCGACTTTACGAACCGTCTGACTTTACGAACCGTCTATAGTACCAAAGCGGGACCGCGCCCTCTTTTACGCTGGCTCCGTAATCATTAATCATTGCGCCGTAACAACTTGCTCGGGCAGACAGGGACACTCTTCTCGGGGAAACAATTGTCAAATGCGCTTTGATTGGCCCCTTTGGAAGGCGACGGGACTGATGGGTGCGCCATGTCGTGCTGAACACCCTTAAACACCTGTTCAATGCGGGGCCATCCACCTGGGCGCCGTTGGCCGCACTGTCAGTGCGCCATTTCGGCTCGCTTCGTCGTCTTTATCGCGCCGGTCCTGACAGCCGGCTTGGGCAGTTCCGGCGCGACCGGCCAGAACTCCTCGGCCTGGTTCTTACCCCATTCGTGGCCGCCCACTGGAGTGCGACGAGACGGTTTGAAGTCGTTATCGACCATTGCAATTATGTCGAATCGATCGGCTGGCCTCTCGATGTCGGCGATCATGAGTGCCGGCGGTTGGCCGATCTCTCGGCGATAAGTCCGAGTTTTCATGTGGAGCTTGCTGCGCCGCGCTGGATGGCCCGCGAAGGCCTGTTGTCGCTTGCGCTGATCGAGGGTGAGACACTTGTGTTCGGCCTGTCGTTCACATTTGGCCGCGAGGATGGGATTTTGGCCGCCTATATCGGCGGACTACAGGGTGGCGGCGACGCGGACGCGTTGTCGACGAACCGCCGGATGACGCGGCATGCGCCCGCGCGACCTATTGATCGAGACGTTTCGCATGGTGTGCCGACACTATGGCGTGGTGCGCATTCTTGCCGTGCCCGACGAGGGGCGCGTCCACCGAAGTACTTATTCTCGCGCACGCATGAACGATCCCGTCGCCATGAGCTATAATGCTGTCTGGTGCGATCGCGGCGGCACGATGTCCGAAGACGGGTTCTTCGACCTGCCCATCGTCGCGCAGCAGCGCGACCGTGAATCGATCCGCCAGAACAAGCGCGCTGAATATCGTCGGCGCTATGCCATGCTGGATGAAATCCAGACGGCAATAGGCCTCGCACTTGGATCGGGTGCCGCTGACAAAAACTGACGGAAAATTCGCCGCCGCATCGTCAGGAAGCTTCGAATTGTATTGCTGCGGCAAAGCGATATGCTCGCCTGATAAAAGGCGCTCAGGCGACCGACCGACACGGGGGATTTCTCATGAAGCGCTTGAATCTGCTTACGCCGCTCGCCGTGGCCACTGCGCTTGCGGGGTGTAATTCCGCGCCCAGCGTCACGGCGACCAATGCCTCGGTCGAGGAGGTTTCGAACAAACTCGCGGCCGCATCTGCCGACGGCCAGTTCCTGTCGCCGGGACGGTGGGAAACCACGATGACGATTACCGACATGGCTGTGCCGGGGGTGCCGCCCGGCGCGATCGAGAAGATGAAGGCGAAAATGGGCAAGGGCCGGACGATTGCCAGCTGCCTGACGCCGGAAGAGGCAAAGGCGCCCAAGGGCAATTTCTTCGGCGCGCAAAGCGATTGCGTTTATGACCATTACACCATGGCCGGCGGCAAGATCGACGCCAAGATGGTGTGCAAGGCCGAGGGACACTCGCGTACCGTGGCGCTGGCCGGAACCTACGGCCCCGACACCTATAACATGGCCGTGGATTCATCTGCGAGCGGTGCACCCGGACCGATGGGATCGGTATCGGTCAAGATGAAGATGGAAGCCAGACGCACGGGCGCCTGCACAGGCACGGAAAACCGATAGGGATGACTGATATGATCAAAGGCATCACGTTCCGCCTGAAGCAGGCCCCTGTAATGTTGGCGTCTCTCTTTGCGCTGCTGAGTGTCACGGCAACGCCTGCGCTTGCGGAGGATGGTCTGAAGGCCGCGATCAAGACCGATTACGACACATCGCTGGGTGCGCTGTGGGACCATTTCCACCGCAATCCCGAACTGTCCTATGTCGAGGTAAAGACGGCGGCGCGGATGGCGCAGGAATTGCGCGCGGTTCCCGGGGTCGAGGTAACCGAAAAAGTCGGCGGCACGGGCGTGGTGGCCGTCATCCGCAACGGTGCGGGGCCGGTGGTGCTGCTTCGCGCCGATATGGACGGCCTCCCCGTCGAAGAGAAATCAGGCCTTCCCAATGCATCGAAGGTCGTCATGCTCAACCGCGAAGGCGTGTCCCAGCCGGTAATGCATGCGTGTGGCCATGATACCCACATCACCGCAATGCTGGGGACCGCGCGCCAGTTGACGCGGCTCAAGAGCAGCTGGAGCGGCACTGTCGTGATGATCATCCAGCCCGCCGAAGAGCGTATCGGCGGGGCAAAGGAGATGTTGAAGGACGGACTCTACACCCGCTTTCCGAAGCCCGAATATGCATTGGCATTCCATGTGGCAGCGGAGCTGGCAGCGGGACACATCGCGGCGGCCGAAACAATCCAGTACAGCTCATCGGACAGCATCGAGCTGACCGTCCACGGCGTCGGCACGCACGGTGCCGCCCCACACCTCGGCAAGGATCCCGTCTATATCGCGTCGCAGATCGTGATTGCGTTGCAGGGCATCATTTCGCGCGAAAAATCACCACTTCTGCCCGGCGTCATCACCGTCGGCACGTTCCATTCGGGCACGAAGAACAACATCATTTCTGATCGTGCAGACCTGGGCATCACCGTTCGTGCCAACGACGAAAAGACGCGCGCCGAGTTGATCCAGGCGATTCACGAGGTCGCCGACGGCATTGGCCGTGCCAATGGCCTTTCGGCCGCGCAATTGCCCGAAGTGAAAATCGTCGAATCGACGCCGACGACCATCAACGACACGCTTCTGGCAAAGCGGTTGAACGCGTCCCTGTCGAACAGCCTGGGTGCGGGCGTCGTTGTGCCATTCGAGCAGCGCAACATGGGGGCCGAGGATTTCGCCTGGCTTGTCCAGCCCGACACCAAGGTAAAGGGCTATTACTTTGCGGTCGGCGGTACGCCTCAGGCATGGATCGATGCTGCGGCAAAAGGTGGGCCGCCGATCGCCGGGCATCACTCGCCCCTTTTCAAGATCGCCCCCGAACCTGCGATCCGGCTGGGGACCGAGGCGATGACGCGCGCGGTGATCGAATTGCTGGGCAAAAAATAGGGAAGCTGGGCCACCGAAATCTCTGCCGCTGCACGTTTCGTAATGCGACAGAGGGCTCTCACGTCATCTTCTGGCGTTCCTCGCCGGAAGCCAGATCGCGATTTTTGGTTTCCGGCAGCATCAGAAACGCCAGTGCCGACGCGGCAAGGACCGCGGTGACATACCAGTAGAACCCGCTCTCATAACCGCTGCCCTTGAATCGGAGTGCGACATATTCGGCAGTGCCGCCGAACAGGGCATTGCCGATCGCATAGGGCAGCGCGACGCCGAGCGTGCGGATGTGGGGCGGAAACAGCTCCGCCTTATAGACCGCGCCGATCGAGGTGTAGGCGGCGAGCAGCGTCAGCGGTATCAGGATAAGGCCGAATGCATCTTGCGCGTTGCTCACGGTGGCGAGTGCGGAGAACACCGGCACGGCGATGATCCCCATCCCGATGCTGAAAAGGAGCAGGAGAGGTTTACGCCCTATCCTGTCGCTGATCGCACCCCAGACCGGTTGCAGAAACATGAAAACGACGAGCGCCAGGGTCATCGTTTCGGTCGCACTCGCCTTCGACAGTCCGGACGTGTTGACGAGGAACTTCTGCAGATAGGTGGTGAAGGCATAGAAGCTCAGGCTGCCCCCGGCGCTGACCACCGCGACGATGAGGAAGGTGCGCGGGTGATCGCGCCAGAGATTACCGAAGGTCGATGCGGGGCGATCCTTCGACTGGGCTTTGAATGCGTCGGTTTCGGCAAGCCCGCGCCGCAAGACGTACACAAGGATCGCCAGGACCGCGCCTATGGCAAAGGGGATCCGCCAGGCCCAGGTCTCGAGATCGCTTTCGCTCAGTACCGCTTGCAGGACGAGGAGGACGGCCAGCGATAAAAGCTGGCCCCCGATCAATGTAACATACTGAAAACTCGACCAGAATCCCCGGTGCCCATCAGTGGCCATTTCGGACAGATATGTCGCGCTGGTGCCATATTCGCCGCCGACCGACAGTCCTTGCAGCAAGCGCGCGGTCAACAACCATAAGGGTGCCAGCACCCCGGCCTGCGCATAGGTCGGCCCGACGGCGATCATGATCGATCCGCCCGCCATCAGCGCGACCGACAGGGCGAGACCGGCCTTCCGACCGTGCCGGTCGCCGTAAACGCCCATCACCCAGGCGCCGATGGGACGCATAAGGAAGCCGACGGCAAATATCGCGGCGGTCGAAAGGAGTTGCGCGGTAGGATCACCCTTCGGGAAAAAGGAGGCGGCGAAATACAGGCTGAAGCTTGTGTAGGCGTACCAGTCATACCACTCGACCAGATTGCCTGCCGAGCCGCCGACGATCGATTTCAGCCGCTTGGTATCGAACGCCATCATTGCTCCCCCGGTCCTGACCCGTGGCGGTTATGCGATGAAGCGCGCGGTTGCGGCAAGCGGCGCGGCTTGCCCCCCGATGCTATCGGCAATAGGCCCGTCAGGATGCGCCGTTCCTTCACTGCTCTGGGCTCTTTGGCCCTGCTGACAAACTGCGTGGCTCCGCCGGTCCGCGCACCTGCTCCGGTGCCGCGGCCAACCACGATGCCCAGCCCGCCGCCGCCGGTGATGCAGCTACCATCGCCCTTCGATACAGGCGTCGAGCCTGGCATCTGGACATATCGTTCGGATCCGCGTGTCAGCGGCACCCGGTTCGGTGTGACGCCGGAATCGGCGAGCCTGGCCGTTCAATGCGACCTTTCGACGCGCACGATAACCGTCATGGCGACGCGCACCGGCGCGGCCACGGGCGGTGCAATGACGCTGCGCGCGACGTCGATGGTAAAGGCGTTCGCGGTGGAGGGAACCGGCTCTTACGCGGTGGCGCGGCTAACGGCGCGCGATCCGATATTGGATGCGCTGGCGTTCAGTCGGGGACGCTTCGGGGTCGCTATCGACGGCGTCGAACGCGCCTATCCGGCATGGCCCGAACTCACCCGCGTTATCGAGGATTGCCGCGCCTGAGACCGACGCAGTACGAGCGCGGAATCATGACGGCGAAAATTTTTTTCCACAAGTCCTTGCGCAGCGACTCAGGATGATTCAGATTCGTGTTCGTGACCGGCGGTGGTCACGGCGCTTAGCGAAAGGAGGTGATCCGATGTCTCATGGTTCAGCTTGTGGCACGGAAAATTTCGTTCGGGAGTCAGCCGCCTGATACCTCGTCGCCATGCCTTCGGGCGTGGCTATTAGGTGTTAGTGAAAGCGGCCATGGTCTCCCGGGCTTGAGATTCATCTCCAGCCGCTGACCATGCAAAGGGTTGCCGGGGCGTCAGGCGCTCCGGCAACCTTTTTCATATCGGGTTCCGCACAGAAATAGCGGAGCTATTTCAGGCTGTTTGCGGCCAGACCGGCCGGCGGGGCCATCAGCCCTGACCGACGACGTGGCTTTGCCACGTCGAAATCGCTCGTGCACTTAGCATGTCATTAATTCAGTCTCGTTTAAGTAATCGGGGATTGGAGATCACCCGTGAATGCGAGAACAATTTTAGCTCTAGGTGCAGCTTGCCTCGGGTTATCGGTGCCAACTTTTGCGCAGAACCCGGCCCCTGCAACACAGTCGTTATTCGATACTGCAGCAGCCGCGTTCACAGGCTGCCTTCGCGAAACAGTAAAAATGGGAATGATCACGAAGATGGACCCTGCGGTTTTCAAGGCGGGGTTTGCAAGGAGTTGCAAGTCCGAGGAAGCGGGATTTCGCACTCAAGGTATTAAGGTAGCAATGGCGCAAGGCCGTACAGAATCCGAAGCTATCCAAGAAATTGACGGAAACATCGCGAATGGACGTCGGATCTTCGCTGCCGATCAAGAAAGCTTTATCACGACACGCCAAATTCCAAAATAAGGGCTGGACCCTCGCCTTTGCAGGGAACAATTCAGAGAATTGCTTTAGGATCCCTACTGCCCGCCCCCCTTGATCCACGCCTCGATCTTCGCTTCGAGCACGGTCATCGGCAACGCGCCGGTCATCAACACCTGCGCGTGGAACTTGCGCGGGTCGAATTTGGCGCCGAGCGCGGCCTGTGCCTTGGCCTTCATCTTGAGGATGGTCAGTTGGCCGATCTTGTAGGCCAGCGCCTGCCCCGGAATGGCGATATAGCGTTCGACTTCTGCCGTCGCGTCGGTGCGGCTCATGCCCGAATTCTTGAGCATATAGTCGATCGACTGATCGCGGGTCCAACCCTTGGCGTGGATGCCGCTATCGACGACCAGCCGCATCGCGCGCAGCATTTCGTCGTTCAGGCCGCCGAACCGCTGGTACGGGTCGGTTTCCATGCCGAGTTCGGGCCACAGGGTTTCGGCGTACAGTGCCCAGCCCTCGGCATAGGCGGTGTTGCCGCCGAACCGCATGAACGACGGCAGCGCCGTGTTTTCCTGCGCCAGGCTGATCTGGAAGTGATGCCCCGGCACCGCCTCGTGCAGGTACAGCGTCTCGCTCTCGGGCAGCGAGCGTGAGGGCAGGTCGTAGGCGTTGTAATAGAACACGCCGGGCCGCGATCCGTCGGGCGTTCCCTGTTGATAGCTGCCACCGGCGTCGGTCTTTTCGCGGTATTCGGGGACCGGACGGATTTCGAGCGGCGACTTGGGGATCGTCGAGAACTGCTCGCCGATGCGCAGGTCAACTTTCTTGCCGATGGTACGGAACTCGTCGCCCATGGCTTCGCGCGATGCGAATTTGAACTTGGGGTCGGTGCGGATGTAGTCGAAGAATTCGGCGAGCGTACCCTTGAAGCCGGTCCTGGTCTTGATGTCCTCCATCAGCTTCGTGATGCGCGCAACTTCGGAAAGCCCTAGATTGTGGACGTAATCCGGTGTCAACGGCAGCGTGGTGTTGGATTCGATCAGGTATTTGTAGAGCTCGATCCCGCCCTTCATATGGACCAGGCCGACGCCCTCGCGCGCAACCGGCAGGTACTCGTCACGCAAGAAATCGCGCAGCCGCGTGTAGGCGGGGAAGATTGCGTCGCGCACCGCCGCTGTCGTTTCCGTCGTCAGTCGTGCCTTGTCGGCGGCGGAAAACGTCTCGGGGAATTTCTTGAGCGGGCCGAGATAGGGCGACGCATCGACGCCGGCCTTCAGCTGCAGATCGAGCTGGTCAATGACGTTGCGTACGACCAGCTTGGGCTGGACAACGCCGGTCTTCATCCCCTCGCGGAAACGCGCGATGGCGACGTCGAGTTGTGCCGCGAACTGGCCGTGGCGTTTGATGTTGTTTTCATAGTCGAGGACCGTCTTGAACGGTGCCGCGCCCTGACCCGATGAAATATCCGGATAGAAAGTGTGCGCGCCGAAGAAATGGTCGATCGGGCGCACGTCGCGTAAGCGCCGCATAGCGGGGGTTGCGCCCGCGACGCTGATTTCGGTGTTCCGTTTGAATGTGTCGTAGGCGATCTGATCGGTCGCATTGAGCTTCGAACGGTCGATCCGCGCAAGCGCTGCAAGGTCGGCCTTGTCGCCCTGATAATTTGCCTCGGTCTGGGCGTCCGAATAGAAATCGCCGAGCCGGTCGGCGTAGCGAAGGTCGCCACGGAACAGCGCATAGATTGGGTTGCGCTTCAGCTGGGCTTCGTCGCTGTCCTTAAACAATTGCTCCAACTGTTTCGAGGGCGCTGGTGTTGCCGCAACCAGCGGTGCCGAGATGGCGATCATCGATGCGAAAATGGGAACGATATGCGAACGCATTTGTTATGCTCCGGGAAATTACTGTGTTGTCCCGCTAGCACAGCCCCGATGATAGGCAAGCGGGGCCGAAGCGATTTGCTCCGGCCCCGCTCGTATTTTAGAAGTAGAAGCCGCGGATCACGTCGATCACGCGACCGCTGCGAACATCGACCAGCAACACGTCGTTATAGTGACGGACCCAACGCTGGCTGAACCCGGCGGCCGGCAGGCGGTAACGCCATGGGTCCGAAATCACATAGCGCGGGCTGTAATAGCCGACGCCGATGCGAACGCCCGGGCGGAACTGCTGATAGCGATATTCCGAACGCCACGCGCCACCGCGATACAGGCTGCGGTTCTGGTCGCGATAGCCACGCCAGTCGTCCCGGCCCCAGTTGCGGCGGGCATCGCGCGCGTCGCCACGATATTCCTGACGTGCATCACGGTAATCGCGGCGCTCTTCGCGAATCTGGCGTGGATCGCCATTGCGATACGCACGGTTCAGGTCGCGACGTTCTTCCCGCACGTCCTGACGATCGCGCTGAAGCTCGCGGCGTTCGGAGGGATTGATAGGCGACTGCGCCTGTGCCGCCACAGGGACGAGCGTGGCGGCCAGCAGCCCGGCCAATATGGTCTTACGCATGAGTGTTCTCCTTCACATGTCCTCAACGGGACGAACAGATATCTAGGTGAGTCGCGGTGAACGCGTCGGGAACGCGTTCGTCAGCGAAGCGAAAGCTAAACCATGTGGGAAACGATGTAGTTCCCCCAGCCTTCGTCATACCCAGAAGCGTTCGCGATACCATTTCGTCACGATGTTCTTGATGCCCGCTGTCACCGGCAGGCTTTCATGCATCGATTGCAGATTGGGTTCGCCATTCGCGTTCATGTTGTTCCATGCGAGCAGCATTCCGGTTCGCGGGCTGATCTTGAATCCGGCATTGGGAAAATGCGTCTCGCCGCCACCTGCGGGTTCGTCGAGATAGATCATCGCCGTCCAGCTGCGCTGTCCCCCGCGCGTGCGTTCATCGGGCCAATAGGGCTGATCGGTATGGAAGAAATCGTGGTGCGGCTTGAACTGCTGGCCGACCGCATAGCGTTGACCCTGCAGCGTTTCGCCCTGGCGCTCTTTCAGCCCCATGAAATAGCACACGCGTGCGTCGATCGCGGCGACATAGGGGTGCCAGCGGTCGAGGTCGCAGCTTTCGGAAGTGCGGAAGCTGGGGTCGCTGTCGGTGGAAAGGAGGGCGGACGGTTTGCGGTCCGCGTCGATCATCGCGATCAGCCCGCCGCATTCCTGCGGGGTCAGGAAATTCTGGCGGAGATACAGGTCGAAACCGATGCCGTTTACGACCTGAACGCCGGGCTGCTTTTTCAAGCGCGCGGATGTCGCCTTGCCGATTTCAGTCAATCGCGTGTCGGACATTAAAAACCTATCCCCCGCCTTTCGGGCGAGGGATAGGCGAATTGGTATCGAAATTACCAGAAGAAGTCGTTGATTTGATCGACGACCTGTCCGGTCCGGATATCGACGAGCAGGACGTCGTCGTAATAACGGACCCAGCGGTACGGGCCGTATGCCGGCGGCAAGCGGTAATCATAGGGATCGTCGATCCAGTATTGCTGGTCGAACAATATGCTGCTCAGCGTGTAGCCGATCGAGAAGCGCTGATAGCCATAGCTCCAGCCGCGCGGCGCATAATAGGGGCGTGCGCGGAAGAGGTCGCGGTTCGAATAGCGATAGCGCTGCCAGTCGTACTGCTGGTTGCCGCGCCATTCGCGGGTCCATGCGCGGTTGCCGTTCCAGTTGCGGTCGGGGCGATAATTGTTGTTGTTGCCCCAGCGGTTGTCGTTGCCCCGCTGCTGGTTGCGCCAGCCGTCGTTGCGACCCTGCTGGTTGTTGTTGCGCCAATTGTCGTTGCGGTTCTGCTGCACGGCCTGGCCGTTGCGCCCGAACGTACCGCTCCAGCCGCCACGCTCCTGCCGGTTACCGTCGAAGCGGCGCCCGTCACGGTTGGCGTCGCGGTTGACCGCGACCGGTGGTGCGAATTGCGTACCGCCAAGCTGTGCCTGCGGAGCGTTGTTGCGCTGCCAGTTGCGCTGGCCTTCCGGGCGCGCGGTCATGCCGCCGCCGTTGTCGCCGCGGTTGCCATTCCAGCGCCGCTCGGTCGGCTGAGCCTGCTGCTGGACCTGGACCTGGACCTGTGGCTGAGCCGCCGGTGCAGGCGCGGCCTGCTGGCCACGCTGCCATCCACCGCCACCCTGGGGGCGTTCGGCACGCTCCTGGCGCTGGCCGCCGTCGCCACGTCCGCCGCCACGCTCTGCGCGACCGCCGCGGTCATCGCCGTGGTTTGCGATATCCTGCGCAAGGGCAGGGGTGATTGCCGTCGCTGCGAAAAGCGCGGCCAGTGCAAAGGTCATCCTCATGGACGTTTATCCTTGGTCGGGCGCGCGTGCACGATTGTCGCTGCGTCCCATGACGAAAGCATTTGCCCGATTCGTGCTGAACGAAATCTGGCGCGTTCCTTCATCCGATTGAAAGCAATCAGCGATTGATGGGCGGCGTCAGAGCGGGGACGCGGCGAGCGGCATCGGCGGGGTCGATGCCCGGCGGGGGTGCGGCGACGATGGTTTCCTCACCACGAATGGCGGCGGCCGCACGATGGATGGCCCGCCGGATGCGGGTATAGGTTCCGCAGCGGCAGATGTTGGTGATCGCCGCGTCGATATCGGCATCGGTCGGGCGGTTGTTCGTCTTCAGCAACACCGACGCTGCCATGATCATGCCCGTCTGGCAGAACCCGCATTGCGGCACCTGTTCTGCGACCCAGGCCTGCTGCACCGGATGGCTGCGGTCGCGCGACAGGTCTTCGATCGTGGTGACGAAACTGCCCTCGACCTGCGCGATCGTCACGGTGCAGCTCCGCACGGCGCGTCCGTCGATATCGACAGTGCACGCGCCGCAGTCACCGGTGCCGCAGCCATATTTGGTGCCGGTCAGGTTCGACGCATCGCGCAACGCCCACAGCAGCGGCGTCGCGGGGTCCATACGATAGCGGATCGGCTGTCCGTTGACGGTTAGGCTAGTCACGCCAGCCCTTATCGACCTTATCGACCAGCCGCACCATCGCGTCGAACTCCGCCTTCCCCGGACCGCCGGGAATTTGGGTCATGTACAGATCGCGTTGGTGCACGGCGACGACTTCGGGCGAAACGACGATCGGCTTGCCCGCCGACAGCGTCGCCAACGCGATCTCGCATGCGCGCTGAAGCGCCCAGTGCTTCAGGAACACTTCGGGCAGAGTCTTTCCCATCACGAGGATGCCGTGGTTGCGCAACAGCATCATGCGCTTGTCGCCCAGCGATTCCAGGAAGCGCGGTCCTTCCTCGTCGCGGACCGTCACCCCTTCGAAATCATGATAGCCAAGCTGGCCGACGAAGTTGCACGCGTAAAAATTGACCGCCTGCAACCCGCCTTCAAGGCTCGCCATCGCCATCCCGGCGGTCGTGTGGGTGTGCGCGATGGCGTGCGCGTCCGGAATATGGCGATGGAACAGCGCGTGCTGGACGAAGCCGGCCCGGTTCACATGCCATTCGGTGGGGGCAAGCACATTGCCGTCGATATCGATCTTGACGAGACTCGACGCGGTGACTTCGGAGAAGTGCAGGCCATAGGGGTTGATCAGGAACGCACCGTCTTCGTCCGGGATCTTCACCGTGATGTGGTTGAAGATCATCTCATCCCACTTCATGTGAGCGAAGATGCGGTAACAGGCGGCCAGTTCCTGACGCCCTGCCCATTCGGCGTCGGACATGGTCTGCGATTTGAGTGCGGTTGCCATGGCGGCTCTCCTAATTTTGGCCCGAAGCTACAGCAGACGGTCGCTATAATCCATTGCGCCGTTCACGATGTGGAGAACGGTTATCCGGTCCGTATCGACATGGTAGAAGATGAGATAATTTCCATGCGTCCGCTTTCGTATGCCCAGTGTCTCGTATTGCGGTACAATCGGAAAGCCGTGGGGAAGCGCAGAGAGGTCAAGGCATTTCTTCCGCAACTCGCGAACGAAGCTGACAGCGCGCTTGGGATTGTCGCGAGCAATGTAATCGCCGATCGCTTCAAGATCGGATTGGGCCCGAGCCGAAATTGTGACGATCACGTCGTCGGCTTCACCATTGCGCGATACTTCTTTTCTAGACGGTCGAATACTTCGTCTGCAGGCCGGACTCTTCCGGCTTCGGCATCCGCAAGGCCTCCCATGATCGCGGCATCGAGCGCCGCCATCCGTGCCTCCCGTTCTTGCACGAGCCGTACGCCCTCGCGAAGCACCTCGCTTTTCGAATTGTAACGGCCGGCAGCGACGAGTTGGCAAACAGCAGATTCGAGTTGAGATCCGAGGTCAGCACTAATCATAGCAAACCAAGATAACGCGGATGCTCCAATTATCAACAGTTATGAAGAAGCTAGTGCTTCAGCAATCAACTTGCGCGTGTTCGCCACGCCATACAGCGCGATGAAGCTGCCCATGCGCGGGCCTTGCGACGAACCGAGAAGCGTTTCGTAGAGTGCCTTGAACCAGTCACGCAGGTTCTCGAAGCCGCCTTCGTTGCCGATGGCGTAGACAATATTCTGCAGCGCAGTCGCGTCGGCATCCTCGCCCGCTTCGGCGAGTTCGCGGTCGAGGCGTTCCAGCGCGGGGATCTCGACGCCCTGCGGCGCACGGCGGACCAGCGTCGGTGCGACGTAGTCGCGGTTGTACGCCAGTGCATGGCCGATAAGCGCTTCCAACTCGGGGGAAACCGCGCCCTCGACGTAGTTCGACAGGTAACCGCACACCTGTTCCGCCGTCGCGCCTGAACCCAGCACGCCGACGAGGTTGAGCAGCAGGCCGAATGTCACCGGCGGCACGTCCGCCGCAACAGTACCGTTGTGAATGTGATGCACCGGATTGCCGAGCTTCTGCTCGACGGGCTGCCCCGCGTAATTGCCGCGAAACTGAAAATACTCGTCCACCGCGCGCGGGATGACGCCGATGTGCAGCTGCTTGGCCTTCTTCGGCTCGCGATAGGCAAAGAACGACAGGCTCTCCTGCGTGCCATAGTCGAGCCACTGGTCGAGCGTCAGACCATTGCCCTTCGACTTCGAGATCTTCTCGCCCTTTTCGTCGAGGAACATCTCGTAGATCAGCCCTTCGGGCGGGCGGCCGCCCAGGACGCGCGCGATGTTGCCCGACTGGATGCCGCTGTCGATCAGGTCTTTGCCGTACATCTCGTAATCGACGCCGATCGCAACCCAGCGCATCGCCCAGTCGACTTTCCACTGCAGCTTCGCCTTGCCGCCCAGCACCGATTGCGTGACCATGTCGCCGGAATCGTCGAAGCGGATAAGCCCGGCGTCGGCATCGACGACTTCGACCGGCACTTGCAACACGACGCCGGTCTTCTCGCTGATCGGCAGGACAGGGGAATAACTGGCCGCACGTTCCTTGCGCAGCGTCGGCAGCATCACGCCCATGATGGCGTCATAATGGCGCAAAACGCCCTTCAGTGCCTCGTCGAACACGCCGCTTTCGTACTGCGACGACGACGAGATGAACTCGTATTCGAACCCGAATCGATCGAGGAAATCGCGCAGCATTGCGTTATTGTGGTGCGCGAAACTTTCGAACTTTCCGAACGGGTCGGGAATGCGGCTCAGCGGCTTGCCGAGGTGTTCGGTCAGCATCGCCTGGTTCGGGACGTTGTCGGGCACCTTGCGCAACCCGTCCATGTCGTCCGAAAACTCGATCAACCGCGTCGGCGCGTCGGACAGTGCCTGAAATGCATGGCGCACCATCGTCGTGCGCAGCACTTCGTTGAACGTACCGATGTGCGGCAGGCCCGACGGACCATAGCCGCATTCGAAGATGACCGGCGCGGCTTGACCGTTTTTGGCTGGCTTGCCGCCCGGATAGCGCTTCAACAGCTTGCGCGCCTCTTCATAGGGCCAGGCCTTGGAGACGAGAGCGGCGGTGCGGAGGTCGGTATCGGTCATTGCGCGGGCGTCATTGCGGGCATCTGCGCGCGACGCAAGTCTGCGGCGGTCGAAGCGCATCCGTCGACTGTCGGGAAACCTTACAAAGGTCACGAAGGTTAGCCGTGTGGAAAAAAACCTGCGGTTCGAATCGAGGATGACCGAACCCAAAAAAATTTGGCATCTTCACCTAGATCGTTCCCCCGCGAATCCAATTTCGGGAAGCGTTGGCAGATGCGATGCATGTAGGACAGGATAAAATCGGGCCACAATCGTTGCCCTTTCGTTCCCGTCAAGGCACAGGGGATACGTGATAGAGTTTCGCTACCCAGCCCTGCATGCCAGCCATGGCGGCATCTGGATTTCCGATGCCGATGGCACGCGCGGCGTCGGGCGGGGGGAGGCGATCTCCCGCGCGGCCGAAACGCCGATGATCATCCTTAACGCGCCGCTGGTGGCGCAGCGGTTGGGCTATCCCGAATTGTCGGGCCTCGACCTGCTCGAACTGTTTGCCTTCGTTTATCCGGCGCGCTTCGTCGTCCCGACGCCAAAGGGAATCGCGACCGCGCTCGACCTCGATCTGCCCGACGAAGAGGCGGACGTCGCGACGATGCTGCGCGCGGCGGCAGCGGCGTTGGTTGCGCAGATGC
>JBDUBD010000065.1:0-15463 GCA_040004295.1 Sphingomonadales bacterium | reverse complement strand
TCTGCATCGCCGCAACCGTCATCTTCTGGCTCAATCAATGAGTCCTGACCCTAGATTGACCCTAAAGACCGTGAAACTCGTAAACTGCCTATATCTCAGTCATTTGGAAGTTGGTGTGTAACGGTTTCACAACTGTAACCGCCTTCGGATCCAACGACAGCTGGCATAACTGGAAAGACCTGAAGCAACCGGCCTTACCCGAACCGTCCAATGCCAAAACTTGATGACGTAAACCGCTTCCGGCCGATATCCGATGGAGTAGTACAATGAAGCGCATTATCAAGATTGCCGCCATGGCAGCCGCAGTCTGCTCGCTCGACGCAGCATTCACCAGTTCAGCTTTGGCCCATCATTCTTTTGCGATGTTCGATCAAACGAAGATCAACCAAAAGGCGAAAGCCACCATTGCCGAATTTCGCTTTACCAATCCGCACTCGTTCGTTGTGGTGAACGTGCAGGAAGGCGGCAAGGTAACGCGCTATGTCTTCGAATGCAGCAGCGTCAATATGATGAGCAAGGCTGGCTGGAAGTTCAACACACTCAAGGCCGGCGACAACGTCGATGTCACCTTTTATCCCCTTCGCAACGGCAATCCAGGTGGAATGCTCAAGACGATCAAGGTCGCCGACGGGCGCGTATTGAACGCCTGGTAACAGATCACAGCGTCCTAACAGGACAGCATGAGCGGCAGACAACTGCATACCACACTGGAGAGTTGATATGAAAAGCGCAAAGCTCGCCCTGCTCGCGACGATGATGATCGGCGGCACGGCACCCGCTCATGCCGAGAAGGCGCAGGCTCCAGCCGCTGGAGCAGCAACGAAAACAGCTACGGAACCGAATATTACCGGGGTCTGGGAAATCTACCCCGACCCTTTCGCGGGGGAAGAGAATACCTTTCTGGAACTCCCGGTACCGGGCGCGGGACCGAAGCTGAAGGAGCCGTTTGCTAGCGAGTGGAAAAAGCTGCGCACCGAACGTGACGCCCTGATCAAGGCAGGCAAGCCGCGCGTCGACCCCAGCACCCAATGCCTGCCCGAAGGCATGCCGATGATCATGGGTGCAATCTTCCCGCTGGAAATCCTGCAGACGCCGGGACAGGTTACCGTTCTCGCCGAATTTCTGACCCAAACGCGTCGCATCTACCTCAACCAGGCCATGCCGCCGATCGGCGATATAAATCCGAACTTCTATGGTTATTCGACTGCTCGCTGGGACGGTGGCACGCTGGTCGTCACCACCAAGGGCGTAAAGGATACTGTTCGCTTTTTCGAGATCCCGCACAGCGCAGAGATGGTCATCGTCGAACGGATACGGCTGACCGGAACGGACCTGATGGAAGATGAGATTACGATCCAGGATCCAGCGACGCTGCTCGAACCCTACACCTTCAAATATGGCTACAAGCGTAATCCGGAATACAAGATTCAGGAGTATTTCTGCGACCGCGAAGACCCGCTGTTCAAAGTGTCAAAGGACGGCACGGTCGAAATGAAGACGAGCGACGAAATCAAATAGGTCGATGAATACCGCAGCGTGGTGAACACGCTGCGGAACGGCACGGAGAGCGACGATGTCTTGCAGGCGTGACTTTCTGGGCCAGGCAGCGGTCGGTGGCCTGTTGGCAACGCTCGGTGGCGTACCCGCCGCCGCCCTATCGGCGCGAGCCAGCCGCGCGGCGATCGTACGGGGCGCTTCACCCATCAACAGCTCAATTGTCCGGCTTGGTGGGCTGGGCGATGGCTACAAGATGACGATTACGGTCGATGGCCGACAAGTCGTGGTGGTCAACGATGGGCCGGGCTGGGCACCACCTCCGGCGACCTTTTTCAGCACCAGGCTTTGGACAGTCGACGGGCTTCCGCCAAAGCCCCGATTTGCGCAACTCGAGAGCTATCCCGTGGTCGACCGTGCCACCCGTCGGGAGGACGCCCCGCACTATTACGGTCATGGCGTCCTCGCCGTCGGTCATATCCTCTACCAGTTCCTGGCTACACTCGACCATGCCAAGGATCGCCCGCGTCGCTGGACTGGATCCAAGCTGATCTATTCGAGCGACGGCGGCGTCACGTGGCACAACCGCGACGGATCGACCCCGGTCGTCTGGGAAGACTGGGCCGAGCAATCGAAAACGAGCTTGTCGTTCTTCGACGAACCGGATGGCTGCTTTTCGCTGCTCGCCTTCTTGCAGCAGGGCAAGGCCTATACCGAGAACAGCGATGGTTATGTCTATGTCTATGGACTCAACGGCAGCGTTGATGGGTTGATGAACCAGCTTGTGATGTTCCGCGTCCACAAGGACCAGCTTCTCGACCGCTCTGCCTATCGCTTTTTTACGGGACACCAGCGCGACGGCAATGCCGAATGGTCGGCGAACATCGGCGATCGTCAGCCCGTGCACACCTTCCCGCGCGGGTGGGTCAACTACACAAATTTGTTTCCTGGCGATCTCGTTGTGGAATCCTGGCTACCAAGCGTGGTGTGGAACGAAGCGCTTGGGCTGTACATGATGGCGAGTGCAGGGATCGGCTGCGCACCTGATGGCACCGAGTTCGGTAAGCCCAGCTATCTCGGGCTGTGGGTTGCAGGTCAGCCATGGGGTCCGTGGAGACAAGTCCATACCGATGCTGCGTGGACGCCCGGCGTCCGCGGCAGTGCGCGTGCCTATGCGCCGCAGATCGCCCCCGGCTGGATCGCCGCGGATGGCAAATCATTCTGGCTGGTGTGGGCCGACCTTTCGGGAATCCGCGAGTTCGGACGCGACGAAGCCCTGGTCGATGCGGAAATGAACAAGGCTCGCGATGCCAGGGAGCGCACGACGATCGAAGCGCAGATTTTGCGCCGCTACATGCCAGGCTTCACCATGAATGCCCAATTGATCCATCTCGATGTGCAGTAACCTTGGACCGTCATTGACTCATTTGACCCATAAATCTATGCAAATGCATATTGATAGGGGTATACGATGGCTGAGCGGTCTTTCGCCAAAGAAGTCGAGCATCTTCGCTTGGGCAACGGTGAGGTTTTCAAGGGCGAGGTAATCCTCGCGATCACCAAAGGTCTGCTGCAGTCGGGAGTATCCTATGTCGGCGGCTATCAAGGCTCGCCGATCTCGCACCTCATGGACGTGCTGTCCGACGCGCAGGACATTCTCGGCGAATTGGGTGTCAATTTCCAGAGTTCGGCAAACGAGGCGACTGCTGCCGCGATGCTCTCTGCCTCGGTCATGTATCCCCTGCGCGGGGCGGTGGCATGGAAATCTACGGTCGGCACCAACGTGGCATCCGACGCCCTGGCGAACCTTGCTTCGGGCGGGGTGACCGGCGGGGCGATGGTCATTATCGGAGAAGACTATGGCGAAGGTTCCTCGATCATGCAGGAGCGCACGCATGCATTTGCGATGAAATCACAGATGTGGCTGCTCGATCCACGTCCCGATCACGGCCGGATCGTCGAACTGATCGAGAAAGGCTTCCAATTGTCGGAAGCGTCGAACACCCCGGTCATGCTAGAAGTGCGCGTTCGCACCTGTCACATGCACGGCAGCTTTGTTGCCAAGGATAACATTCGTCCCGACTTTTCGCTGGACGACGCGCTTGCCAACCCGCGCCGCGACCTGACCCGGATCGTGCTGCCCCCGGCGGCCTATGAACACGAACAGGAAAAAATCCGGAAACGCCTGCCTGCGGCGATCGAGTTCATCAGGGCCAACCGGCTTAACGACCGGTTCGGCCCGGACGAAGGCAAGATTGGCATCATCCTGCAAGGGGGGATGTACAACAACGTCATCCGCGCGCTGCAATATCTCGGCCTGTCCGATGCTTACGGCAACACCCGAATTCCGCTGTATGTGATGAACGTCACCTACCCGATGATCGATAGCGAGATCGCCGAATTCGTCTGCGGCAAGGATGCGGTGCTGATGGTCGAAGAGGGGCAGCCAGAGTACCTCGAGCAAGCACTCAATACCGCCCTGCGACGTAGCGGCGCGACGGCGCGAATTTTCGGCAAGGACGTGTTGCCGATGGGTGGCGACTATTCGGTCCAGGCTTTGCTCGAAGGGTTCGAAGCCTTTATCGAGCAGACCGATCCGCTCTTGCTCGGCAATCGCCCGCCTCGCCCCGACGCCAGCGTAATGCTGTCCCTGCCAGAGACGAAGCGGCTGAAGGATGTTGTCCCGGCCCGTCCGCCCGGGCTTTGCACCGGCTGTCCCGAACGACCGATATTTGCAGCGATGAAGCTCGTCCAGGAAGATCTTGGCGATCACCATGTCGCGGCTGACATCGGGTGCCATTTGTTCTCGATCCTGCCGCCGTTCAACATCGGCACGACCACGATGGGCTTTGGCCTGGGTGCCGCTTCGGCTTCGGCCTTCAGCCGCAGCACGGGCAAACGATCGATCGCAGTGATGGGCGATGGCGGTTTCTGGCACAACGGCTTGACCAGCGGGATCGGTAACGCCGTCTATAACAAGCACGACGGCGTCTTCCTCATCGTCGATAATTTTTATTCCTCCGCAACCGGTGGGCAAGATATCCTGTCTTCGCGCGCGCCCAACAAGAGGCGAAAGACCAACAATCCGATCGAAAAAGCGGTGCGCGGCGTAGGCGCGACCTGGGTCCGTGAAGTCGATCACACCTACGACGTCGGACGGATGAAGCGGGTTCTGACCGAGGCCCTGACCACCAAGGAGGAAGGTCCCAAAATCATCATCGCCTCGTCTGAATGCATGCTCAACAAGCAGCGTCGTGTTCGTCCGATCGAAGCAAAAGCGGTGAAGGACGGCAAACGCGTGATCAAGCAGCGCTTTGGCGTGGACGAGGACGTCTGCACCGGAGATCACGCCTGCATCCGCCTTTCCGGATGCCCTTCCCTCTCGGTCAAGCACCTCGACGATCCCCTGCGTGACGATCCCGTGGTCACGATCGACAATTCCTGTGTGGGTTGCGGCAACTGCGGCGAAGTGTCCGAGGCGGCGGTGCTGTGTCCTTCGTTCTACCGCGCCGACATCATCAACAACCCCACATGGTGGGACCGGTTCAAGACGCGAACTTCGATGGCATTGATCGACTTTCTGCAGGCCCGCCGCGAACGTCGCCGGATCATGCTGGAGATCGCCTGATGCGCGACGAAACAGTTAAATTGCGGCTCGCCCCGGCGGGAGAGGCAACCGAGCGCCCGATCTCCATCGCCGTGGTCGCCATGGGTGGACAAGGCGGCGGCGTGCTGACAGGGTGGATCGTCAAGCTGGCCGAGAATGCTGGCTGGGTCGCTCAGTCCACCTCGGTTCCAGGTGTGGCACAGCGCACTGGTGCAACGATCTATTACATCGAAATGATGATCCCGCTCGACGGGCAGGTGCCGGTCCTGGCCCAGATGCCTACCCCCGGCGATGTCGATGTGGTTATCGCGTCAGAGTTCATCGAAGCCGGCCGATCGATCCTGCGGGGCATCGTCACGGCCGACAGAACTACGCTAATCGCATCAAGCCACCGGTCGTTCGCCATTGCCGAGAAGATGGCCCCCGGAAAGGGTATCGCCGATTCCAGTGCGGTGACCGATGCGATCGGGGTGACAGCCCGGCACAGCATCATCTTCGACATGAATGCACTGGCGACATCCCATGGCAGCGTCATCTCTTCGGCCATGTTCGGGGCTTTGGCCGCAGCCTGCATTCTGCCGTTCCCGAAGGAAGCCTTTCATGCGGTGATAGCGGACGATGGCAAGGGTGTTGCGGCGAGTATCCGGACGTTCGACGCGGCGTTTGACCGCGCCATGGCCGACCCCGAGACACAAGACGCAGGGCCGGACACTGCACCCTCCGAAACGCACGGGCAGCGCCCGCCCGCTTCGCCCCAGGTCGCCGCTTTGCTCGACCGGCTGCGGCAAGGCCTGCCGGCACAAATCGTGCCAATGGCCATGGCAGGGCTCGCCAAAGTCATAGATTACCAGGACGTTGAGTACGGCGACGAATATCTGAACACTCTAGAGCGTATCTATCAGCACGATCTGGCACTC
Organism: Sphingomonadales bacterium; assembly: GCA_040004295.1. Taxonomy (GTDB): domain Bacteria; phylum Pseudomonadota; class Alphaproteobacteria; order Sphingomonadales; family Sphingomonadaceae; genus Sphingomonas_O. The sequence continues at coordinate 9,445 of JBDUBD010000065.1, read as the reverse complement.
GGCGGGGCACACGAAGACTTCGCGCTTAGCCTCAACATCGCCAAATACCTCGCCAACGCGATGACATATGACGATGTGGTGCGGGTTGCCGATTTGAAGACGCGGGCGGCGCGCAAGCGCCGGATCGGCAAGGAGATCGGGATCAAGCCCGACCAGTTGTTCGAAACGACGGAATACATGCACCCGCGGATGGAGGAAATCGTCGGCTTGCTTCCGGTCGGGCTGGGAACCTGGCTGCAGCAACAGCGACGCCTCTACGGCTGGCTCGATCGACGCATTAGCAAGGGTCGGCGAGTGCGGACCTATTCCCCGGGATGGTTCATCGCGCTTTATACTGTCGCGGGGTTGCGGGGATTACGCCGCCGGTCGCTTCGCCATGCGGAGGAAGCTGCCCATCGCGAAAAATGGCTGACGCTCGTCGCAGACCTGTCTGCCCGCAGCTATGCCTTGGGCGTCGAGGTGGTGAAGTGCCAGCGCCTGATCAAGGGGTATTCCGATACGCACGCGCGCGGCGTAACCAAGTTTGGCAAGGTGACAGCAGAGATCGAACGGATCGCGACCCGCAACGATGCGGCCGCTTGGGCTCGCCGCCTGAGAGAAACGGCGATCCGCGACGGCGAAGGTGCCGACCTGGACGGCTTGATCAAGACGATGGCCTCGTTCGCGTGAATGGGTCTTGCCTCCCTTACGGGCAAATCGCATTACGGTTCGGTGGGTATCCAGCGAGATGGTCGCGACAGGTGGGGAATTGGTGATCATGAGCGATCCTGCGCGCCCTGCCGTCACAGCCGAGGGCGGCGTACGCAATATCGAAACGCAGGCATGGATCACCCTGCTCGACTTGCATGGCGAGTTGTTTAGTCGCCTTAATCGCACCCTTGTCCGTGAATTTTCCATCACGCTGGCCAAGTTCGACGTGCTGGCACAGCTGTATCGTAATCCCGACGGCCTCACTCAGGGCATTCTATCGCGCCAACTCAAGGTTACCGGTGGCAATGTAACGGGCCTGGTGCGACGACTGGTTGCGGACGGTCTGATCGATCGCGAAATGTCCTCCATCGATCGGCGCGCCTTCATTGTCCGTCCCACCGCGCGGGGCTCTGCGCTTTATGTCGCCGCGCGGGCACGCCACGATGAATTGCTGAAGACCTTGTTGGCACCTGTCAGCGGACTGGAACTTGACGCTCTCAAGGCCCTGCTAAACCGGCAGTCGCGCGCCCTCACGCGCTCGCCACGGGGAGAACCCGTTTGAGCTCGCCCGAGCCACCCCGCACCTACGACGAGTTGGAGCGCTACCTCCCCTATCTCGTCAATCGACTGGCGGTACTGGGCCAGGCGGCGCAAAAACGCATGCTGGAAAAAGGTGGACTCAATCTGCTGGCCATGCGGACGCTTTCGATCCTGCATATCGAAGACGGGCTCACCATAAACGAAATCGCCGAGCGCACCTTTACCGAGCAGTCATCGACCAGCAGGGCAATCGATGCCATGGTTTCGCAGGGCCTGGTGAAACGTCGCATTCCCGCCCACGACCAGCGTCGCCGCGAGATCGCATTAACGGATCGCGGGCGCGAACAGCTGATGCAAAGCTGGCCGACGATGCACGATCATTTCGGCATTCTTATCGAGGGAATGGCGGCAGAACATCTCGATTTTTGTCGAACCGCACTGACCCAGATGCTTGCCAATCTGGCCCGCGTAGCCCCCTGAGCTTCGGTCCTGTTGCCCCCTCCCATGTGCATTGACAGCATTTAATTCATCTATAAACATATTCATCAGCATGCATTTGGCGATACTTCAGAATATCAGGCTTGAGAGTCTTCATGAACGGTATGACCATCCTCGAACGCTTTCAGGCGAGCGCTACGCGCTGGCCAGACAAGCCGTTTTTGAACATCCTGCCCGAAACCGCTGAAATCTATGGAATTTCCGAAGGTGAAATTACCTATGCCGCAATGCTTCAGCGGGTCATCAACCGCAAGAAATCCCTCGCTGCTGCAGGCTTCGGCGAAGGAACTCGGGTCGGTCTGCTGCTTCAGAACAGGCCCGAATTTATCGAGATCTGGTTTGCAGCAAACGGCCTTGGCGCATCGGTCGTCCCGATCAATCCCGACTTGCGACGGAGTGAGCTGGAATATCTGATCGACCATTCCGAAATGGCCGCAGCCTTCGTTCTGCCCGAGCGCCTGGCCGATGTCGCCGAGGCCGCGCTGTCGGTGGGAAGTGCGATGGTTCCGATTTCCCCTAACCAGGCAATCCGACCGCTCCTTAAAAAGGGTGCGCCGCCCTCGAACAATGCGGCAGAGCGCGAAGCGGGGTTGCTCTATACCTCAGGGACGACGGGCCAACCGAAGGGGTGTGTCCTGACCAACGAATATTTCCTTCATTCGGGCGACTGGTATCGCGACGTGGGTGGCCTGATCAGCCTACGGGAGGGCGAGGAGCGGATGCTGACGCCGTTGCCGGTTTTCCACATGAATGCCATGGCAGTATCGGTGATCGCCATGGTCACCGTGGGCGGTTGTCTGACCCTGTTGGATCGCTTTCACCCTTCGACCTGGTGGGATTCGGTGCGGAGGAGCCAGGCGACCTGCCTGCATTATTTGGGGGTCATGCCGGCTATGCTGATGAAGGCCGAACTTTCCGATCAGGATCGGATGCATAACATTCGCTTTGGCTTTGGCGCAGGTGTTCCAGCCGAATTGCACGGACCGTTCGAGGATCGGTTCGGGTTCCCGCTTATCGAAGCCTGGGCGATGACCGAAACGGGAAGCGGTGGCGTGATCAGTGCGCACCGCGAGCCGCGCAAAATCGGCACCCATTGTTTCGGGCGCCCTACCGACGAAACCGAAATCCGCATCGTCGACGATCTTGGCGTGCAAATCCTGGGAACCCAGGCGGGCGAGCTACTCGTTCGTCGCGCCGGGCCGAATCCGCGCTATGGCTTTTTTCGCGAATATCTGAAGAATCCGTCAGCGACCCTGGAAGTGTGGCAGGACGGATGGTTCCACACCGGGGACGTCGTTGCCCGTGATACCAACGGCGATCTGCATTTCGTCGACCGCAAAAAGAATGTGATTCGCCGGTCGGGTGAAAACATCGCCGCGGTTGAGGTCGAAGCGATCCTCGCCAAGCATCCCGCAATCGGTCAGGTAGCGGTGGCTGCCACGCCGGATCCCATGCGCGGCGACGAAGTGGTCGCGCTGATCGTCAGCAAGGAAGGCGTCGAAGGCGCGGAGGTTGCCGCCGACATCGCGCGTTGGGCGCTGGAAGAAATGGCCTATTACAAGGTTCCCGGCTGGATCGGCTTTGTGTCCGAACTGCCGCGCACACCTACCGAGAAGATCCTGCGCGCGGCATTGAAGGACCTCGTTGCGGAGCAAATGGCCGTCGGCGTGCTTCACGATACCCGATCCTTCAAAAAGAGGAGCGGATGAAGCGTAACCCCTCAGCCTATGATGGTGTTGCGGTTTGTGCGCCCGTAACCGTGCCCTATGCGCGCTTCTCCCCGGAAACGGCGCACTGGTGGGCCGGAAAAGCGCTGCGCCAGTTGGCAAATACGACCGGCTTCCGGCCAGAAGACATCGATGGCTTTTGCTTTGCCAGCTTTTCCGCAGGCCCAGATACAGCAGTCGGCCTTACCCAGCACCTCGGCCTGACACCGCGCTGGCTCGACCATTTGCCAACAGGCGGGGCCAGCGGCGTAATGGCGCTTCGACGTGCGGCCCGCGCTGTGCAATGCGGCGATGCGGAAACGGTCGTCTGCCTGGCCGCGGACACCAACCAGATCGACAGCTTTCGTCACAGTCTTGCAAGTTTTTCACGCTTTTCGCAGGACGCCGTCTATCCCTATGGCTTCGGCGGCCCCAACGCCACATTCGCGCTGATCAGCAATGCCTTCATGCGCACTTTCGACATCACGCGCGCAGATTTCGGCAAGCTCTGCCTGGCCCAGCGCGCCAACGCCGGATCAAACCCGTTGGCGCTGCAACGCCGCCCTCTTACGCTCGATGCCTATTTGGCGGGTCGTGCCATCGCCGATCCCGTGCATCTCTACGACTGTGTGATGCCATGCGCTGGCGCGGAAGCGTTCGTCGTCACCACGCCCGAGATTGCGGCGGCGCGCGGCCTTTCCGCCGCTCGCGTCCTCGGCACCATCGAAAGGCACAACGCCTTTCCTGACGATCCTGTGCAGCTGCGCGGCGGCTGGGAAATGGATATCGACCGCTTCTGGGAAGCGACGGGTATCACTCCGGCCGAGATCGATACGCTGCAAGCTTATGACGACTATCCGGTGATCGTAGCCATGCAGATCCAGGATCTCGGTTTCTGCCGGAAAGGCCAGATCGCGGATTTCATCCGTGGGACCAGCTTCGACATCGATGGCGATCTGCCGCTCAACACAAATGGTGGCCAGCTCTCTGCAGGTCAGGCAGGCGCGGCAGGCGGATTTCAGAACATGACCGAAGCGCTGCGCCAGATTACCCGGCAACCACTCGGTGCCCAGGTGCCCGATGCGGACGTTGCGCTCGTGTCCGGTTTCGGGCTGGTCAATTATGATCGAGGTATTTGCACGGGTGCCGCTGCTTTGAAGGCGTTGCGATGACTGCCCGCCCGCCCCGGGAAGCGATGGATCCGCTGGCGCGCAAGAAAATCCGCCACCTGTCCCCCGCGTCGCGCAGTCGCGCGATGCATGCCATGTCGGCGCGGGCTGCGCAGGGCCGTTTCGTGCTGCAGGTTTGTGCTGACTGCGGAAAAGCGACCTATCCTCCACGTGATGCTTGCCCTGCCTGCTGGGGCGATCTTGCGTGGCAGGATTGTGCCGGTGGCGCCCGTGTGTTGTGCGAAACGACCATTCACGCCTCGACCGACCTCTATTTTCGCGATCACCTGCCCTGGCGCATGGGCAAGGTCGCGCTGGACGCCGGGCCGGTGGCAATCGTTCATCTACACCGAGATCTGGCTGCCGACGATCGCGCGACGGTTCGCCTCATGCTCGATCGGGGTGGCAACGCCGCCCTGTTCGCCCTGCCACCGCCCGGAGTGTTCGACATGGCTGATCCGCAAATGCGAGAGTTCATAATCCCGGTGAGCGGCAAGACCGTGCTGGTTAGCGATGCCCGCAGCGCTATCGGCCTTGCGGTGGTCCAGGCGCTGCACGCCGCCGGCGCGGGGCTGATCGTGGCTGGCCTGACCCCGCCCGCCCGCGCAACCGATGCGAGCAACAGCATCCTCTCGCTCGAAGGCGTTCAACCGTTACCACTGGATGTCGCCGACAACGACAGCGTCACCGAAGCGCTCAGCAAGATCGGCGGGCCGCTGGACATCGTGATCAATACCGCGCGCCATGTGCGCAGCGGCGGCGTTAGCGTGCACGGCAACCTCGTCGAACAGCGCCGCGCCCTCGACGTCGCGGCGATCGGGTTCAGCCGTCTGGCCCATGCCTGCGCGCCGATGCTGGCGGGACGGCCTCACGGCGCGTTTGTCGATATTCTGTCGAGCGACGCCCTGTCGAGTTCGGCAAACTACGCCGCCTTTGCCGCGGCCGAAGCGGCGCGCCATTCGCTGCTGCAGACATTTCGCCATGAAATGCGCAGCACTGGCGTCCGCGTGATGTCGGTCTTTACTGGCCCGGTCGATGACGAGCATCATCAATCTGTACCGCCGCCCAAGGTCGCCCCTGCCCGGCTTGCTGCATCGATCATCGAAGCACTTCTGCAAGGGCGCGAGCAGACGTGTGTCGGGGACGTCGCTTCCGACGCCATGGCGCGCTGGCTGGCCGATCCGGCGCTCTATGTAAGGGAGAAAAACCTATGACGGCGCCTGCCAATCCCGTTCTGTCCGCTATAACTGGGGATATCGTCAGCGGTGCGATCCGGGTTGTCGACCTGACCAACATCCTGTCGAGCGACTTTCCAGTCATTGTTCTACCCTCGGAGTTCGGACAGTGCGAACCGTTTCGCATGGAGACGGTTTCGCGATACGACGGGAATGGACCGGCCTGGTACTGGAACAACATTTCGATGAACGAACACACCGGCACACATTTTGATGCGCCGGCGCATTGGGTGACCGGCCGCGACATCGTGAACGGCACGGTTGATGCCATCCCACCAGAGGATTTTATCCACCCGGCAGTTGTGATCGACATTGCAGACGAGGCGGCTGCGGACGAGGATTTCGTTGTCACCGGCGATTTTCTCGCAAACTGGGAACGCGCAAACGGCCGAATTCCTGCACGCCACTGGATATTATTGCGGTCCAACTGGTCCAAGCGGGTCGGCACGTTATCCTACCTGAATCTCAGGGAAGACGGCGCCCATTCACCTGGCCCGGATGCCAGCGCGATGCGCTTCCTGGTGAACGAGCGCGATTGTATCGGGTTGGGAGTTGAAACCGTCGGTACCGATGCTGGCCAGGCATCGCTTTTCGACGAACCGTTGCCGGCGCACTCGATCCTGCACGGCCACGGCAAATATGGTCTGCAATGCCTGACCAATCTCGACCAGCTTCCAGTTTTCGGATCGGTCGTCATTGCGACGCCGCTCAAAATCAAAGGTGGTTCCGGCAGTCCGCTGCGCGTTATCGCTCTGGTGCCCGGCACTGTGATCTGAACGCGCTGGTCGCAACCGGGACTGGCCGAAAATATCAACTATGGCGACGCCTGCGTAATACCCCCGATCTGGAGAATTGCCATTGCAGATCCAGATAATGACGTCGCGGGCAAAAGCGAGAGGATGACGCTAGGATCATGAGTACAGGCCAACACGTCGCACCCGCGCAAGGCGGGCTGACAAGGGGTCTGCTCGGGACTGGCGACATTATCTTCATGATCCTGGCCTGCGCTGCTCCGATGGGCGTGCTGGCCGGAATTATTCCTCTGGCATTGGCCTTTGGCAACGGCGCTGGCATGCCGGGAACCCAGTTGCTGGTATGCGCAGTGATGATGCTCTTTGCGATGGGATACGTCCGGATGATCCCGCACGTTCGCAACGCCGGCGCCTTCTATGCCTATATTGCGCTCAGCCTCAGCAAGGAGGCCGGTGTTGCCGCTGCCTATGTTGCCGTTACCGCCTATATCTGCGCGGCTGCATCGGTGCTGGGGGCCATGGCATTCTTCGCCTCTGACCTGATCCACAACAGCTTTGGCCTGAATACGCGGTGGGAATTGTGGGCGATTCTGAGCATCGGCGCGATCGCCTGGCTCGGTTATCACAAGATAACCATGGCGGCGAAGGTTTTGACAATCGCGCTGCTGCTTGAGGCAGGGTTGATCGTCCTGGTTGATGCCATGATCCTCCACGATGTCGGATTTTCGGGGCTCGATTTCACCAGCTTCTCGCCCGGCACAATCTTTGCCCCCGGACTGGGGATCGCCCTGATCTATGCGATCAACGGCTGCATCGGGTTTGAGGCGACCGCCATCTACCAGGAAGAAGCGCGCGACCGCGAACGCACCATCCCCCGCGCCACTTACGGGGCAGTGCTGGTCCTTGGCACGTTCTACGTTCTGTCGTCGTGGTGCCTGGTGCTGGCCCTGACGCCGGCCAAGGTGCAGCAAGTTGCCGCGGCCGATCCCGGTCGTCTGGTGACGGGCATTGCCCTACGCTACCTCGGGGAATATGGGCGCGACGCGCTGAACCTGCTGATCGTAACCAGTCTGTTCGCTGCGGCGCTGGGGTTCTTCAACAATATCGCCCGCTATCTGTTCGCCCTTTCGCGTGACGGCTTGATGCCGCAGGCACTGGGTCGCATCCACCCGGCGCACGGCTCACCCTACAAGGCTTGCCTGCTGCTGGCCGTGGTGCTGGCCGTGATCATCGGCATGTTTTCCCTGGCGGGACTGGATCCCTTGCTCAGCCTGTCGACAAGCCTGTCCTCAATGGGCGCCGTCGGTCTGGAAATTCTGCTGGCGACCACCTCACTGTCGATTCCCTTCTATTTTGCGCGCCGCGGCGAAATTTCGGTGGGCACAGTCTGGGCGCCTCTCATCGCGGGGCTGATCATTACCGTGATCACCTATCTGTCTCTGGCCAACTATTCCGCGCTCACGGGCACGAACCTGACCGTTGTCAACCGGCTGCCGTTTCTGTTCATCGCCCTCATTGCGGCCGGGCTGCTCCACGGCCGCTGGCTGCGCAAGAACCGACCCGAAACTTACGCCAGTATCGGTTCGACCCAGGTCGAAGGCGACATCGTCCCTGCCCCTACGCCCTGACGCGGAGCGCCGACTCTGTCAGTCAAACTTTGGAAATCCTGATGTCCTTGCAGAATACCGCGAACACCGATCTTCCAGCCTTTATCCTGCCAAGCGGGCGCATCCTTCTGAATGGGGAGCTTGTCGAGCCACGCGGCACCGATCGGTCGATCGACGCAGTCAATCCAGCCACCGGCCAGACAATCATGTCCTTTCCGGCCTGCTCCGCCGAAGATGTCGATCGCGCGGTCAAGGCTGCGCATGCGTGCTTCGAAAGCCGCGAATGGCAGACCATGCGCCCACTCGACCGCGGACGCCTCCTTGAAAATCTGGCACTGTTGGTCGAACGTCATCGCGACGAACTGGCTGCGCTAGAATCGCTAGACAGCGGCAAGCTTTTCACCGTGACACGCGCGATCGATCTACAGTTCACGATCGATGGATTGCGGTATTTCGCAGGCTGGGCTTCGAAGATCACCGGCGAGTATGTCACGCACAACCCCCTTGTGGCCGAGGACGCGATCTATCGCGCCTATACCCAGCGCCGCCCGGTTGGGGTGATCGGCGGGATTACACCGTGGAATTTCCCCATGGGTCAGGCGATTCAGAAGATCGCTCCGGCGATCGCCTTTGGCTGCACCGTCGTTCTCAAGCCATCGGAAGAATCCTCGCTCACCACCTTGCGGCTCGGCGAACTGATTGCCGAGGCCGGTTTTCCAGCCGGAGCGGTTAATATCGTCACCGGATACGGTGCCGAGGCCGGTGCCGCGCTGGTCGACCACCCGCTGGTCCGCAAGATCGCCTTTACAGGATCGACTGCCACCGGGCAGCGCATTCTGGCGGCATCGGCAGCGACAATGAAACGGGTCACGCTCGAGCTGGGCGGCAAATCGCCTACGATCGTCCTGGCCGATGCCGATCTGGATCGCGCCATTCCCGGTGCGGCAGGCGCGATCTTCGCCAACTCTGGCCAGATCTGTACCGCTGGCTCGCGCCTGCTGATCGAAGCACAAATCTATGACCGGGTGATCGAGGGAGTAGCCCAGATTGCCGCCGACCTGCGTCTCGGATCGCCGTTTGATTCCAATACACAGATCGGCCCCCTGATCTCTCTGCGTCAACGCGAACGGGTCAGTTCGATGGTCGAAGGCGGGCTCGCCCAAGGTGCGACCGCTATTGCCGGCGGCACCTATGGCGAAGGAGAAGGATGGTTCTATCGGCCTACTGTACTGGCTGGCGTCTCACCCG
>JBDUBD010000138.1:0-4565 GCA_040004295.1 Sphingomonadales bacterium | reverse complement strand
AGCCGCTGCATTATGGACGTAACTGACGACTGCGCCTTCGTTGACGCTGAGCGTGGTTACCCGGCGCAGCGACTGGTTCTCGCCGATCGTCGAGATATTGGCGGTCAGTTTGTCCTGAACGGTCGCGCCGTCCATCGGCGCCGCTGCCAGTGTTTCGATGCTGTCGGTGCCAAGGTCGAGTGCAAGCGCGGTCACGTCGCGAACGAACGCCTGGAACTGGTCGTTCTTCGCGACAAAGTCGGTTTCGGAATTGACCTCGACGGCCGATCCCTTGGTACCCGACGTCACGACGCCGACGAGACCTTCGGCAGCCGTACGACCGGCCTTCTTGGCGGCGGTCGCGAGACCCTTGGCGCGCAGCCAATCGACGGCGGCGTCCATGTCGCCACCCGTTTCGGCGAGCGCCTTCTTGCAATCCATCATGCCCGCTCCGCTCGTTTCGCGAAGCTGCTTCACCATTGCGGCAGTGATTTCAGCCATTGTGTTGTCCTTAAATAAATCCGTTCGTCCTGAGCCCGCCGAAGGGCTGCCCTGCCCTTGCAATGTTGCAAAGGAAGGACAGGCTTCGACAGGCCCAGCCCGAACGGGAATGATTAAGCGGCGGCTTCTTCGCCAGCGGCTTCCGCAGCGGGCTCAGCTGCGACTTCGGCCACAGGAGCTTCGGCAACCTCGGCCAGTGCCGGCTCGACGGGTGGTTCGGCCATTGCGCCGAAATCAACACCGCGGCTGCGCGCCTCACGCTCGCCGTTACGGGTCGCAGCCTGGCTGAACGCCTCGCAATAGAGGCGGATCGCGCGGCTGGCGTCGTCGTTCGCGGGGATGGGGAATGCGATACCGTCAGGCGAGACGTTCGAATCGAGGATCGCGACCACCGGAATGCCCAGGACGTTGGCTTCCTTGATCGCCAGTTCTTCCTTGTTGGCGTCGATAACGATCATGACGTCGGGAATTCCGCCCATGTCGCGAATGCCGCCGAGCGAGAGCTCGAACTTGTCGCGCTCACGCGTCAACTGAAGAACTTCCTTCTTCGTCAGACCTGTGGTGTCGCCCGACAGTTGCTCTTCCATCGCCTTGAAGCGCTTGATCGAGTTGCTGATCGTCTTCCAGTTGGTGAGCATGCCGCCCAGCCAACGGTGGTTGACGAAGTGCTGGTTCGCGCTGCGCGCCGCATCCGCAATCGGATCCTGCGCCTGACGCTTGGTGCCGACGAACAGAACCTTTCCGCCGCTCGCAGCAGTCTGCGTCACGAAGTCGAGCGCGCGCGCCATCAATGGCACTGTCTGCGACAAATCAAGAATATGGACCCCGTTACGGTCGCCGAAAATATACGGCTTCATCTTGGGGTTCCAGCGGTGCGTCTGGTGGCCGAAATGGGCCCCCGCGTCCAAAAGCTGGTGCATCGTGACGACTGGTGCCGCCATGGTCTTAGTCTCCTTACCCGGTTGGACCTCTGGGAAGCGGAATCAGGGCGAACCCCGACACCGGTATGTTGCTTCCCATGTGGAATGGTCGCGGCCCCTAAACCCAGAAATGGCGTTTGACAAGTCCGAATTATAGGAACATATAGTGAACATGGAACTCCGAGACTCGGTGTGAGTTAAGGCCAAAACTGGAGATCAAAATGGTTTATCTGGTCGCATCGATTGCCTCGCTCCTCCTGCTTTCAGCCGGAATGGCGGTCATTTATTCGACGGTTCGTGCCAACCACGGCCGTATCATCGGGGCACTGCTCGGCCAGCCCATGAACCAGCATATGATCGTGGTCCGCAACGCGCGGTTGCGCAACCGTGTCAGGAACGTGACGCGGCAACCTGTACAGCCGCTGCGCGCTGCTGCTTGACACGGCGATAGCTGCGGATGCTGAACGGGATCATTGCAAGATAGACGGCGCAAATGGCCGTCAGCGTGGCCCAAGGCGCGGAGAGAAGAGCGCCAAACAGGATTGCGATCCCGGCAAGGGCTTCGAAACGGATATTACGACGCAGCCGAAGCGATCCCCAGCTATACGTCGCCACGCTGGAAATCATCAGAAACGCCACAAAGCCGAGCCATGGCGCAACGAGGAACGGCGACCGGAACGCCTCGATATCGGTAATCAGCGACAGATACATCGGTAGCAGCGCCAGTCCGGCAGCCGCTGGCGCAGGAACACCGGTCAGAAACCCGGCCGATTTGTGCGGCTGGTCCATTGCGTCAATCGCGGCATTGAAACGCGCAAGGCGCAACGCCGCGCACACAGTATAGGCGAGTGCAAACACCCAGCCGTAGCGCGGCACATCGACCAGGCTCCACAGGAACAGCACAAGCGCAGGGGCAACGCCGAACGCAATCACATCCGACAGCGAATCGAGTTCGGCCCCGAAGCGGCTCTCGCCCTTAAGAAGTCGTGCAATGCGCCCGTCGAGACCATCGAGAACGCCAGCGATGATGATTGCAGCCAAAGCCAGTTGCCAGTCGCCGCCGATCGCAAAGCGAACTGCGGTCAGGCCCGAGCAAAGCGCCAGCGCCGTCACGGCATTCGGCGCAACAGTCCGCAGCGGAATTCCCCGTCGAGGAGTCCGGCGAATGCCGCCTTCGCTCACTGGATTACGCCGCGCGCCGCCTGCCCATCGCCGATGACACCCAGGATGGTTTCGCCTGCAACCGTCCGCTGCCCGAGCGCAACACGCGATGCTGTGCCCGCAGGCAGATAGACGTCCACGCGACTGCCAAACCGGATGAGACCTACACGTTGGCCCGCAACCAGGGTATCACCGGCCTTCACGAACGGCACGATACGGCGTGCAACCAGACCCGCAATCATCGTGAAACCGATGCGCAGTCCGTCGTGCCGCTCGACCAGAATGTGCTGGCGCTCATTGTCTTCGCTGGCCTTGTCGAGATCGGCGTTCAGGAATTTTCCCGAAATATAGGTGACCTGCTTGACTGTCCCCACGATCGGCGAACGCTGGATGTGCACGTCGAACACGCTCATGAAAATAGACACGCGGGTCATCAACGCGTCGCCCAGACCAGACTCACCAGCCATTTCCCTAGGCGGCGGCACATCGCGGATCAGTGTGATCAAACCGTCGGCAGGCGCGACGATCAGGTCGTCTCCCTGCGGAACACTGCGAATCGGATCGCGAAAGAATGCCGCGACCCAAATGGTTACGGCACCCATCGGCCATGCCAGGGTTTCCCAGGCCATGAACGCGAAGAACAGGGTGATGACAGCCGAAATGGCGACAAACTTGCGACCATCGGGATGGACCGTGGGGAAGCGCCACCGCACGGCCTGGGTACCGGTTACGCCGGTTTCGAGTTGCGACATGACGACTTTGTACGGCGACGAGTCCGTCACGGCAACGCCAAACACACCGGATGCGGTTGATTTGACCGCGCGCTCCTGCTTAGAGCGGCGCCAGCTTCCCCTCCCCCAAGGACTCGCGCATGGCCAAGATCAAGGTGAAAAACCCTATCGTCGAAATCGACGGCGACGAGATGACGCGGATTATTTGGGAGTGGATTCGCGAACGCCTGATCAAGCCGTACCTCGACATCGACCTGCATTATTACGACCTCGGCATCGAGAAGCGCGACGAAACCAACGACAAGATTACGGTCGATTCGGCCAACGCTATCGCCAAATACGGTGTCGGCGTGAAGTGCGCGACGATTACTCCCGACGAGGCGCGCGTCGAGGAATTTGGCCTGAAAAAGATGTGGAAGTCGCCGAACGGCACGATCCGCAACATCCTGGGCGGGGTCGTGTTCCGCGAACCCATCGTCATCAAGAACGTACCGCGGCTGATCCCCGGCTGGACCGACCCTATCGTCGTCGGACGCCATGCTTTCGGCGATCAGTACCGCGCGACCGACTTCCGTGTTCCCGGCCCCGGCAAGCTGCGCATGGTGTTCGAGGGCGACGATGGCACCGTCATCGACGAAGAAGTGTTCCAGTTCCCTTCGTCAGGCGTCGCGATGGGCATGTACAATCTCGACGATTCGATCGCCGATTTCGCGCGTTCCTCCATGAATTATGCACTCGGGCGCGGATGGCCGCTGTACCTGTCGACGAAGAACACGATCCTGAAAGCCTATGACGGTCGGTTCAAGGATCTGTTCCAGGACGTTTTCGACAAGGAGTTCAAGGACCAGTTTGCTGCTGCGGGCATCGTGTACGAACATCGCCTGATCGACGACATGGTGGCCTCAGCGCTAAAATGGTCCGGCAAATTCGTCTGGGCGTGCAAAAACTATGACGGCGACGTGCAGTCGGACCAAGTCGCACAGGGCTTCGGTTCGCTCGGCCTGATGACCTCGGTCTTGCTGACCCCCGACGGCAAGACGGTCGAGGCGGAAGCGGCGCACGGCACCGTCACCCGTCACTATCGCCAGTACCAGCAGGGCAAGGCGACCTCGACCAACCCTGTCGCGTCGATCTTCGCGTGGACCGGCGGTCTCAAATATCGCGGCAAGTTCGACGAGACACCCGAGGTTACCAAGTTCGCCGAAACGCTTGAGCGCGCATGTATCTATACGGTCGAACAGGGCGGCATGACCAAGGATCTTGCGATCCTGAT
>JBDUBD010000064.1:0-15510 GCA_040004295.1 Sphingomonadales bacterium | reverse complement strand
GACCGACATAGCCGACCTCGGTGAACTTGGTCGCCTCGACCTTCACGAACGGCGCATCGGCGAGCTTTGCCAACCGGCGCGAGATCTCGGTTTTGCCGCACCCCGTCGGTCCGATCATCAGGATATTCTTCGGCGAAACCTCGTCGCGCAAATCAGGCGACAGTTTCTGTCGCCGCCAGCGGTTGCGCATCGCGACCGCGACCGCGCGCTTGGCGTCGGCCTGTCCAACAATATGCGCGTCGAGCGCAGCGACAATGGCTTTGGGGGTCAGGGCGTCGTTCATCAGCGGCTTTCAAAAATCTGGAAGGTCACACTTGGTTCACACCAAAACGCTTTGCGTCAGGCGGCGTCGAGCGTCTCAACCGTCAGTCGGTCGTTGGTGTAGACGCAGATCTCGCCCGCAATCTTCATCGCGCGGCGACACAGCGTTTCGCAATCGGGTTCATATTCGTCGAGCGCACGGGCAGCGGCGAGCGCATAATTTCCGCCCGATCCGATCGCCGCGATCCCGCCCTCGGGCTCCAACACATCGCCATTGCCGGTCAGAACGAGCGTTACATCCTTGTCGGCGACGATCATCAACGCTTCGAGATTGCGAAGATATTTGTCGGTCCGCCAATCCTTCGCCAGTTCGACCGCCGCACGCATCAACTGCCCGTTATGCGATTCCAGCTTGCGCTCCAGCCGCTCGAGCAGAGTGAATGCGTCCGCCGTCGCCCCGGCAAACCCCGCAATGACGCTGCCGTCGCCGCCAGAACTACTGTTAAGCCGGCGAACCTTCCGCGCATTGGGCTTCATGACCGTCTGGCCCATCGAAACCTGGCCATCACCGGCGATGACGACCTTTCCATTCTTGCGGGCGGAAACGATGGTGGTGCCGTGCCAGGTCACCAGGCCGTGATTGTTGTCGTTGCTCATTGGCAACAATGTGTGGGCGGCATTTACGCTTTCAAGGGCCGCGCGTTCGCATAGTCCTGCGTTCCCCGCGTGTAGACCCGATCGCGGGGTGCAATATCGGACACGGCATAGTCCGATGTCCCCTCCAGCGCGGCATAGAGCGGCCCGAAATCCGTCTCCACCGTCACGCGCAACAATTCGTCGAAGCTGGGGATCACGAAATAGCTCTGCTGGTAATCGTCGATCCGGTATTCGGTGCGCATCACGCGATTGAGGTCGAATGCGATACGGTTGGGCGACGGATCGTCGAGCGCAAATACGCTTTCGCCGTGGCTCGACACAATTCCGGACCCATAGATGCGGAGCGCACCAGCCTCCTCCACCAGCCCGAATTCGACCGTGTACCAATAGAGGCGCGCCAACCGCTTGAGCGCGCCCAGCGATCCCGCGCGCTGCCCACCGCGCCCATAGGCGGCCATGTAGTCGGCGAACACCGGGTCGGCGAGCATCGGCACATGCCCGAACACGTCGTGGAAAACGTCGGGTTCCTCGAGATAGTCGAGCTGGTCAGGACGGCGGATGAAATTGCCCGCGACAAAGGTGCGGTTGGCGAGGTGGTCGAAAAACACCGCATCCGGCACCAGCCCCGGCACCGCGACGACGCGCCAGCCGGTCGCCGCCATCAGCCGTTCGGACAGTTCAACGAAGTCGGGAATGCCCGGTTTCGAGAGGCGCAGCACGTCCACACCGCGAAGGAACGCCTCGGACGCACGACCCGGCAACATCGCCGTCTGCCGCGCGAACAGCGTATCCCAGACGGCGTGTTCGTCGGCGGTGTAATGGCTCCAGTTCTGCGGGACAGTCCAATCGGGGGCGGCTTCGGGCGGGCGGGTCGAGGTGTCCATGACGGCAGCTTAGCCTTCCGCCTCAACAACGTCACCCCGGCGAAGGCCGGGGCCTAGACTAACTATCCGCAAGAGGCAGCCAAGCGTTGACAGATTGCCTAGGCCCCGGCCTTCGCCGGGGTGACGCAGGATGGTAGGACAGTCTCCATGCTTCGCATCCTACGCTTCCTCGCTCTTGTCGTTCTTATTCCTATCGGTCTCTACCTCGCCGCCGCCGCGATCCTGGGCCATAGTCCCGCCAATACCGACTGGCGCGAACCCGACGCCGGTATTACCATTTTCGTGCAGTCTAACGGTGTGCATACCGGCATCGTCCTGCCGGCAGGGCCGGGCAAATGGCGCGCCTATGGCTGGGGCGACCGTGACTTCTACCTC
Organism: Sphingomonadales bacterium; assembly: GCA_040004295.1. Lineage (GTDB taxonomy): Bacteria > Pseudomonadota > Alphaproteobacteria > Sphingomonadales > Sphingomonadaceae > Sphingomonas_O. The sequence continues at coordinate 13,333 of JBDUBD010000064.1, read as the reverse complement.
GACACCCCGCGCTGGCAGGACATGCGCCCCGGCACGGTCATCGCGGCGCTGATCGAGAGCGGACGCACAGTGATGCACGTCGATGACCTCGATGATTTCGCCCCCGACGAATATTGGCGCCCCCTCCGTCTGCGTCCGCACGAATATGCGCGGCTGCGCGAAAATATCGCCGCAACCTTCGAACCCGGCGGAAAGCCGATCCCGGGCTATACGCCGCGCGACCGATTTTACCCTGCCCGCGGCGGGTACAGTGCGCTGACGACTTGCAATGTGTGGACCGGGCGCGCGCTCAAAGCCGCCGGGGTGCAGATCGGCATCTGGACCCCGTTCGCCAGCGACGTGATGCGCTGGGTGCCAAAGCCACGCTAGGCGCTTGCACCCGCCACAGTCGCCGCCCAGGCGGCTTCGTCGATCACTTCGATGCCAAGTTCAGTAGCCTTCTTCAACTTCGAGCCTGCGCCCGGTCCTGCGACGAGGAGATCGGTCCTTGCACTCACCGATCCGGCGGTCTTCGCGCCCAGCGCTTCCGCTTGCGCTTCCGCCTCGTCGCGGCTCATTGTAACCAAGCTGCCAGTGAAGACTATAGTTTTGCCAGTAACGACCGATAAACGGATATCAGGGCGGTACGGGGGAATCTCCATTTTTGAGATCAGCCGGTCAATCTCGGCTTCATTCTGGGGCGACGTGAAGTTTTCGACTAGCGATTCCGCTGCAGCGACACCGAACCCCTTCATATCGGTCAAAAGGTGGTAGGCAGCATTGTCGCGTTCAATGGCAGCAAGAAAATCACGGGCATTTACAGCGATCATACCCAAGTCGGATCGGAGGCCACGTCGCCAAGACTTATTTGAAGTGCGGGGTAATAGGGCACCAAACTCCCTCGCCGCTATCTTGTAAATCAGCCGCAAACGAGTCTTCAGCCACGCGTCTACCGTGGGTTGGCTACTGGACCGTTGACCCGGAAAATAGCGACGGAATTGCTCGATCGCCTTTCCCAGCCGACCATCGATTGACTTAAGGCTCGCCTCTCGATTGAGCACCATAATGAGGGTAATTAACAACTGATCAGCTAAGAGTGGGCCAATCCCTGGAGCATCAGTGAAGCGACGTAACTTTTGCGATGCCCGCTGGTACACTGTAGTAGTGGCAGCGCGAAGATCGTCTACTCCGATCTGGTCCGAAAAACTGCTGATTTTGGCCCGTTCGCTTGCCCAATTTTCTATTTGGTGCTCCCGAGCACGATGAGCAAAATCAACAATTTGTTCAGGAGCATCGAGAACCGAAGAGATCATTTTTGCCTTTTCTGCACCGATTAAGCGAAATCCGAGCGCTTGGATGAACCGAGGCAATGTGCTGGTTTTCGCTATGGCGACAGCCTGTTCGAGAGCCGTTACCTTTAGCTCCCCGAAGCGAGGAATTTTGACAAGTTTATCGTGATGTTCGGCGAGATCGAAAATATCGCTCGGGCGCCGTATTAAGCCTGCAGCTAGAAGAGTTTTAACGGTCTCAGAGCCCAAGCCTTCAATGTCCAAGCCTGGTTTGCCCGCAAAGTGCTCGACAGCTCTTTCCACTTGGGACGGACAAGCGAGGCCTCCTGTGCAGCGCCGGTCCACACTGAAAGTTCTGCTACTAGGACTAAATTCACGAACGACAGGCGATCCACATTCCTGACATACATGCGGAAAAGTCCATGAATCTCGAGGCTCATCACGGGTCAGGTTTTCAAGGACTTGCGGTATGACGTCGCCCGCGCGCTGGATGCTGACACGATCGCCAACGCGCACACCCAGCCGCGCGATCTCATCGGCGTTGTGCAGCGTCGCATTGGTCACGACGACGCCGCCGACGGTAACCGGCTCCAGCCGCGCGACCGGGGTCAGCTTGCCGGTGCGGCCGACCTGGATGTCGATGGCGAGCAAGGTCGTCTGCGCGCGCTCGGCGGGGAATTTGTGCGCGATCGCCCAGCGCGGTGCCTTTGCGACAAAGCCGAGCCGCGCCTGCCAGTCGAGCCGGTCGACCTTGTAGACGACGCCGTCAATGTCGAACGGCAGGTCCGCACGCTTCGCCTCGATGCTGCGATAATGCTTCAGGATTGCGGGGGTGTCGTCGGCGCGGATCAGCAGGTCGCTGACCGGAAAGCCCCAGGCCGCAATTGTACACATCACGTCATATTGGGTTTCACCCGGCACATTGGAAACTTCGCCCCAGCCGTGCGCCAGGAAGCGCAGCGGGCGGCTCGCGGTGACGCTTGCATCCTTTTGACGCAGCGATCCGGCCGCTGCGTTGCGCGGGTTGGCAAACACGCGCGTCCCCGCCAGTCGCTCATTGAGCGCGGTGAAATCGTCCTTCGCCATGTACACTTCGCCCCGGACTTCGAAGACGGCGGGAAACTCTAGCCCCTCCCCTTCAGGAGTTCGGCCCAGGTCGTCCCCCGGACGACTCGAGACGGGCCGAACTGGGTTGGGGTGGGGGCTGTCAGCCAGAACCGACGCATCGAGCGCGTGGACAGCCCCCTCTCCTAACCCTCTCCCCTGAAGGGGAGAGGGCTTTAGGGTCTGCGGAATATCCCGAATCGTCCGCACGTTGGGCGTCACGTCCTCGCCCACCGCCCCGTCGCCGCGCGTTGCGGCCTGCACGAGCACCCCGTTCTCATACCGCAACGAGCACGACAGCCCGTCAATCTTCGGCTCGGCGGTCAGCGCGACGGCTGCATCCTCGGGCAGGTTCAGGAACCGCCGCACCCGTGCGACGAACTCGGCGACCTCGTCATCGGCAAACGCGTTGTCGAGGCTCAGCATCGCGCGTGCGTGCGTAACCTTCGCCAGCGCAGACGTAGGCGCCGCACCCACCGCCTTCGACGGGCTGTCGGCGCGGACGAGATGGGGATACTCCAATTCCAGCGCCGCATTCTCGCGGATCAGTGCGTCGTATTCGGCATCCGAAACCTCGGGCGCGTCACTGTCATGATACAGCTTGTTGTGCCGCGCGATCTCCTTCGCGAGACGCATCAGGCGGTTGGCGGCTTCGGCTTCGGTTGCGGGCAATGTCATCGGGCGGCAGGATTAGGCCACGGCGCTATCGCGGAGCAAGGCTTTGCCGGTATGCGAAGGTGCGGCAAGATTTCGCGTCGATCTTCGGGAGAGAAACACATGGCCTATGAAGGAAGCTGCCACTGTGGCGCAGTCGCGTTCACCGTCGAGGGCGATGCCCCGACCGAGGCGATCTCGTGCAACTGTTCGCACTGCCGCCGAAAGGGGATGTTGCTGACGTTCGTACCCGCCGATCAGTTCCGGATCGACAAGGGCGAAGGCGACCTCGAGACCTATAATTTCTACAAGCACAAGATTCATCACCAGTTCTGCACGACATGCGGCGTGCAGCCATTCGCACAAGGCGAAGGCCCCGGTGGCGCGAAGATGAGTGCGATCAACCTGCGCTGCGTACCGTCGATCGATCTCGACGCGCTGACCCTGCAAAAGGTCGATGGCGCGAGCTTCTGAGGGTCAGGCGCCACGGGAAGACGAGGGCGGCAACGCGCCGCCCCCGACCCGTTGCCCTTATTGCTTGCGGAGCGTGAATTCTTCGGTCGTACCGCTCTTCAGGTTGTTGACCTTCATGGTCACCGTTTTCGCATCCACCGGCGTATAGATATATTCCGACACCGCCTTGCCGCCGATATAGTCGGTTTCCTTGAACCCCGTCCCTTCGCGAACGACCGCGATCATCACGCCCGCCTTGTCGCCGACGAACGGCACCTGCGGCCCGCCGAACTTGGCTTCGTAACGCTCGCCCGTCGGGAAGGTCTGGATGACCGTATCGCCCTTCACGCTGATCGTCGCGGTGATGGCTTCGTCTGCCATCTGCGTCCCCTCGTTGACCGCGACCCATGTGCCGCTTGTGGCATGCGATCCCGCAGGAGCCGGGCCGGTACGCTTCGACTTGAAGCTGTTCGTGACCGACTTTCCTTCGACGTTGTCGGACGACGTGTTAGTCCAGGTCAGCGACTGTCCGTCGGCAGAAAGGGTGATTTTGGTATTTCCGACCGCCGCGCCCTTGCGATAGCGAACCATCTCCAGGCCGTTCGGATCGACGATCTTGAGCGATGCCGCGTCCCAATAGTCGCGGTCGGCAACCGGGTGCGGCTTTCCGTCCGCAGCGATCTTGTAGGGCGGCGTGCATGACGTGCAGTCATATTGCCCGTCCTTGACGGTGAAGACGTCCGGCTTGGTCGACAATTTGGCCGAGGCGACGTCGGCCTTATAGGTTCCGTCGATGTCGGTCGACACTTCGGCGGCCGTGTTTCCAGCGGTCGTATTTCCGGTCGGCGTACAGGCAGCAAGCAACAGGCCGCCGGCAGCGGCTGCAATCAAAATGCGCATGGTAATCCCCTCCATGAAATGATCGAATCGTTTCTGGGGCGGCCCTTTCGGACAGGCTAATCGCTTGCGCTTCAGGCTGCAACCGGGCGGCCTGGGCCTGTCCGAGTCGATCCGCGTTGGCACGACAGCCCTTCGATCTTCGGCTCGGCGGTCAACGTGACCGGCGCACCTTCTGCCAGGTTCAGGAACCGTCGCACCCGCGCGACGAACTCAGCCACTTCATCATCGGCAAAGGCATTATCCAGGCTGAGCTTCGCCTTTGCGTGCGTAACCTTGGTCAGTGCCGACGTTGGTGCGCGCCCACCGCCTTCGACGGGCTGTCGGCGCGCGCAAGATGTGGAAACTCCGCCTCCAGCGCCGCATTCTCGCGGACCAGCGCGTCGTACTCGGCGTCCGAAACCTCGGGCGCGTCACTGTCATGATACAGCTTGTTGTGCCGCGCGATCTCCTTCGCAAGGCGCATTAGGCGGTTGGCGGCGTTGGCTTCGGTTACGCCATTCTGACCCAGACGAACCAAAACATCAAAAGCGCTGCAACTGACGTTCCCATCAGGTTGGCAACTCGCTTCCACGCCGGATCTTTGAAAGTTTCTAGCGAGTATATGACATTTCTAACGCTTAGGTACGTCGCGGGAATCCACCAGAACAGAAGCGTCAAAAGCGGCGGCGTATACGGCAAAGTATTTTCTACGGCTCCCAATTGGCCGATGCCGAGCAAAATGGTTCCAACGACCAAGGGAAAAATTACGAGCGATGAGGCGATGAGGAAAACTACAGCTATTCCCATCACAATTAGGTTCCCCGCTGGTCCATCGAGGAATCTTATCCCTCTCACGCCGACACCAGCCGCGCCGCTTGCGCCCGCGCCTCGTCGGTCACCTCGGCCCCCGACAGCATTCGCGCGATTTCCTCGCGGCGTTCTTCGGCGTCGAGGGTGCGCAGATTGGTGCGGGTGACCACGCCATCACTGTTCTTCGCGATCAGCAAATGCTGCGCGCCCCGTGCCGCAACCTGCGGGCTGTGCGTCACGACCAGCAATTGCGTCTTCGCCGCCAGCCGCGACAGGCGGTCGCCGATCGCGCTCGCCACCGCGCCGCCGACGCCGCGGTCGATCTCGTCGAAAATCATCGTCGCCGCCGCACCCTCCTCCGCCAGCGCGACCTTCAGCGCGAGGATGAAGCGTGAGAGTTCGCCGCCCGAGGCGATCTTGAGCAGTGGGCCGAACGGTGCGCCGGGGTTGGTGGAGACTTCGAATTCGACGCGGTCGGTGCCGGTCTCGCTCTCCGGCCCGCTCGCTACCACGGTCTTGAAACGCGCGGCGTCGAGCTTGAGCGGCACCAGTTCGCCCGCGACCGCCGTGTCGAGCCGCGCCGCCGCCGCTTTGCGTGCGGCACTCAGCATATCCGCTGCAGCACGATAGGCCGCCTGCCCATCCCTCGCCGCACGTTCGAGCGCGGCAAGCCCCTCGCCGCCCGCCTCGATCGCTGACAGTCGCCCGCGCAACTCATCCGCCAGCGCGGCCAGACCGTCGGGCTGGACACGGTGCTTGCGGGCCATCGCGCGCAGGTCGAACAGGCGGGTTTCTTCGGACTCCAGTCGCGCCGGGTCGAAGGCCAGCGCTTCGGAAGCGCCTCGAAGGTAGTCCTCGGCGAACGATCCCTCTATGATCGCGCGGTCGACCGCGCCCAGTGCCTCGGCCAGCAACGGGTGATCGCCCGCGATCCGGTCGAGCGCGCGCGCGGCCTGGCGCAGTTTCGACAGGCCGCCATCGGCAGCGGCGACCAGCGTATCGATGCTCTCCAGATCGTCAGCGATCTTGGCACCCTTCTGCATGGCCGCGCGCGAGGTCGCGAGCACCTCCTCCTCCCCCGGCTCTGGACCGAGCGCGTCGAGTTCGGCGACGGCGTGGGTCAGCCAGTCGCGATCCGCCTCTGCATTGGCGAGCGCGTCCTGCGCCTCGGCAAGGGCTGCGTCGGCGGCGCGCATCGCGGCGAAGGCGGTGCGGACGGGCGCCAGGTCCGACCGCGCGAAGGCATCCAGCAGTGCCCGGTGTCCGACCGGTGCGAGCAGCCCCCGGTCGTCATGCTGGCCATGAATTTCGACCAGCCGCTCGCCCAGCGACCGCAACAGCGCACCCGACACCGCGACATCGTTGACGAAGGCACGGCTGCCGCCATCGGCCTTGACCGTGCGGCGCACGATCAGCGGCTCACCGGGTTCGGGCGCAATGTCGTTCTCGGCAAGCAACGCGTCGATAACGGCATCGTGCGCAAAGGTTGCAGTGACGCTTGCCTGAGCCGTTCTCTGTCGCACCAGCCCGCTTGCGGCGCGCATGCCAAGTGCAAGGCCCAGCGCATCGAGCAGGATCGACTTCCCGGCCCCCGTCTCGCCGGTGATGACCGTAAGCCCGCCCGCGAACTCGAGGTCGAGCGCCTCGATCAGCACGACGTCACGGATGGAGAGCGAAAGGAGCATTGTTCGCTTTCTACGTCATTCCCGCAAAAGCGGAAATGACGGCTTATGAAGGCGCCGGATACTTCTGCATCAGCGCGTACGCGCGCTCGTACCACTTGCTGCCGGGATAGTTATTGCCCAGCACCGCCGCAGCTTTTTTCGCTTCCTCGCGAATGCCTAGCGCCAGATAGCTTTCGGTCAGGCGCTCCAGCGCCTCCGGCGTGTGCGAGGTCGACTGGTATTGGTCGACGACCTTGCGGAAGCGGATCGTTGCCGCCAGCCACTGGCCGCGCCGCTGGTAGAAGCGGCCGATCTCCATCTCCTTGCCGGCGAGATGGTCGTTGATCAGGTCGATCTTGAGCCGCGCGTCGGCGGCGTAACGGCTGTCCGGAAAGCGACGGATGACGTCGTTCATCGCGTCGAGTGCCTGCGACGTGATCTTCTGGTCGCGCGTCACGTCGCTGATCTGCTCGTAATAATCGAGCGAGATCAGGTAGTAGGCGTAGGCCGCGTCCTTGTTGCCCGGATGGATCGCCAGGAAACGCTGCGCCGATTCGATCGATTTGGTGTAGTCGTTGCCCATGTAATAGCTGAACGCGCTCATCAGTTGCGCACGGCGCGCCCAGGGCGAATAGGGGTGCTGGCGTTCGACCTCGTCGAAAATCACGGCGGCCATCGTGTATTGCCGCCGGTCGAGCCGATCCTTCGCCGTCGAATACAGCGTGTCCACATCGCGCGCGATATAGGGCGTGTCGCCCTTCTTGCGGTTCGTGGCGCAGCCAGCGGTAAAGACGATGGCGGCGAGCGCGGCGACAGTGGCGGCGCGACGGAGGGGGGTACGCATGGCACGGGGCCTTAGCGGGGTTCGGTTGAAGCGCCAAGCGGCAAAGGCGCTTGGAACTCTGGTGCAATCAAAGCTATTGTGCCGGACATGCCTGCCCGCCGCCTGACGACGCTCCGCGTCGAGAAACCCTGGGGTCGCCACGATCTATGGCCCGGATTCGACGATGTGCCGCCGGGCGGGGCAGCGGTCGGCGAGATCTGGTTCGACGACAAGGCTGACGCCGACCCCGAATTGTTGATCAAATACCTGTTCACCAGCGAGCGGCTGTCGGTGCAGGTCCACCCGGACGATGCGGCTGCACAGGCCGCAGGATACCCGCGCGGCAAGGAAGAGGCGTGGCTGGTGCTGGCCGCAGAACCCGATTCGACGGTTGCGCTGGGAACACGCGAGATGACGAGCCGCGAGGCGCTGGCGGCGGCGGCGCTCGACGGCAGCATCGTCGACATGCTCGACTGGAAACCGGTGAAGGCGGGCGACGTCATCTATTCGCCCGCAGGGACCATTCACGCGATCGGCGCCGGAATCACGCTGATCGAGGCACAGCAGAACGTCGACCTGACGTATCGACTATACGATTATGGTCGCCCACGCGAACTGCACCTGGAGGCGGGGATCGCCGTCAGCGACCCCGTTCCGTTCGAAGCACCGCCTATCCCCGGGGATATAGGGGGCGGCCGCGAAATCCTGTGCGAAGGGCGCAAGTTCGTGCTCGAACGCTGGACGTGGAACGAGGCGCGGACGGCGACATTGCCCGACGGCGTGCCGGGATGGCTGGTGCCGGTGACGGGCGGCGGCACGATCGACGGCGCGCGTTTCGATGCGGGGGAATGCTGGATCGCCGACGGCGCGAACGTGATTACGATAGATGCGGGCAGCAGCGTACTCTTCGCCTATCCGTTGAAAGATCGGGTGGCATTGTTCGGCTAGACCGACGTGCAATTTTCACATCTCGCGGCATAAGAGCATTCCATGCTCCGCGTCCTCACGCTTTCGACCCTGTTCCCTGACGCGAGCCGTCCGACGTTCGGGCCGTTTGTCGAGCGGCAGACACTGGGCCTTGCCGCCCACCCCGACGTAGAGCTGCGTGTCATGGCGCCGGTCGGCATTCCGCCGCTGGGGCGATTCCATTCGCGTTACCGCCAGCTTGCACGCCTGCCCGATGTCGAAACCTGGAAAGGACTGGCGGTCTATCGGACGCCGTTCGGGCATATTCCGGGTGTCGGCGGGAAATGGGATGCGGGCGCGCTGACCCGCGCGTTGCGACGTCCGCTGGAGGGCATCCGCGCGCAATTCCCATTCGACGTGATCGACGCGCAGTTCTTCTGGCCCGACGGCCCGGCGGCGGTGGCGCTGGGGAAGCACTTCAATGTACCCGTGTCGATCAAAGCGCGTGGGGCCGACATCCATTTCTGGGGATGCAACCCCGCGACACGCGGTGCCGTGGCGCAGGCCGGTCGCGGGGCCGATGGCTTGCTGGCGGTTTCGGCGGCGCTGAAGGCCGACATGGTCGCGCTGGGCATGCCCGCCGACCGCATCACAGTGCACCATACCGGCATCGACCGTGACGTATTCCATGTGCGCGACCGCGAGTCGGCAAAGGCCGCTCTCGGTATCGACGGTCCGCTGATCGTCAGCGTGGGCGCGCTGATCGCGCGCAAGGGGCAGGCGTATGTGATCGACGCGATGCCGCTGTTGCCAAAGGCGACACTGGTTCTGATCGGCAGCGGCGAAGATGCCGCGCCGCTAAAGGCTCAGGCGGAACGATCGGGCGTTGCCGACCGTGTCCGTTTTATGGGCTCCTTGCCCCAGGTTGTGATCGCCGACTGGCTTGCCGCCGCCGACGTGATGGCACTGCCATCGGCATCGGAGGGACTGGCCAATGCCTGGGTCGAGGCACTGGCGAGCGGGACACCCGTCGTGACCTGCGATGTCGGCGGTGCGCGCGAACTGGTCGACCGGCCGGCTGCGGGGCGCCTGGTGCCGCGCGATGCCGGCATGATTGCCGCCGTCATCAGCGACCTGATCGCCAATCCCCCGGAGCGGGAGGCCGTTGCGGCGGCAGTGGAGGCGTTCAGCTGGGAAGCGAATACGGCGGCGCTCTATGCGCATTTAAGCGGGCTGGCGGCCCGTCACCCCGGCGTGGGCCGGAGTGACGCTATAACGGGCGTAACGCCGCACTGATCCAGCGCCCTTCGGTACGCAGCAGAGTCCACGCCCGTGCGGCGGCGCGGGTGTCCATCACCTCGATACCGATGCCCCGCGCTTCATAGTCGGCGACAAGGCGCGGATCGGGTCGGTCGAGACCGGCACCGGTGCCAAGCAGGATAAACTCGGGAATCGGATCAAGGGCGGCGGCGGCAGCGAAATCGCCCCCGTCCCATTCGATCACGGCCTCGGGCGTCAGGATGACCGCGCCTCCGCGCGCAATGCCATCGACGACCAACGCGTTCCCTCGAAACCCGGTCAGCCGAGGTCCCTCAGGAGCCCCAACTTGGCGCAGGTCCATCAGACCTGGCCTTCTTCCTTGGTCTCACGGCGGGTCAGGCGTTCGGCATCCTTGGCGACGGCGGATTCCTTGCGGTCGAGGCTCGCGGGACGCAGGCCGAGGACGACGAGCAGCGACGACGACACATAGATCGACGAGTACGTCCCGACGATGATGCCGAGCATCATCGCTGCGGTGAAACCGCGCAGCACATGGCCACCGAATAGCAGCAGCGCACCCAGCGCCAGCAGCACGGTCAACGACGTCATCACCGTGCGCGGCAGCGTTTCGTTGACCGACAGGTCGATCAGTGCGCTCATGTCCATCTTGCGGTATTTGCGCATATTCTCGCGGATACGGTCGTCGATGACGATCTTGTCGTTGATCGAATAGCCGATGATCGTCAGCACGGCGGCGACGATATTCAGATCGAATTCAAAGCGCGTGATCGCAAAGAAGCCGAGCGTCATCAGCACGTCGTGTGCGATGGCGACGAAGGTCGAGACACCGAATTGCCACTCGTACCGCAGCCAGCTGAATACCGCGATCGCGAGGATGGCGATGATGACCGCCAGCGATCCGTTACGGATCAGTTCGCCCGATACCTTGCCCGAGACGGTGTCGTAGCGGCTGAACACGACGCCGGGGTTCGACTTCGTCAGTGCGGCCTTCACCTTGTTGACGACGGTGTTGGTCGCGCCTTCGTCCGTGCTGGCGGGGAGCGGCAGGCGGATGGAGACGGATTTGTCGTCGCCGATCTGTTGGAGCGATGCTTCACCGACCTGCAGACGCTCGATCTCGGCACGCACGTTGTCGAGCGAAGGTGCCTGTTGGAACTTGGCCTCGATCATCAGGCCGCCAACGAAATCGACGCCCAGGTTCAGGCCGCGCACGCCGACGGCGGCCACGGCGGCGATCGTCAGCAACATCGTCAGGCCGAACGCCCAGTTGCGCAGCTTGACGAAACCGATGTTCGTATTGTCGGGAACGAGTTTGAGCAGGCGCATGGCCGTCAGATCCGATCAGATATTGAGCGTGGTGGGACGGACCCGGCGCAGATAATTCGCCGAGAGCATCCGCGTGAAGAACACAGCTGTGAAATAGGTCGCAAAAATACCGATCAGCAGCACGACGGCAAAGCCCTTCACCGGGCCGGAACCCAGCAACAGCATGACGATGCCCGAGATGAAGTGGACGGTGTTCGCTTCGAAGATCGTGCGGCTCGCCTCTTTATAGCCGAACTCGACCGACTGGTTCGCGGTGCGGCCCCGGCGCTGCTCTTCGCGGATGCGCTCGTTGATCAGCACGTTCGCGTCGACCGCGGTGCCGATGGTGAGCACGAAGCCCGCAATACCCGGCAGAGTCAGCGTCGCGCCCAGGAACGCCATCACCGCCAGGATGATGAAGATGTTCGCGACCACCGCAAGGTTCGCATAGATGCCGAACCGGCCATAGGTCACGAGCATGAAGATGATCACCGCCACCGACGCGATGATCGACGCCGTCACACCCGCACGGATCGAGTCGGCACCAAGTCCCGGCCCAACGGTGCGTTCCTCGATCACCTTCAGCGGCACCGGCAGCTTGCCCGAGCGGAGCTGGATGGCCAGCGCATTGGCGGTCGGCACCGTGAAGCTGCCCGAAATCTGTGCGGAGCCGCCCAGAATCGGTTCGTTGATGTTGGGCGCCGACAGCACGACCCCGTCGAGGATCATCGCGAATGGCTTGCCGGTGTTTTCCTGCGTTACGCGGGCGAATTTCTTCGCGCCCTGCCCGTTGAACTTGATGTTCACGACCGGCGCGTTCGACTGCTGGTCGAAGCCCTGCGTCGCGTCGGCCAGTTCGTCGCCGTTGATGATCACGCGGCGCTTGACTGCAATCGTCGGCCCGCCACCCGGGTTGCCGGGATAGGGCACAATCTGGCTGCCCGCAGGCGCATTGCCCTTTGCGACTTCGGCCGGGTCGGCGACCAGATCGACCAGCTTGAACTCGAGCTTGGCGGTCTTGCCCAGCAGCGACTTCAGTGCTTCCGGATCCTGAAGGCCGGGCACCTGCACCACGATGCGATTGTCGCCCTGGCGGATAATCGTCGGTTCGCGCGTGCCGAGTTCGTCGATGCGGCGACGCACGACTTCGGTCGCAACCTGCATCGCGCTCTCGACGGCGGCGGTGTTGCCCGCGCTCGTCGGCGTGATCGTGATCCGCGTCGAATCGACGACCGCGACATTATAGTCGCGCTGCCCCGTAACGCCGATCGGCGTGGTCAGTGCGCGCGTCTTTTCGACAGCCGCGTCGAGCCGCCCGGTGTCACGCACCATGAACGCCAATGCGCCATCGGCACGCGAGATGTCACTGATCTCGATCGCGGGACTGGCGCGACGCATTTCGGCGCGGACGGCGTCCTCCATCACGTCGAGCCGCTGGTTCGCGACGTCCTTCGTCTCGGCCTCGAGCAGCAAATGGCTGCCGCCCGACAGGTCGAGGCCCAGGTTGATGCGCGGCGCCTTGCCCAGCCCCAGCTGGTTCGCGGTCGATTGCGGCATCAGGCTGGGGATCGCGGCCAGCACGGCCACGATCACGATCGCCATGATCGTCCAGACTTTCCAGCGCGGGAAATCGAGCATCGGTGCGTCGCCCTTTAGTCGTTCGCGGGCTTGGCAGATGTCGGCGAAATGACGTCGGTCAGAGTCACCTTCACCGCCTTCACGCGGACGTTCGGGGCGATTTCGATCTCGACATTATCGTCGTCGACCTTGGTCACCTTGCCGATCAGGCCGCCACCGGTGACGACCTGGTCGCCACGCTTCACGGCAGCGAGCGTGGCCTTGTGCTGCTTTGCGCGCTGTTGCTGCGGACGGAAAATGAGGAACCAGAAGACCACGAAGATCAGCAGCAGCGGCATCATCTGGACGAGGAAGGCGGACATGCCGTCGGGCGCGGCGGCAGTCGTCGCGGCCTGGGCGTAGGCGGGTGAAATAAACATAAGGTGCGAGATCAGCCTGTGAATTGGCGAAGGGGGCGCGCGTAACAGAGGCGAAGGCCGCGCGCAACATAAGTGCGCAAAGCGCGTCTTGCCTTCGCCATCCCCCTCCCGTAATGGCGCGCCCTCGGTCGGGACGTAGCGCAGCCTGGTAGCGCATCACACTGGGGGTGTGGGGGTCGCAGGTTCAAA
>JBDUBD010000063.1:0-15702 GCA_040004295.1 Sphingomonadales bacterium | reverse complement strand
TCGATATTGCCGAAATTGCCCTGCCCGTCGACCAGCGGATAACGCAGCGCGAAATCCTGCGCGAGGCGGACCATCGCGTCATAGACCGACTGGTCGCCGTGCGGATGGTATTTGCCGATTGTGTCGCCGACGACGCGCGCGCATTTCTTGTACGCCTGACCCGGATCCAGCTTCAGCAGACGCATTGCCCATAACAGGCGGCGGTGAACCGGCTTCAGCCCGTCGCGCAGATCGGGCAGCGACCGTGCGGTAATCGTCGACATCGCATAGACGAGATAGCGGTCCGACAGCGCCGTACCGAACGGCGCATCGACGATGGCGTCGAAGGGATCGGGATCGGGAGTAACAATGGTCGTATCGGTCATTGTCCGCCACACTAGCAGCGGCGATTTACCGTGGCGAGAGGGTCGGCGCCGGGTTTCCGCGTAACGTCCCCGCCGCATCGACAAAGGGTTCGATCAGGCTTCCCGTCACACTGTGCGGCGCGCGTACGCCATCGACACCGAACGTCAGCGGCTCACGCCTGCGTTGCGGCTGGTGAAGCGTCCCGGCCAGCCAGTCGAATATGCCGAGCATGTCGCCGAAATTCCGGTCGTGATGCTCGACGGCAACCGAGTGGTGGATCTGGTGATGCGCCGGGCTGAGCAGGATGCGCCCCAGACGCCCGTTCCACGCGATCCAGGCGTGCGAGTGATGGAGGTGCTTGATGGTCAGCAGCGCGACAACGGTCAGGATATTCACGCCACCGATCGTCCATGCCGAAACGCCGTTCCCGACCATCCAATGCATGACACCTGCCGTCACGCCGGTGACGACCGCGACGATGTTGTAGAACACGATGCTGTCGACCGGATGGACACGAAAAACGGTCAGCGGTGACAGGGTTTCGGCGCTGTGGTGAACCTTGTGGAACGCCCAGAGCCACGCCCATCTGTGCGACAGATAGTGGTCGAGCCAATAGGCGAATTCATAAGCGACCCACAGCGTGACCGTCGTCGCGGCAACCGCGACCCAGGGCGGCAGGCCGAGCGTCAGCGGAGCGCCGAGTAACGCACCGACCCACGCCGAAATCGACAGATGCGACAGGATCGCCCAGCCGAACAGGGCGCTGCTCACGAAGATCGCCATCAGTGTGAAGCCGAGATCCGCGCGAGCGGACGGGCTGAGCAACCGATGGCGAGGGAACATCGCGCGGGCCAGAGCGCGGATCGAAACAGCGCGTGTGGGACGCTTGGCAATCGCGACCCCCGCCGCAATCAGCCCTGCCGCAAGCAATGACCACACCGACAGTTGCGACCCCGGCGACAGCAGCAAGGCGGCTATTCGGTCGGGCAGTGTCGGGACGAAATCGGCGGGCATCGACGTGGAATAGCCCGTGGATGGTAAACCAGAGGTCAACGGGCAGCGATAACCGAAACAACATTTGCCACAAAAAAGCCACATTTACACATGGCGCAAAATACCATAGCTTTCGAGTCGGGTTTAAAAGAAGGAGAGGTTCAATGCGTTCCACTGTCTTGTTGCTCGTATCCGGCTGCCTCGTGCTCGCCGGTTGTTCCAAAGCGCCCAACCAAGAAACTGCGAATGCGCCCGAGGACAGCGCCGCCGCCGACACAACCGAACATCCGCCCGGCATCGGCGCGACAGTCGCACCGGGTGTCGCGTTCGATTTCCACTATGGGTTTAGCCTGCCCGAGCGACAGATCGCGGCGGCGCAAGAGGCCCATGCCGCCTTGTGCGGGCGGCTCGGCAGCTCTCACTGCCGCGTGACCGGTGTCAATTTCGACAAGACGCGCGGTGGTGCCGTACGCGCCAACATGGCGTTCCTCCTCGATCCGGTAATGGCGCTCACCTTTGGCAAGGACGCAACAGCCCTCGTCGAAAAGGCGGATGGCACGCTCGCAACTAGCCAGGTCAGTGGCGAGGGCGTTGGAAAGTCTATTGTGGCCGGTGACAAAAGTGCGGAGGCGATCCGCGTCGAGCTCGCGAAGATCGACGCGCAGTTGCGTATCCCCGGCCTCTCAAGGGACGTGCGCGGGCGCCTTGTCGAGCAATCTGGAACATTGCGATCCCAACTTCGCACGCTCGACGTTGAACGCAGTGCCAAGGTGGAAAGCCTGGCTACGACGCCGGTCGTGTTCGATTACGAAGTTGCCCAAGCGGGCGTCGTGGATTCGCTGAAGCAAGGTCTGAACGCGGGCACAGCCTCAACCTCCGCGTTGCTCAACCTGCTTGCAATGGCGCTCGGTACAGTCGGCCCATGGGCGGTTCTAGCGGGCGGTGCCTGGTGGGGTGTTCGGCGATTGCGGCGCAAAGCGGTGGTCGAATAATCGGGAGGTGCCCGGCCGTCTGCCGGTCGGGCACGTCTACGCCGTAAACACGCTCCAGTTTGTCGCGCCGGCAATATATTCGAGCGCTTCGCTGCCGAGTTTGGAATTGCCGCGCTGGTTCAATCCGGGGGACCAGACGGCGATGCTCGCCTTGCCCGGCACGATCGCGAGGATGCCGCCGCCGACGCCCGATTTGCCGGGGATGCCGACGCGGAAGGCGAACTCGCCCGATCCGTCATAATGGCCGCAGGTGAGCATAAGCGACAGGATGCGCCGTGCGCGCTGGGGCGAGACGACGGCATGGCCGGTGTCAGGATGGACGCCGTCGAGCATCAGATAGCGCCCGGCCATCGCCAGCTGGCGGCAATTCATCGCCATCGAACATTGATGAAAATAGACGCCCACAGCATCCTCGACACGCGCATTCAGGTTGCCGAACGACTTCATGTAATTCGCCAGCGCGATGTTGCGATAGCCTGTGCCGGTTTCAGACGCAGCGACATCGCTGTCGATGAAAATGCTGTCGTCGCCGGTCAGAAACCGCACGAACCGCAGGATTTCCCCGATCGCCTCGCGCGGCAGCCCGCGCCCAAGGAGCACATCGCTGACGACGATCGCGCCCGCATTGATGAACGGGTTGCGCGGAATGCCCTTCTCCGCCTCGAGCTGGACCACCGAGTTGAACGCCGACCCCGAAGGTTCAACCCCGACCCGCTTCCACAACTCCGCACCGACCTTACCCAGCGCGAGCGTCAGCGCAAAAACCTTCGACACCGACTGGATCGAAAACGGCACGTCGGCGTCTCCACCGACATGGACGGTGCCATCCGCAGTAACGATGGCAATGCCGAACCGCGCCGGATCGACGCTCGCGAGGCCAGGGATATAAGTGGCGACTTGCCCACGGTCCTCCGCCGCAGCCGCGCGTGCGACAGCTTCGGCGACAACGACAGCAAGTGCGTCAGTCAATGGCTTACGCTTTTCCGATTCCCATCCGCGCGAGTTCGCGATCCTTGTCGATGAACTGGTGCTTCAACGCGCCACCGACGTGAAGAATGAACAGCAGGTAGAGGATCTTTGCCGATATCCCGTGAGTCGCACCGAAGAACCCGTGCACCGATTCCTTGGCCGTGGGCTCCATCGCCATGACCCAGGCAATACGCGGCCATTCGAACGTGCCAAAATACAGATTGGGATGCGCCGCCGCATCCTTGTACGCCGAATCCATGATCCACCCGCTGAGCGGCAGCGCGAACATGATCACGTAGAGCAGGATATGAACTGCATGGGCTGCACGCTTTTCCCACGGCTTGTGATGCTCGGGCAGCGGCGGCGGCCGATGCGTCATCCGCCACAAGAACCGCATGGTGATCAGACCCAGAAGCGTGATTCCGATCGACTTGTGATTATTGATCAGCGGACGCACCGCCTCATCAGGGGCGAGCGGCCATGCCCAGGCAAGGCCGACGTTGACGATCATCAGCAGCGCGATGATCCAGTGAAAGGCGATGGCAACGCCGTTGTAGCGGTTTTCTGGCAAGTTCGGCTCCGGTTCAGGTGCGTAATGACAATCTAGCGCTGGCACGCGGCAGGTCCACCACCTATCTCGCGCCCGCCACGCGAAAGTAAACGATTGCCCTCAGCTCTTGCACGCACGTTCGGAACCCTGTCGCCTCGCCTCAATCCGCCACATGCAGCGGCGGCATGGCGGGGTATGGCCATCTGGGGATTTGCGATTGCCGTATTCGTCGCTCTGTTCGCGCAGGGCTTCGTCCGCATGGGTGTTGGTGCCTGGGCCGTCGGCATCGTCTACATCGTTTACGACACTGCACTGCTTGCCTTTGTCGCGCGCAAGACGATGACGATAGATCCGCTGCCCATGCCGGGCACCGCAAAGCCGGCAACGCTGGGCGTGGTGATTGCGGCGTACAACGAAGCCCCGGTCCTCATAGCCACGATAGAGGCGCTGCGGCGACAGAACCGGCCGCCCGAACTGATTGTGATTGCGGATGACGGGTCGGACGATGGCACCGCTGGTGTGCTGGAACAGACCTATGGCCTGACAGCACCGACGCCGGGCACGATATCCTCCCCCTCCCCGACCTTCCCCGAACTATGCTGGTTGCGGCTGCCGCGCGGGGGCAAGGCCCGCGCCCTGAACACCGCAATCACCATGGTCGATGCCGAACTGCTGGTAACGGTCGATGCGGATACCCTGCTGGAGCCGGGTGCACTGACTGCCATGCGATCCGCATTCGAAAGCGAACCGGGCCTGGCAGCAGCGACCGGTGTGCTGCGACCGGTCTGCGCACCGACGACATCGGGTCGCATCTTCCAGTGGTTCCAGACCTATGAATACGTGCGCAATTTCCTGTCGCGCTATGCGTGGATGGAACAGCGCGGGCTGCTGCTGATTTCGGGCGCGTTCGCAGGATTCCGGCGCGACGCGCTGGTGCGTGTGGGTGGCTTCGACCCCGAGTGCCTCGTCGAGGATTATGAGGTGATGCACCGTATCCACCGCTACAGCGCGGACCACGACCTCGGCTGGACGGTGCGCGTAATCGGCACAGCGTTCGCGACCACCGACAGTCCTGCGAGCCTGATGACGTTCTTGCGTCAGCGCCGTCGGTGGTTCGCGGGGTTCCTTCAGACGCAGCTCTGGAACCGCGACATGGTCGGCAATCCGAAATATGGCGCGCTCGGCACCGCGATGCTGCCGGTCAAGGCGCTCGACACGGTGCAGCCACTATATGGCCTTGCCGCTGTCGGCCTGTTGATCGCGTTCGTCGTAACCGGCAATTTCATGATCATATGGCCCGTGATTGTCGCGATGGCGGTCAAAGTCGTGATCGATCTTGCCTGGCTGTTACGATCGCTCGTCCTTTACCGCCGCTGGACGGGACATGACGAGAATCTCTCCATACGTGGCGCGCTGCTCGCCGCGATACTGGAACCCCTGACGTTCCAGTTGCTACGCCATGCGGGCGCAACCTGGGGTTGGTGGGTATTCCTGACCGGTCGCCAAGTCTGGGGCGCCAGCGTGCGGACCGAGGCTGCGGGGACAGTCTAGACTTTTCCGCCCAGATCGCTTGCGATCTCCTTGCGCAACCAGTCACGAAAATGTCTGATCTTGGGCACCATGCGGCGATGTTCGGGGACGACGAGCCAATAGCCATATCCCCGTGATGAAGTCTGCGCGAATGGGCGCACGAGCCGCCCCTCCGCCAGATCATTCCGCCAGAAAAACGGCGTCAGCATCGCAACCCCCTGCCCCGCCATCGCTGCATTGCCCTCATGCGCTTGGGAATCGAGGCGGATGCCGGGACGGTCGGCCACATTCGGTGCATCGACGCCCGCTTCCTGAAGCCAGTATGGCCACCACGGATCGTGGGGACTGATGATCGGCAGGCGTAGCAGGTCCACCGGCTCGAGCGCCCCGCCCTGGCGTGCAAGGAATTCCGGGCTGCACAGCGGGGTGAAGTCGATGTCGATCAATTTGTCGGCAAGAAGGCCCGGCCAGGGACCACGCCCGCTGCGCACCGCGACATCGACGTCTTCGGCGGCCATGTCGACCAGCGCGTCACTGACGAGCAGGCGGACGGCCATTTCGGGATGCGACACCTGAAACGTGCCCAGCCGCCACGCGAACCAGGTGTTGGCAAAGGTTTGCGATGTGGAGATCGTGAGCATCGCCGAATCCTCGGCACGCAATTGGGCAAAGCTCGAATCCATCGCATCGAATGCGCGTGAAAGTTCGTTCGAGGTTCGCCGCCCCGCGTCGGTCAGGAACACGCGCTTCTTTTCGCGCCGGAACAGGGGGACACCAAGCCGCTCCTCCAGCAGCTTTACCTGATAGCTGACGGCAGCCTGTGTCATCCCGAGTTCGCCGGCTGCGAGCGTAAAATTCTCATGGCGTGCGGCGGCTTCGAACACGCGGACGGCCGCCAGGGGTGGAAGATTGCGCATGAAACAATCATAAGCTCAACTTATCATCTACGTCCATCGTTTCGTTGGCGGAACAGACCAGCGACGGCCATATCGGGCGTGTCAGATCACAAGGAGACACGCCATGAACGAAGATTTCGCCAGCCGGATCTGGGCCGAGCATCGCAACAAGTTCGCCGACCGCAGCCCGGTCGAACCTCACGTCAGCCTAGCAGGCGATATCAAGCGGGTCGGACGCGCGCTCGCCATTGCATTCCAGCGTCTCAACGCCCTTCAGTTCGACGCGCCGTGGCTACGGACCGAGGTAACGCACAAGCCCTGCACCGATTGAAAGAGCGAACCGGTTCCGCTATGTGCCCTGATGCACGCCCCGGCTCGCGTCGCTTACGACGCGTGATCCCGGGGCGTCCGTCATTTTGGAGCCGCCATGACCCGCCGCCGTCAGATCTACGAAGGCAAGGCCAAGATCCTTTACGAGGGGCCGGAGCCCGGCACGCTGATCCAGTATTTCAAGGACGATGCGACCGCATTCAATGCCCAGAAAAAGGGCACGATCAATGGTAAGGGCGTACTGAACAACCGGATTTCGGAGCACATCTTTACCCTGCTCGGAAACATCGGTGTTCCGCACCATTTCATGCGTCGTCTTAACATGCGCGAGCAGCTGATTCGCCAGGTTGAAATCGTCCCGATCGAGGTCGTCGTACGCAACGTCGCAGCAGGGTCGATCTCGACGCGTCTCGGGATTGAGGAAGGCACACAGCTGCCCCGCACGATCATCGAATATTATTACAAGGACGACGCGCTCAACGATCCGATGGTGACCGAAGAGCATATCGCATGCTTCGGCTGGGCATCGCAGGACGAGATGCACGACATCGCCGACATGGCGATCCGCGTGAACGACTTCATGTCCGGACTTTTTGCCGGGATCGGCATCAAGCTGGTCGATTTCAAACTCGAGTTCGGGCGGGTCTGGGACAACGACTACAGCCGCATAATCCTGGCTGACGAGATCAGCCCGGACGGGTGCCGTTTGTGGGACATGGCGACCAACGAAAAGCTCGACAAGGACCGGTTCCGCCGCGATCTCGGCGGCGAGGTTGAGGCCTATCAGGAGGTCGCGCGACGCCTGGGCCTGTTACCCGATGGCGGGGAAAATGTCGTTCTCGACCTTGAAACGCAGCGGAAAAAGCGGGGCCGCTAGGGCGACTTTTCTCGGGGCATTTTAGCAGGGCATTAACCAATTCACGGGTAATTCCCGGGGACAGCCGATCCGGCACCCTTGGAGTTCGACCCGATGCGCAACCTCGCGATCCTGATGACGCTTACCACGCTTGCCGCGTGCAGCGGTGGTGACGCCCAAAGTGCAAGCGGTGTTGTCGCCTCTCCGGTTGGGGGCACCGGAGGGACCGGGACCGGTGGTTCATCGACCGACGTCTATGCCCAGTTCAAAACGCCCACTGCCTCTCGCACTTACGCGGGGATCGGTGCGACGCAGGTCTACAAATATTCGACAGACGACCGCACACCGACCAACAATACGACAAACACCGGCCTGACTGGATCGTCCGGACAGCAGGGGGTCACCTACGGTGGCAATGCCTCGACCGTTCGCGACAGCAAGATCCAGCTAACCTACGATCCGCGCGCAGCGATTTTCACGCTATCGGTTACCGACCCCCTCAGCGGCGCTGCTGCTGCGACGCGATTCCAAGATCCCGGAAGCCGTACCAGTTTCGGCGGCGCTGTCGAGCCACAATGGGGTGTCACGGACTTCGCACTGTTCCCCGGCATCGGTCAAAACAGTAATATTCGCTTCCTTCAGGCTGGCGACGGCGACCCGCTGTCCCCCTATGGACACAGCGGAAATGGTTTTGTCGATCCGGGCACCAATACGAGGCCACCTAACGGTGACTCGGGCGCGGGGTATCAATCCACCACGCTATTTTATGAAGTTCCGGGTAGCGGCGGCACCAACTTCGTTTCACTCGCAGGATATGTCCGTAACGACATGAAGTGGGTAGAGGTGACGGCGGGCACGACGACCGTAAACCAGACCCAGTGGAAGCTGGAGCGTGGTGCGTTTGCCTATGGCATAATGACCGACAATTCGGCTGTGCCCACAAACGGCACCGGCACCTACACCGGTGACATGGTCGGAACGCTGGTGTTCAATCCGACCCTCGATTCAACGACCAGCTATCCGACATTCTTCCAGTGGCTGTCAGGCACTTCGACAACAACGGTCAACTTTGGAACAGGCGCGGTGGCGCTCACGCTGAACGGCATCGTCGGCGCACCGCAGCTTGATCGCTTCACGACTCCACAGCTTGCTTCGCTGAATGCCGGCACGACCTTCACTGCAAGCGGCACTGCCACAATCGATCTGGTCCGCACAGGCGGTTTCACCGGCCAGTTCCAGTCGGCCAGCTTCGGCTCGACTAATAATGGCGCAAGTCCGATTGTCACGATCGCGGGTTCAAGCCTCGACGGTGCGTTCTTCGGCCCGGCGGCAGAAAATGTCGGGGGCGGCTTCCGCATTACCGGCGGAACGCCTGACCAACGCATTGACATCGCTGGCGCATTCAAGGGTACCAAGTAACATGCGGCAGGCCATCGGCCTGCTGATTGCAGGGGCTTCCATCGTCACGGCACCCGCAATCGCGGAGCCAATGGGCCAGACATGTGCGGATGGCATATGCCAAATCCACTACACACCTGCGCAACTTCTGGCCGAGGCATCGATGCTGGTAGAGGCGCGGCGCTTCGACGAAGCGAAGCCCATGGTCGCGGCGCTGGGTCAGGCACCTGGCCTTGCCATGGAATCGCATTTCCTCGCCGGCTATATCGCCGTCGAAACCGGCGATCTCGATACCGCGATCACCCAGTTCCGCGCGTCGCTTGCAGCCGACCCCAAGCAGACACGCGTCCGCCTCGAACTCGCCCGTGCGCTGATGATGAAGCACAAGGACGGCAGCGCCGCCTATCATTTCCGCCTTGCGGCGCAGGATCAGGCGCTAACGCCCGAAATCCGTGCAACTATCCAGTCGCAGCAGGGCTTGCTGCGTGACCGCCGACCCTGGCGCATCACGACCGAATTCGGTCTGGCCCCCGACAGCAACATCACCAACGGTACGCGTGCCGAGACGATCGACCTGATCGTCGGCAACCAGGCACTGCCGCTGACCCTCGACGAAAGTGCACGGCAGCGTTCGGGCCTGGGCCAGACAGCGCGCTTTTCCGCCGGATACCGCTTCAACGTCGGCGAGCGCGGTGCGCTGTTGATCGACGGCGATGCGCAAGGCGTGAACTATGAGGGTACCGCCGCCGACGATTATACTGTTCAACTTGCCGCCGGACCCGAATTCCGCCCGAGCGAAGGCACCGCCATCTCGCTGCAAGGCCTGGGCCTACGCCGCTGGTATGGTGGCATGACCGCCGTTACCCAGTTCGGCGCCCGTCTTGCCGCCGAACGTACGCTGGACTCGTCTCAGCGGATCGGGCTGACGCTCGATGCCCGTCGCTCCGATTCGGCGTTTCAGGACAGTTACTCGGGCTGGAATCTCGCACTTTACGCGACCTACGAACGTGTCATTGCCCGCTCGCTGATCGCCAGCGCCAGCCTGTTCGCGCGCACCGACACGCTCAATGAAAAGGCCTATTCGAGCAACGAATTCGGGCTGTCGGCCGGCATCGGCGGCGAATTGGCGCATGGGATCAATGCCGGTGTGACCGGAACCGCCAGCCGCGCCGTTTTCGGCGCACCGCTCTTGTCGCTGTCGACCGAACCGCGCGCCGACTGGCGCATATCGGGTCGCATCTATGCCGGACTGCGTTCGATCCGCTTCATGGGTTTCTCTCCCAGCGTCAGCTATACCTACACGCTGAACGCATCGTCGCTGGCGCTTTACGAAAGCAACCGGTCGCGATTTGCCTTCAACGTGGCGCGCTACTTCTGAACGATCAGGTCTTGGACGCGCGATAAGCGGTAAGCGCGCCCAGAAGATAGCTCACGACCAGCGCAATGCGGACGGTTCCATCGGTATCGGCATAGCCAAGCCAATCCGGTCCCAGAGTCAGCATCCCGACGAAGAGCGCAAAAGCGACGATACCCATGGGGCGATCCAATAAAAGACGTCGCCGGAATATCGGCCTAAGCTGGTTAACAAAGCGTGAAGGCCTTGCCCGCGCGCGACCATCCGTTCATAGGCTCGCGGCCATGAAAGTCCGCGTCGTCGTCACCCTCAAGCCCGGCGTCCTCGACCCCCAGGGCAAGGCCATCCACCATGCACTCGAAGGACTCGGCTTCGCCGGCGTCAACGACGTGCGCCAAGGCAAGATGATCGAACTCGACGTCGCCGATGGCACGTCCGACGCCGATCTCGACGCGATGTGCAGCAAGCTGCTCGCAAATACGGTTATCGAGAACTACCGGATAGAACGATGAAGGCCGCCGTCATCGTCTTCCCGGGATCGAACTGCGACCGGGATCTGGCGACGGCGTTCGAATCTGTTACGGGTCACGCGCCTGTGATGGTCTGGCACCGGGAGACCAGCCTGCCCGACGGCATCGATATCATCGGCGTACCGGGCGGTTTTTCCTATGGCGACTATCTCCGCTCGGGCGCGATGGCAGCGCAGTCGCCGATCATGCGCGCGGTGGTCGATGCCGCGAATGCGGGACGCACCGTTCTCGGCATCTGCAACGGGTTTCAGGTGCTTACCGAAGCGGGTCTGCTGCCCGGCGCGCTGATGCGCAACGCCGGTATCCGCTTCGTCGGCCGCGATGTCGCGCTGACCGTCGCCAACAGCCAGACAGCCTTCACCAGCCGCTATAATGCAAGCGAGACGCTCAACATCCCGGTCGCCCACCACGACGGCAATTACTTCGCCGATGCGGCGACGCTCGACCGCATCGAAGGTGAGGGCCGCGTCGTGTTCCGCTATGCCGAGCCGGTGAACGGCAGTGCGCGCGACATCGCGGGCATCGTCAATGACGCAGGCAATGTACTGGGGATGATGCCGCACCCCGAACGGATGATCGAGGCGGCGCACGGCGGCACCGACGGACGACGCCTGTTCGAAGGGCTGATGGCCTTCGCCTAGACCGATGTTTTGAAGGGCGAGAAGCTGGTGCCCTCGTCGAACACGTCGACACCTTCGTGTTTCTTGAGCGCCGCCACGATTGCGATCGTCACCGGCAAAAGCACGATTTCCCACCCGGTTTTGATGGCCCATTGCGAAAACACCGTTTTAAAAAGCTCGGCGGTCGGCCAGCTTTCGATGTTCCAGAACGCGACCGGATAGAAGATCAGGCTATCGAGGCCCTGACCGACAACGGTGCTTGCAACGAACCGCAGCCCCATGCGTCGTCCGCTGTCCTGCACCTTCATCCGTGCGAGGACGATGCTGTTGGCGAACTCTCCGACCCAGAACGCGAGCATCGATGCCATGACGATGCGCCAGCTGTTCCCGAACACGGCCTCATAGGCAGCCTGGTCTTTCCAGCCCGGGGCAGGCGGAAGACTAACCACGACCCAGGACATCACAGCCATGAAAGCAAGAGCGCCGAAGCCGGTCCAGATCACGCGGCGTGCCCGCGCAAAGCCGTAAACTTCCGTCAGCATGTCACCAATGATGTAGCTGATCGGGAAAAACAGAACGCCCGCGCCAAACGGCCACTCGCCAAGATAGGGAAGCTCTATCGATGATCGCTTTGCCGCGCCAATGACGTTCGACAGCAGTAGGATCGCCACGAACGCGGCCATCACGAAATCGAAATAGCGAAACCCGTCGCGCGCCACGTTGCGTGCGGCGATGTGTTTCGGTGCGTCCCCAGTCATGACTGGAGCGTGGCGCATCCTTGCGCTACGGGCAAGCGCGTGCGCGCCCGTAGCTCAGATGGATAGAGCACGTGCCTTCTAAGCTCGTGGTCGCAGGTTCGAGTCCTGCCGGGCGCGCCACGGAGTCTCTTAAGTCAGCCCAGTGTGCTGCCGCTGCTCGGGTTATCGAACGGCCTCGTCCATCTACCCCAGAGGAGTTCACTCACCAAGATTGTATCGTCACGATTGTCCGGAGACGTCGTCGTCAGCAAGAGGAGAGATTCACCGGCGACTTCCCTGCGATCGATCCAGCGCGTCAGCGTCGTACCGACCCAGTTCGGATAGGAACACGCCTCGACCTGGTGTTCCACACGGTCGCCTTCGATGCGATAGGTTCCGGTGTAGGCAAGATAGGTCATCGCCGCTTCGGCGCATTCCTGTGGATCACCGCGCCACGACGCGTCGACAGGGTGCACGAATCTTTTCCGGTCCCGCCTGCTCAACGTCGCCGAGACTCGTCCTTCGACTCCGTATTGTAGAAAACCTACAGGGTCGTCGCCGAATGGCAGAACGACATCGTCGCCCTGTCGTCTGCGATAATCGACCAACACCCACGAACCGACGATGTCGGTCGTCGGCTTCGGCCCCACAAGAAGGTCACGCAGATGGTCGGGAACATCGATGATGACGTCGAGCAGAGCGGCACAGAGGGCTTTGCCATAGACGTCGATCGCAGTGTTGCGCGATACACCGCCGCCCAGAGAGCCTTCGAGCGTAAAGTTGAGCGCCGTGATCGCATCGACGGTGTACCGCGTCACCGGACCGGTCGGCAGCGCGCCATAGCGTTCCGCGACGCGCTCGACCGTCAGTTGCTGCACCAGTACCGGGTAGAATTCCGGGGCGTAGGCAATCACCGATATGCACGCGGTATTGCCCTTGTCCCCCGACCGGACGTGCGCGACGCGGCGAAGCATGACCTTCATCGATCAGGCCTCGTACCAGCTGATATTGTGCGTCACTGACGCCCGAGGGATGAGCGCGGACCAGATTCCCACGATCTCGCGCACGCGTTCCTGCGCCGGTATGCGCTTGCCGGTCATGCCGACGCCGCAAACGGCCATGCCGTCCACCTCTCGACCGATTTTCTCAGCCTCTTTGCGCGATGCGGTTCGCGCCGCAATACGCAGACCGACTTCATAGGGCTCGGCAAACCCCGAAGGCGTCGCTGGACCGTGTAGCGCGTTGACGCCCAGCAGGTCGATTCTGACCTCGTCCGCGGCAAGACCGCACATGCGAAAGCGCTCCTGCAGGATTTGCATCGCGAGCTTTGCACGATCCATGGCGCCGGCGCCCGCAAAGAAGAAAACATCCTCCCCGACGAATCCTTCGGCGCACCCGATCGAGACCTTGAGCGTGTCGGTACGCGGTTTGCCCGAAATGCCGGACACGCGCACCCGGTCCGACCCGACCTGTTCGAGCCTCACGGTCGAGAAATCGACAATGATGTCGGGCGTTATGTAGTTTGCCGGATCGAAAATCTCGTAGAGCATCTGTTCCTTGACCGTGCGCAGATCGACCGCCCCGCCGGTGCCGGGCAATTTGGTCAGGATCACCGAACCATCCCGGGAAACCTCCGCGATCGGCAGACCCAGATTCCACGGCTCGGGCACATCCTTGTATCCCGGATCCGGGAAATACCCTCCGGTCACCTGCGTTCCGCATTCCATAAGATGCCCGATGCCCAGCGCCTGCCCCATCAGCGCGCCGTCGAACATGTCCCAGCCGAATTCATGGATCATCGGCGCGGCAAACAGCGACGGATCGGCGACGCGACCGGTTAGCACGATATCGGCCCCGCCAGCGAGTGCCTCCAATATACCCTCGACACCCAGGTAAACTTCGGCCGAGACGATGCTGTCGGCCAGATTTGCCAGGGGTTCGCCGTTCTCCAGAATACGATCGGCAAGATCCAGTATCCGGTCGGTGATCAGGCTCCCGCCGACGGCGGCAACCTTGACCCCGCTGGCACCAAGGTTGCGGAGATGCTCGACTGTGCGCTCGGCGGCTCCTTCGGGATTGATCCAGCCTTGATTGGAGACGATCCGCGTGCCGTGTTCGAGGCATGCCGGCAGCACCGCTGCCATGCGTTCGTCCAGGTAGCTGTCATACCCGGGATAGGCCGGATCGCGACGGCGACGAACCTGCGCAATGGAAAGCGTCACCTCCGCCATCGTTTCGAAGCAAAGATAATCCAGCTTGCCGTGCGTGGCGAGGTCGTGCGCGGGCTCGATACGATCGCCCCACCACGCCGACCCCGCTCCGATGCGAAGAACGGTCATCGGCAGCGCGCCGATGCGCGGTCGTGCATCAGGATTTTTCCTCGATCGCGTCCAGTGCTTTGCGATACCCGCTCATCCCCACGGTCAGCATCAGGATCATGATCGGGAGCACGAGCAGGCCTGTGATTGCTATCGCATAACGCAATGCTCCCTCGTCACCGAAGCCAAAGTCGGTTATCGCGGCGATCACGCTCGAGCCCAACCCGAGCCCGAACAGGTTGACGCCCAGAAACGTCAGGCCGCTGACCTGGCCCCTGAGCCGGTTCGGGGTCACGTCCTGAATCGCGGTGAGCAGAACCCCCTGCGACGCCTGCCCGATCAGCGTTCCGACTGCCATGAACGCCAGCGCAAGCGTAGCCGTCGGCATCAGCGGGCCGATAACCAGCGGCAACGCCTTCAGGATCGTCGCGAACAGGACGATCCTGAGGTTGGCATCCCGCTTGCCCCGCCGCATCAGCACACCCGAGAACCATCCGCCCGCAAGCGTACCGATCGTGCCGCAAACCAGCATCACCGTCCCGTAATAAAGGCCCACCTGACTTGTCGTGAGGCCATAGGTGCGGATGAGGAAGGTCGGATACCAGAGGCTTACCCCGATCGCCAACAAGCCGCTGAGCGACGTCACGCCGATCAACATGCCGTAAAGCCGCCAGCGTTCGGTGATATAGCGGAGGGCTTCGCGGATCGGGACACCATTTTCCGACCCGATACCGGCCACTTCCTGCCTTGCGGGTTCACGAATGGTCACTGTGAGTGCGGCCACCAGAATACCCGGCAGGCCGACCATGATGAAAACTTTCTGCCATGGCGACAACGCATCGAAAAATTCGATGCCAATCGGTGCCGAGGTCGAGAAATACGCGAGCAACGCCCCGCCGATGATCAGCGCCAGGCCACCGCCGATCGGATATCCGATTGCGTAAACGCTGATCGCCAATGGCCGTCGGCGCTTTTCGAAATAGTCACTGATCACCGAATAGGCCGTCGGACTGAGCGTGGCTTCGCCAACACCCACGCCGACCCTGGCCGCGAACAGCATCCCGAAACTCTGCGCCATGCCGCACAACATCGTCATGACCGACCAGAACAACACGCCAACAGCCATCAGCAGTCCACGTCGGCGCGTACGATCGACGAGGCGCCCGATCGGCAACATGGCGACACTGTAGAGCAGGGCGAAGGCAAACCCCTGCAACAGGCTGATCTCGAAATCGGTGAGGCCCATCTCGCGCTTGATCGGGATCACCAGCAGGGTCAGCACCC